>JBJXGS010000322.1:0-88187 GCA_046160545.1 Burkholderiales bacterium
AGGTCAGGCTGCATGAATTCGAGGAAGGCCAGTCGCACTTGCCCGGCGCTTGCCCGCGCCGCGACCGCGTCGCGCAGGCGTTCGAACGGCCGCGCCCATTCGGGATCGCGGGCGCCGTGGGCGAAGATGATGATGGCGGATGTCATGATGCGGGTTTTCGTGGCGCAGCTTTCCTTGGCTTGATTTGGGCACGCCGCACGCCGCCACGCGAATATACAGGCGGGCGCATGCGGCGCATGCTCCGATTCTCAAGGCCCGGGGGCAACCAGAACGGTGCGAAAGCCAACGTGACTGGCGGCGAGGTCGTCTTCCTGCGCCTGGCGCGCCGCCGCTCGATAGCGCATGCAGTAATTCGGGGCGCACAGGAAGGAACCGCCCTTGATGACGCGGGCGCCGCTGCCGGTATCGCGGCGCATCGGCTGCAGTCCCTGCGAAGGGTCGTTCGGCAGCGCGGCGTGGTTCTCGGTCCAGGCATCCGCGGTCAGTTCCCACACGTTGCCGATCATGTCGTATAGGCCCAGCGCGTTGGGCGCATAGCAGCCGACCGGCGCGCTGCCCGCGAAGCCGTCGCTGGCGTCGTTGATGACGGGAAACAGCCCCTGCCAGGTGTTGGCCTCGCGCGGCTGGTCGCGCGCGGGCAGGGCGTCGGCCCGAGCGCCGCGCGCCGCCCACTCCCACTGGGCTTCGGTCGGCAGGCTGCGCCCCTTCCAGCGCGCATAGGCCTGCGCGTCCTCCAGGGCGACCGACACCACTGGATGCGCGGCGCGCCCGGCCAAGCCGCTGCCCGGGCCGCCCGGATGACGCCAGTTCGCGCCCGGCACATAGCGCCACCACTGCCGCAGGTCGCCGCCGTCGCGCAGGTCGGTGGGCATGGTGAAGACCACCGCACCGGGCTTTTGCATCTGCGGCGGCAGGTGCGCATGGCGGTCGCGGTCGACCGCGCGCTCGGCCACCGTCACGTAGCCGGTGGCGGCGACGAACGCGGCGAACTGCGCGTTGGTAACTTCGGTGCGGTCGATCCAGAACCCGGCAACGGTGGTCCTCGTCAGCGGTCCTTCCTCGGCATAGACGGTGTCGCCGATATCGAAACTGCCGCCGGGCACCCACACCATGCCGGCGTGCCGCGCGTCGGGCGCTTCGCCGGGCAATGGGCAGTTTGCGCGCTCTGCCCTTACGCCCACCGCCGCCGGCCGCGCGAGCCAGATCCACGCCGCCACCAGGGCCGCGCAAGCGGCGACGCCGAGCGCCAGGCCGATGACCAGGCGCGAAGGTCCCTTCGGCTCGGCCATTTCCTCAGTTGTACCAGTAGGTGTACTCGTCGCCGGGCGCTTCCTTCTGGTCCAGGGTCTTGTCGATGGACACCGGCACTTCGATGAACGACGGCCACAGCGGCGGCGGCATGCCGGCATGGTGCTGGTCCAGCAGCGCCTTGAGGCGCGCCACCTGCGCGCTCTCGCGCTCGGCGAGGTTGGTGCGCTCGGTCGGATCGGTGTTGAGGTCGAACAGCCAGGTCTTCCCGGCGCGCCCGCCGACGATGAGTTTCCATCCCTCCGACTGCACGGCCCGGTACGGGCCGCCGCGCCAGTGCAGCGCGCGCGGCGCCACGGGCGCGGCGCGCCCGGCCAGATGCGGCAGCAGGTCCACGCCGTCGATAGTGCGATCGCGCGGCGCACTCGCTCCCGCAGCCGCAAGCACGGTCGGCAGGATGTCGATGTTCGAGACCGGTGGCGCATGGCGCGTGCCCGCGGCGATGCGCGCCGGCCACCTGGCCACGTAGGGCACGCGCAGGCCGCCCTCGAAAAGCGTCAGCTTCCAGCCGCGGTACGGGCGGTTCACCTGCGGCAGCCCAAGGTAGCCGGGGGCGCCGTTGTCGCTGGTGAAGATCACCAGGGTGTTGTCGTCGAGGCCGTGCTCGCGCAGGGCCGCGAGCACGCGGCCGACGCTGCGGTCGAGCGCGCGGATCATCGCCGCGTAGACCCTTTGACGATGGTCGGCGATGCCGGCGAGCGCGTCGTAATCCTCCCTGGCAGCCTGCAGGGGCGTGTGCACGCCCCAGTGCGCGAGGTAGAGGAAGAAAGGCCGATGGCGGTTCTGCGCAATGGCCCGCACGGCCTCGTCGGTGAAGTAGTCGGTCAGGTACTTGTCCGGCTCGAACCACGCGCCGCCGTTGTAGCTCACGCCGAAACGCATGTTGGGCCAGAAGAAGCGGTCGATGGGGTCGAAGTCCTGCTCCGAGTTGACCACCCGCGCGTGCCGGCGCGGCAGGTACAGGCCGCTTTCCATGAACAGGGTTTCGTCGAAACCCTGGTTGTTGGGCCGCATTTCCGGCGTGCTGCCCAGGTGCCACTTGCCGATGTGGATGCTGTGGTAGCCGCGCGCCTTGAGCAACTCGGCGATGGTTTGTTCCGACGGCGGCATGCCGAGCTCGTTGAACGGCTTTGCATTTGCGGCCTTCGCGTGGTCGATGATCACCGTGCGCAGGCGCGTCTGGTCCGCATACAGCGCCGGCGCGACGCGCGCCATTGCCCCCGGCGTCGGGGTGAACTCGAGGCCGAAGCGCCACGGGTAGCGCCCGGTCATGAGCGCCGCGCGCGAAGGCGTGCACACCGCGCTGCCGGCATAGCCGCGCTCGAAGACGACGCCGTCGCGCCCGATGGCATCGATGGCGGGCGTGGGCACGCCCAGCGCGGCGTAGCCGCCGCCGTGGGCGGTGACGTCGTTGATGCCGAGGTCGTCGGCAACGATGACCACGATGTTCGGCGGCCGCGCCGAAGGCGGGGCGGCAGGCCGGTCGGGCCCCGCCTGCCACGGCGCCGGGCGATACGCCGCGCGTGGATGGCGCAGGTCGGTGTACCAACCCAGCGAGTATTGCAGGATCACAAGACGATTGGCGTACGCGACGCCGGCGATCGCGGCGATCGCGAGCGCGGCGGTGACGAGGACTGTGCGCAGCTTCATGCTTTGTATTCCGGCGGCACGCGGATTCAGCGCGCAGTGGCACGCCGCCGCCGCCACACCATGGTCGCGGCGGCGGCGAGGAGCAGGGCGACGATCCAGGGTGCCGCACGCGCCAGGCGCGGCAGGTAGGCGTTGTAGAAGGCGTTGATCTGCACCTGGCGCACCGGGTCGAAATCCGGCGGCATCGGCAGGACTCCGTTGGCGCGCGCGTAGTCCTCGTAGTGGGCCTGCATGCGCTCGAACAGCTCCGGCATGACTGCGCGCAGGTCGCGCGTTTCGCCCGGGTCGGCGGTGATGTCATAGAGGTGCCACTGGCCGTCACCGACCGGCGGCAACACGCGCACGAGCTTGTAGTCGCCTTTGAACAGGGCGGCACTGCCGGAGAGCTCGTAGCCGATCGTCTTCTCCGGATCGTGCACGCGATCGGTGAGGCCGCGCAGCGCCGACACGAGACTGGTCCCGGTCGGCGTGACGACGGCGCGGCCCTGGTAGCTTCCTGCCGGTGCCGCCACGCCGGCCAATTGCAGCAGGGTCGGAACGATGTCGCTGACATGCGTGAAGGCGTTGACGATGCGGCCGGACTCGATGCCGGGGCCGGCGACGATCAGGGGCACGCGAATACCGCCTTCGCCGCCGTAGAACTTGTAGGTGCTCAGCGGCGAGGCCGCAGCGCTGGCCCAGCTCGGCCCAATGATCGTATATGCGCCCTTGGCGCCCAGGCTTTCGATGTCGCGCGAGTAATTCCAGCCCAGCCACAGGCGCGCGGACAGTACGGCGTAGGGGTCGGACGCCTCGGCGCCGTTGTCGGACAGGAACAGGAACACCGTGTTGTCGTACTCCCCGGACGACTTGAGGTAGGCCACGAGACGCCCGACCTCGTGGTCCATCGCGTCGGCCATGGCGGCGTAGACCTCCATGCGGCGCGCCTCGTAGGCCTTTTGCGCCTCGGACAGCGTGTTCCAGTCGCGCGTGGTGGGCATCACCACCATCGCCGCATCCTTCGGCATGATTCCCAGTTCGACGGCGCGCTTGCGGCGCTCTTCGCGCAGCACCGTCCAGCCGTCCTTGTACTTCCCCCGGTACTTGTCGACGAAGGCCTTGGGCGCCTGCAGCGGAATGTGGTTGGCCTGGTAGGCAACGTAGGCGAAGAATGGCTTGCCCGAACCGGCGCCGGCGCGCAGGTATTCGAGCGCCTTGTCGGTGAAGAAGGTCGACGAGTAGAAGTCCTTCGGAATCGCGGCGGGCTTGTCGTTCTCGTACCAGTACACGCGGTCCTTGATGGCCAGATACAGGCGGCCCTCCCAGTTGTCCGACCCGCTGTCGGCCTGGATGAAGGAACGCTCGAAGCCACGCGCGCCGGGCAGGTTGTGTGCCTCGTGCCCCAAGTGCCACTTGCCCGCCATCAGGGTGCGGTAGCCGCCGTCGCGCAGCAGGCTCGCAACGGTCACGACGTTGCGATCGAGCACGCCCAGGTAACCCGGCCGGCCGAGGTGCTCGCGCGGAATGTTCTCCGGCATGTTGCCGACACCGTTGCGGTGGTTGTCGACCCCGGTCAGGAGCATCGCGCGCGTGGGCGCGCATGACGCCGTGACGTGGAAATTGGAGAATCTCACGCCGCGCCTGGCAAGCTCGTCCAGGCTCGGTGTGGCGATCTCGCCGCCGAAGGCGCCGACATCGGAAAAGCCCCAGTCGTCGGCGAGCAGCAGCACGATGTTCGGTCGCGCCTTGCCGGGCACAGCGGCGACGGCGGGGCCGCACGCCAGCAGTGCCGCGAGCACAAGTGCGCAGGTGAAGCCGGGGCCGGGGAGGCAGCGCGTTGTCGAGGAACTCATGGCAGCTCGCGCCGGCGCTCTGCGTCGGCGAGCGGCTTCCAGTGAAACAGCCCGAACAGCAGCGTCAGCAAGATGCTCGCCGCCAGCGCGCCGCGATAACGGCGCACGTGGCCGAAGAACAGGAGCAATTCGACCGCGTGTATCGCCAGGATCGCCAGCGTCGCGCGCTGCAGCCACGCACCGGCCGCGCCCGGCAATGGCCAGACCAGGCTGGCGGCTGCCAGCAGGTAGACAGTCAGGAGCACGATTCGCAGGAACAGGTTCAAGGGGTGTCTGACGTCGGGGTCGAGCGGGACTCGGCAGGCGTGCCGGTCGGCGTGGCGGCAATGAAGTCCGCAAGGGCACGGGCGAGTTCCTCGCCCTTGTCTTCCTGCAGGAAATGCCCGGCATCGCGCACGCGCGCGTGCGGCTGGCCGGCCGCGCCCGGCACGCCGGCGACGAAGGCGCGCTCGCCGCCGCGGGTGATCGGGTCGCGGTCGCTGAATAACGTCAGGAACGGCTTCTGCCACCCTCGCAGCACCTGCCAGGCGAGTTCGTTGTTCGCGCGCTCGGGGTCGTCCGGCGTGATCGGCACGAAACCGGGAAACAGGCGTGCCCCGGTCTTGTGGGCGGACGTGGGAAAGGGCGCGTCGTAGGCAGCGATCACGGCCGCGGGCGGCCTGGTCGCGCAGCCGGCCGCGACGATGCGCCCGATCGGGAACCACGGGCTTAAGCGGGCGAACGCGCGCCAGATCCGGAACGCGCGCGGCGTGTGCTCCTGCATGCCGGTCGGCAGAGCACCGTTGGCGAGCACGATGCGGTCGAAGCGTTCCGGCATCGCGGTGGCCAGGCGCAGCCCGATCAGCGAGCCCCAGTCCTGGCAGAACAGGGTGATGCGCGACAGGTCCAGGGCTTCGACCCAGGCGCGCATCCACGCGACGTGGTTGGCATAGGAGTAGTCGGAGGCGCGCGACGGCTTGTCGGAGCGCCCGAATCCCACCAGATCAGGCGCGACGACGCGATGTCCGGCGGCGAGCAGCCCGGGGATCATCTTGCGGTAAAGATAAGACCAGCTCGGTTCGCCATGCATGAGCAGCACCGGCGCCGCCGCGCGCGGCCCTTCGTCCACGCAGGCGATGCGCAGGCCGCCTAATTGCACGAAGCGCGGCGTCCACGGGAAGTCGACGATGTTGGCGAAGCGGGCCTCGGGCGTGCGCAGTACCGACGCCTGGTCGAGCCTGGGCAACGCGCTCATCGCCAGGCCCTGCTCTCGACGATCGCGTCGCCGCCGGCCGGCAGGCTGAACACCATGCCGTCCACGCCGATGATGATCGGCCCGGCGAAATGCCGTGCCGCATCGCCTAAGAATGCCGCGTTCATGAAGCGCGCCGGAAGCGGCGGCACGATGTGGTTGAGGACGAGGCGGCGCACGCCGGCCGCGGCAGCCTGTTGCGCAGCCTCCTCGGGCGTGCTGTGGTAGTCGACGATGTCGCGCATGATTTGCGCGAGGTTCGCGACGCTGCGCGCGGCGAAGCCCTGTTCCAGCAGCCCGACCATGCGCGGCTGCAAGGCCTCGTGCAGCAGCAGGTCGGCGCCGCGCGCGGCCGCCACCAGCGTCGGCGTCTTGGCGGTGTCGCCGCTGATCACCACCGAACGACCCTTGTAATCGAAACGGTAGCCCACCGCCGGCTCGACCGGCGCATGGCGCACGCGAAACGCGGTGACCTTGAGCCCGCCATCATCGATCACGGTGGCGGTGTCGCCCTGGCCGGGCGGCGGCAGCGTGAACGCCAGCGCGCGGCCGCCGGCGCCGTCCGGCGGCATCACTTTTTGCGTGTGGTGCGCGACTCGGTAGGCCGTGTCGCTCGCGTATGCCTCGCGCAGACCGGCGAGAACACGCTCGATGCCCGCCGGCCCGCGCACCGCCAGCGGGCTTTGCGCCGACGCCATGGCCCAGCGCTGCAGCAGCAGCGGCGCCAGCCCGTCGATGTGGTCTGAATGAAAGTGCGTGATGAGGATCGCCTCGATGCGCGCCGCCGGGACTCCCATGCGGGCGAGGTTGCGCGCGCTGCCCTCGCCGGCGTCGACCACGAATACGCGCGTGCCGGCGATGACGGCAGTGCAGGGCCCGGCGCGCGCCGGGTCGGGAAACGGCGAACCCGTGCCGCACAGCGCGACGTGCAGGCCGTCGGCAAGCTCAGCCACGCTGTCGCGACCGGCATTGGCCTCGGCCACGCGCCCGAGCATGGCCATGGTGAGCGGCGTGCGCAGAGCGTAAGCGGACGCCGCCAGCCCGGCGCCGACGACCGCCGCCCAGAACAGAACCTTGCCGATTCGACCCATCGCCGCCTCCGCGCGCAGGAAATGCGCCGTATCACCGGTGCCACGGCGCCGGCCTTGACCGCAGCCTGCCGCGAGGCATAGTATATGAACCTGATTCACATTAGTGTTTCATATTTTCTGCCACCGCCATGCGCCCTGCCCGGCACCATCGGAAGTCCGCCAGCACAGACACGAGGGCGCCCAAGCAGGAGCGCTCGCGGGCCACCGTCGAGGCCATTCTCGAGGCGGCGATTCAGGTTCTCGAGGAAGAGGGCCTGGATGGCTTTAAGGTCGCGGCGATTGCCGAGCGCTCGGGCTACGGGGTCGGCACGCTGTACCAGTACTTCTCCGGCATCGACGAAGTCATGCGCGCGCTGGTCGAGTCTCGCCTGGACAAGCAGCGCCAGACGCTGGTGGCGCAGGTGGGACGCCTGGCAGCGGACGGCCGGCGCCACGACACGCGCGCGGTGATCCGCCTGTGGCTCGACGCCATGGGCAAGCGGCGCGGAGCGCAGAAGGCGCTGCTCGAGTGGGCGCTGGCGCGTCCGGACGTGCGCTCGATGGACGGGCGCAACGCTTTCCTCGCGCAGATCCTGGCGTCGGTATCGGCCGACGCGCAGGGCTTGGCTTTCGAGCGCCTGCTCACGCCGACGGAAATGTTCGTGCTCTCGCGCGCGTTCCTGGGCGCGGTGCGCAACGCGCTGTGGAGCGAGGAGCAGGATCTCGACGCGCCGCAATTCGTGCAGGCCTTGGCCGACCTGGTCGACGGTTTCATGCGCCAGCTGGCCGCGCGCGAGGTGCGTCCCCGGCATGCAGGGGGCACGGATGCGCCCGCGCGTGCACCACCTGGGCACGCGCTGCGGCGCGCGCGCGCCTGATCGCAGCGATCGGCTCGAAAGGACCCGCATGTCGCTCAAGACCCTGTTGATGCCGGCGATCATGGCGCGCATGCTCTCGCAGGTACGGCTGGAGCGCCAGCGCGAGCGGGCAGAGCGCGCGCGCCGCGCGCGCGGCCAGCCCCACGTGGTGCATTACTTCCACCAGAGCGACGATCCGTACAGCGCACTGGCCGCCCAGGCGTTGCCGCAGCTTGCGGCGCGCTACGATGTTTCGCTGCTGCCGCACGTGGTCGGTCCGCCCACCGACGCCGCTGCGCCGGAACGCGCCATGCTCGTTGCCTACAGCCGGCGCGACGCCGCGCTGCTGGCGCAGCGCCACGCGCTGGACTTCGCCGACGGCGGCGCCCAGCCTGGCGACGCTGCCGTCGCCGCGGCCACCGCGCGCCTGGTCGCGGCGGCCATGGACGGCAGCTTCGTCGAGGTGGCGCAGCAGGTAGGCGCCGCCCTGTGGGCAGAAACCGGCATGCCGGCTGCCACGCCGTCGGCGCCCAGCGCCGTGGTGGCGCAGCACCTGGCCGATGCCGAGCGACTGCGTACTCGCCTTGGGCATTACCTGGGCGCCACGTTCCATTACGCCGGCGAGTGGTACTGGGGCATCGACCGGCTGCATCACCTCGAACGCCGGCTGCAGGCGCTGGATGCCGCGCGTCCCGGTACCGGCGGTCCTCTCTACCCGCCCGGCGAGGACCTCACCCGGAATACGCCCGCGCCGGGCGCGCCCGTGCTTGACTTCTTTCTTTCGTTGCGCAGCCCCTACTCAGCGATCGCGGCACCTCGGGTTTTCGACCTGGCGCGCCACACCGGCGCGCAGTTACGCCTGCGCTTCGTGCTGCCGATGGTCATGCGCGGCCTGCCGGTACCACGCGAAAAGCGCTTCTACATCGTGCAGGACACCGCTCGCGAGGCGCGCCTGCGCGGCATCGCCTTCGGCCGGCTCAACGACCCGGTAGGGCGGCCCACCGAGCGCGGCCTGGCGATCTTGGCCCTCGCGCTGCGCGCGGGCCGGGCGGAGGAATACGTCCGCGCCTTCATGCACGGCGTGTGGGCCGAGGGCATCGACGCGGGCAGCGACACGGGTTTGCGGCGCATCGTCGAGCGCGCCGGCCTGGGATGGCGCGACGCGCAAGAGGCGCTGGAGGACCAAGGCTGGCGCGCCACGGCTGAGGAAAACCGGCGCGAGATGTTCGCGCTGGGCCTGTGGGGCGTGCCTTCGTTTCGCGTCGGCGAGGTCGCGGTGTGGGGGCAGGACCGGCTGTGGGCCGTGCAGCAGGCGCTTGTCGGGGACGCGCACTCCCCGGCGGCCGGCCTCACATGAGGATGATGTCGTACTGCTCCTGCGAGTAGGCGGTCTCCACCGCCAGCGAGACCGGCTTGCCGATGAAGTCCGAGAGCATGGCCAGCGCCTGCGACTCTTCCTCGAGGAACATGTCGATGACCGCCTGCGCGCCCAGGATGCGGAATTCGCGCGGGTTGAATTGGCGGGATTCACGCGTGATTTCGCGCAGGATCTCGTAGCAGACCGTGCGCGCGGTCTTGAGCTCACCGCGACCGTGGCAGACAGGGCAGGGCTCGCACAGCACGTGTGCCAGGGACTCGCGCGTGCGCTTGCGCGTGACCTCGATCAAGCCCAGGCCCGAAAAGCCCGAAGCGCTCACGCGCGTGCGGTCGCGTGCCAGGGCCTTGCCGAGTTCGGCGAGCACAGCCTCCTTGTGCTCGTCGTTGCCCATGTCGATGAAGTCGATGATGATGATGCCGCCCAGGTTGCGCAGTCGCAGCTGGCGCGCGATCGACTGCGCCGCCTCCAGGTTGGTCTTGAAGATGGTGTCGTCGAAGTTGCGCCCGCCGACAAAGCCGCCGGTGTTGACATCCACCGTGGTCATGGCCTCGGTCTGGTCGATGATCAGGTAGCCGCCGGATTTCAGGTCGACGCGCCGTTCCAGCGCCTTCTGGATCTCGGTCTCCACGCCGAACAGGTCGAACAGCGGCCGCTCGCCGGCATAGTGCATGATGCGCGAGACCACATTGGGCGTGTAGTCGCGCGCGAATTCACCCAGGGCCACGAAGTTCTCGCGCGAATCGACCTGCACGCTGGTGGTCTCGGCGCTGACCAGGTCACGCAGTGCACGCTTGGCCAGTGCCAGGTCCTGGTAGAGCATCGCCGGTGCCTGGGTCACCTGGGCACGCGCCTGGATGTCACGCCAGGTCTTGCGCAGGTACTCGATGTCGGTGGCAAGGTCCGCGTCCGAGGCCGCTTCGGCCATGGTGCGGATGATGAACCCGCCGTGCTCGTCCTCCGGCATCAGGTGTTGCACCCGGTCGCGCAGCAGCGTGCGCTCGGCTTCGTTTTCGATGCGCTGCGAGATGCCGATGTGCGACTCCTGCGGCAGGTAGACCAGCATGCGCCCCGCGATCGAAATCTGGGTCGACAGGCGCGCCCCCTTGGTGCCGATCGGGTCCTTGATCACCTGTACCAGGATGGTCTGTCCCTCGCGCAGCAGCTGCTCGATCGGCTTCGCGGTTTCGCCCGGCGCGTGGTGTGCATGGCGCACTTCCCAGATGTCGGCAACATGCAGGAAGGCAGCGCGTTCCAGCCCGATGTCGATGAACGCGGATTGCATCCCGGGTAGCACCCGCGCCACACGCCCCAGATAGGTGTTGCCGACCAGGCCGCGCGTGGCGCTGCGCTCGATGTGGATTTCCTGCACTACCCCCTGCAGCATGACCGCGACGCGGGTTTCCTGGGGAGTGACGTTGATGAGAATGTCTTCACTCATGGTTGCATTTGTCAGGTCAGGCGGCGAAGTCGCGCAACAGACGGCCTGGGCGAGCCCCGGCGATGGCGCCATCGGCATCGACGACGCGCGTTCCGTTTACCCACACACCGTGGACACCGATTGCATCAGTATGTAGACGCGCCGCACCGCCCGGCAGGTCGTGCACGCGCCGCTTGCGGCCGCGCCCGACCGTTGGCGCATCGAACAACAGTAGATCCGCCGCAGCGCCGGGCGCAATGCGGCCACGATCACGCATGCCGAAAAGCTGTGCGTTAGCGTGGGTGAGGCGCCGCACCGCCTCCTCAATGGTCAGCGCGCCACGGTCGCGCGCCCAATGCCCCAGGAGATGCAGGCCGAAGGCGGCGTCATTGAAGAAGGTCAGGTGGGCGCCGGCATCCGACAGACTCACCAGGGAGTGCGGATGCCTGAGCATGCGAGCGACCGCAGCCTCGTCTGAGTTGAGGAGAGTCGCGGTAAATACCGTATCGAGGTTCTCCGACAATGCCAGGTCGAACATCAGGTCCAGCGGATCACGGCCCGCCTCGCGGGCGAGTTCGCCGATCGAGCGCTGCTCCAGCGCCGCGTGCGCGGGGTCGGCCACTTCCACCACCTGCACCTGGTCCCATTCACCGTTGAAAAGTCGGAATACTGCCGGCGCGGCTATCTCGGCTCGCATCGCGTCGCGAAACGACTTTTCCGCGATCTTCGCTTTGAATGCGACAGGGTCGAGTCCCAACGCCGGCTTCCATGACTGCAGGCCTTCGACAGGGTAGGGCGAGTGCAGCGTGAAGTCCATCGTCAAGGGGCAGCATGACACCGCGCCCAGCAGTCGCCGCCCGCGCGCAGCGGCCTCGCCAATGCGGTCCAGTTCGCGAAATACTCCATCAGGGTTGGTCTTGTTGTGCAGCAGGGCCGCGATGACGACCGGTCGACCCGAGGCCTCTGCCAGTTCCTCAAGGAAGTCGATCGAGGTGTGCCCGCCCTTGGTCAGCATGAAGACGCCGCGCCCGGCCTCGCGCAGGCATTGCACCAGCGTGCGCAATTCGTCATCGTCTGCCAGGCGCGACGGCATCGGCACACCATTGGCACCGTTGTGCGCCGGCGAAGTGCTGGTGGCAAAACCTGCTGCCCCGGCCGACATGGCTTCCCGAAGCAGCTCGCGCATCCGCCCGATTTCCGCAGGCGTGGCGGCACGGCGTGTGGCGTCCTCACCCATGACCCAGGTGCGAAGCGACGAATGCCCGGCAAATGCGGCGATGTTGACTGCCAGTCCCGCGCGTTCGATCGCATCCAGGTACTCGGGAATCGACTCGAAGTCCCAGCGGATGCCGCGGCGCAAGACATCGAGCGACATGCCTTCGACCTGGGTCAGGTTACGCATGACCAGCTCGCGATCGGCAGGGCGGCAGGGCGCGATGGTAAAGCCGCAGTTTCCGATCACGGCCGTGGTGACGCCCAATGCCGGCGACGGCACGATGCCGGCATCCCAGGTGATCTGCGCGTCGTAGTGTGTGTGGTTGTCGATGATGCCCGGCATCAACGCAAGGCCGCCTGCGTCGATTGTCTCGCGCGCGGTCCCCAGGTCACGGCCCATTGCAGCGATGCGGCCTTGGGTTACCGCCACATCGGCTTTGACAGGTGGTCCGCCAAGCCCGTCATATACGGTCGCGGCGCGAAACAGGAGATCATGCATGGTTCATTCCGGCAGGGGCGCGCGTCTATAATCCGCGCGCCGCGATGAAGGCGGCTTCGTTTCAGCAAGGCGGTCGGCCAATGCGGCGCGCGCGTGCGAAGCGTCGATGCATTCTACCGCCCGCCCCATGTCCGAACTCCTAGCCAACCTCAATCCCGAGCAGTTCCGCGCCGTCACGCTGCCGCCGCAATCGGCGCTCATTCTGGCCGGAGCCGGGTCGGGCAAGACGCGCGTCCTGACCACGCGCATCGCCTGGCTGATCCAGACCGGGCAGGCGCGCCCGACCGGAATTCTCGCGGTGACGTTCACCAACAAGGCTGCGCGCGAGATGCTGACCCGCCTGTCGGCCATGCTGCCGATCAACCTGCGCGGCATGTGGGTGGGCACCTTTCACGGGTTGGCCAATCGCTTCCTGCGTGCGCACCACCGCGAGGCGGGGCTGCCGCAGCTTTTCCAGATCCTTGACGCGGGCGACCAGCTCTCGGCGGTCAAGCGCCTGCTCAAGGCGATGAACGTCGACGACGAGAAGTTCCCGCCCAAGAACGTGGTGTGGTTCATCAACGGCGCCAAGGAATCCGGGCAACGCCCCAAGGACATCGCCGTCAACGACGAGCATAACCGCCGTTTCATCGAGCTCTACGCCGCCTACGAGGCGCAATGCCAGCGCGAAGGCGTGGTCGATTTTGCCGAACTGCTCCTGCGCACCTACGAGGTGCTGGCCAGGAATGAAGTCCTGTGCGCCCACTACCGCGAACGCTTTCGCCATATCCTGGTCGACGAGTTCCAGGACACGAACGAATTGCAGTACAAGTGGCTGAAGCTGATAGGCGGCGCGGGTAGCGGCGCTCCGGCAGCGATGTTCAGCGTCGGCGACGACGACCAGTCGATCTATGCGTTCCGCGGCGCACGCGTGGGCAACATGCTCGACTTCGAGCGCGATTTCCACGTCGACACCCTGATCAAGCTGGAGCAGAACTACCGCTCGCACGGCAATATCCTCGACGCCGCCAATGCGCTGATCAAGAACAACGGGCAGCGCCTGGGCAAGAACCTGTGGACCGAAGCCGGCCACGGCGAACCTGTACGCGTCTACGAAGCGCCAGCGGATCTGGACGAAGCGCGCTGGCTGGTCGGCGAGGTCAAGAACCTGTCGCTGGAGGGTTCGCGCCGCAGCGAGATCGCGGTGCTGTACCGCTCCAACGCGCAGTCGCGGGTCATTGAGCAGCTGCTTTTCGCCGACGGCATCCCCTACAAGGTCTACGGCGGCCTGCGCTTTTTCGAACGCGCCGAAATCAAGCACGCGATCGCGTATCTGCGCCTGATGGCCAATCCGGATGACGATACCTCGTTCGCGCGCGTGGTCAACTTCCCCGTGCGCGGCATCGGAGCGCGCTCCATTGAGGCGCTCAACGACGCGGCACGCACGCGCGACATGGCCAACCCGGCGGGCATTTCGCTGATGCGGGCGGTGCCGCTCCTGCAAGGCAAGGCCGGCGCGTCGCTGGGGGCTTTCGTGCAGCTGATCGACGCGATGCGCAACGCCTGCCAGGGCCTGCCCCTGACCGAGACCATCGATCACGTTCTTGACCACTCGGGACTGCGCACCCACTATCGCAACGATCGCGAGGGGCGCGAGCGCCTCGAGAACCTCGACGAACTCGTCAGTGCAGCGGCAAATTTCATCGCCGAGGATGAAGACAGCCTGGCAGAGTTCCTGTCGCATGCCGCACTCGAGGCCGGCGACAACCAGGCCGAAGCCGGCCAGGACGCCGTGCAACTCATGACGGTGCATTCTGCCAAGGGGCTTGAGTTTGACCAGGTCTTCATCACCGGCCTGGAGGATGGCCTGTTTCCACATGAGAATTCGATCCTGGAGAAGGACGGACTCGATGAGGAGCGTCGGCTCATGTACGTGGCCATCACGCGTGCGCGCAAGCGCCTCTACCTGTCCTTCGCGCAAACCCGCATGCTGCACGGCCAGACGCGCTATAGCCTGAAGTCGCGCTTTCTCGATGAACTCCCGGAGTCGCTTTTAAAGTGGCTGACACCGCGCATCTCGGCCAAGCGCGGCAATCTCTGGCAGGGCGACGACGACTTCGCGCCCGCCGCGCGCCCGGCCTGGGCCAAGGCCGCGGCGGCCGCCGAGACCGGATATCGCATCGGCCAGAATGTCCGGCACTCCAAGTTCGGCGCCGGCGTCATCGTCGGCGCCGAAGGCAGCGGGCAGGATGCGCGGGTGCAGGTGAACTTCGGCCGTACCGGCGTGAAATGGCTGGCGCTGGCCTACGCCAAACTGGAGACTGCATGATGACCAACCAGACAGAGCCTGATGCGATGGGCGTGACCTATCGCCCCCCGCCGCGCGCCTGTGACTGCCATACCCATGTGTTCGGCCCGCCGGCGCGTTATCCCTTTGACCCAGCACGTGCCTACACCCCGGGTGAGGCGTCGGTGGCGCAACTGGACCAACTGCACGCGCGCCTCGGGATCGAACGAGTCGTCGTGGTGCATCCAAGCGTCTACGGCACGGACAATTCAGCCAGCGTCGATGCCATCATCGCAATGAATGGTGCGAGGCCTGGTCGTGCACGCGGAGTCGCGGTGATCGATTTGCGTACGAGCGACGCGGCGCTGGCTGCGCTGCATGCGGCTGGCGTACGCGGCGTGCGGCTAAACCTGCATACGACCGGGGTTCGCGATCCCCAGGTTGCAGCAGACTTGCTCGCGCGCACAGCGAAGCGGGTTGCCCCCCTGGGCTGGCATGTGCAGATATTTGCTCGCCTGCCGCTTATAGCCGCGCTGCAGGCCCAATTCGCCACGCTGCCGGTTGCGCTTGTATTCGATCACTTCGCGGGCCTCGACGCGAGTGCGGGGCTGGAGCAGCCGGGCTTCACCGACTTGTTGCGACTGCTTGAAAGCGGACGTGCCTGGGTCAAGCTCTCGGCTGCACACCGTGTGGCCGCCAGCGCAGACTGCGCAGATGTCGCCGACTATGCACGCGCCTTTGCAAAGGCCAATCCCGAGCGAATCCTCTGGGGCAGTGACTGGCCGCATCCGGGCGGCGGTGGCCAGCGCGCCCCGGCCGATATCGAACCGTTCGACTTGATCGACGACGCGGGTTCCCTGGCGCGATTGGCCGGCTGGATCGGGAAAGAGGCCATGGACCGCGCCCTGGCAGCCAACGCTGAGCGCCTGTACGACTTCCCGTCTATCTAGGGCGCCGGTGGCGGCGGCGGTTCCTCCGCCTTTTCCGCAAGCGCGTCGGCCGGCGCGTCCTCGCCGGGCGCGAAAATGGCTACGTAGCTCGAATAGAACGAGCAGATCATCGCGCACATCACTGCAAGCATGTAGGGCATGATGATGAGAGCCACCATCGAAGCGCCACTGCCCTGGCGCGGAACGAGCGCACCCACGATCAGGCCGATGATCATCGGCACGATCACTGCGAACAGGATCCAGCCCAGGCCGTAGACCAGGAAAGCCTTGAGGTTGCGCCAGCCGGCGAAAAAACTGAAGAACAGAGACTTGGCCGGCGTCATGCCTTCCCAGAGCGTCAGGGCGGGTGCGAACCAGAACGCAAGCATCACCGGCGCATAAAGCATGATGCCCAGGAACGCGGAGGTCTGCAGCTCGGGTATCGACTGGCGCGAGACCTTGGCTCCCATCAGCATGATGCGGAACAAGGCCCCTGCGTCGGCAAGGGCAACCACCGCCAGCACCAGCGCCAGTGCGCCCAGATAAAGAGCGCCCAGCAGCAATTGCGGACGCGTATTGCTCTTGAGCGGGCCCAGCAACTGCGCCGGCAAGGGCGGTTTCTTCTCCTGAACGGCGCGGCAGGCAACCATGAACCCCGCGGCGAGACCTGGAATCAGCGCGGTACCCAGCAATGGCCCGACGAGCGGAATTGAGCCTGCCAGAAGCAGCACCAGCCAATAGAAAATCAGAAGCAACAACCAAAGGGCTGGATGGGCACGAAAAAGTGAGAAGCCGTGCAGGATCCACAGCCAGCCGTGTGCAGCAGGGAGGGTGCGGACTTGCATTCTCTGGAATCTCCTCGCAGGGCAGCGGCGACCGCTACAGCCACGTCGGCGCGGCATCCGCGCGCCTTACGCGCAGAATGCGGCCGAAGTGCTCGGGATCGTGTGGGTGCACCAATGTCCCGGACCGCGGCAGGTGCATATCGTAGAGCCGCGAAAGCCAAAAGCGCAGCGCCGCAGCGCGCAGCATCACCGGCCAGGCGCGCGCCTCGTCAGCGTCAAAGCCGCGCTGCGCGTGATAAGCCGCCAGGAACGCTCGCGTCGCACCTGCGTCCAGCCGCCCTGACGATGCAGCGGAGCGCTCGATGCACCAGTCGTTCACGCACACAGCGACGTCGAAGAGCAGGCAATCGAATCCGGCAAAGTAGAAGTCGATCAGTCCGCCCAGTTCGCTGTTGTCGAAGAGGACGTTGTCGCGGAAAAGGTCGGCATGAATGGGCCCGCGTGGCAGTCGATCAAAGCGGTGTCCTGCCTGAAACTCCAGTTCGTCAGCCAGCATCGCCGCATCGTCGCGGCCGAGAAATGGCAGTACCTGCGGGGTCGTCATCGCCCACCAGTGCGGACCGCGCGGATTGTCCTGACAGGTGCCGAAGTCGGCACCTGCCTGGTGCATGCGAGCCAGCATGCGGCCGACCTGGGTGATTTGGGGCGTTTCCGGCGTCATGTTCGAGCGCCCGGGCAGGCGGCGTACGATCGCTGCCGGCTTGCCGAGCAGCAGGCTGAAGGTGCGGCCGGCGCGATCGCGCAGTGGACCGGGACAGGGTATGCCACGTGCGCTCAAGTGCTCGGTCAGGTCGAGATAAAAGGGCAACTCCGCCGCGGAAAGCTTCTCGAATATCGTGAGGACGAACTCGCCGCCGGAAGTGGTGAGAAAAAAGTTGCTGTTCTCGATCCCTGAGGCGATGCCGTTCAGGGTGACCAACTCTCCGACCTCGTAGCCGGCTAGCCACGGAGCAAGGTCTTCCGGGCCGACCGGGGTGAATACGGCCATCGTCGCCTGGGCCTGCCTGGCGTCAGAACGTGCCGATCACCCACATGGGCACGCTCAGATTGTGCGCGTCTGCCGGGCCGGAGGTGGGGGCCGCAAACTGGCCATCGCCCTTCTGGTCGACGAGAACGTAGGGAACACCCCCGGGCGGGGTGACGCGCACCATGTAGAGCCGACCGCGGATGCGGAATTCCTCTACCTTTTCGCGTCCGCGCTGAATGATCGTCACCGTAGGCTCGGCCGAGGGGTCGATGCTCATGCGTGGCGGCGGCGGCACATCGGGCAAGGGCTCAAGACGCTGCGCCGGCTGGGCCCAGGCAGCCGGCAGGGCCAGAGCAACGACAAGTGCAAGGACGCGAGAAAGCGCGGACCAGGAGGGAAGCAGCGCGGTTTTCATGAGCTGGATTGTAGCAAGCGTCCTACAGATAAAGCATGCCTTCGCGCTCCGATGCCGACGGGGTGAAGCCGCGCCCCTCGTAGAAGCGAAAGATTGCCGCGACAATCTCGTCGGGGTCATCGATGACCTGCATGAGATCGATGTCGGCCGGATCGATCAGCCCGCCGCTCGCAAGTTCCTGCCGCATCCAGTCGGTGAGGCCGCGCCAGAATCCGGCCCCGACCAGGATGATGGGCATGCGCGGCGTCTTGCCGGTCTGGATCAGGGTCAGCGCCTCGGTGAGTTCGTCGAGCGTACCGAAGCCGCCCGGCATGACCACATAGGCACAGGCGAACTTGACGAACATGTACTTGCGCGCGAAAAAGTGGCGAAAGTACAGCGCCACGTTCTGGAACGCGTTGCCATGCTGTTCGCGCGGCAGCTCGATGTTTAAGCCCACAGCGGCGCTCTTGCCATGAAAGGCCCCTCGATTGGCGGCTTCCATGACACCCGGCCCGCCTCCGGAAATGACCGAGAACCCGGCATCGGAGAGTTTGCGCGCGATGACCTCGGTCTGCTGAAAGTAGGGGTTGTCAGGCTTCAGCCGTGCCGAGCCGAAGACCGACACCGCCGGGCGCAGCGGTTCGAGGCGCTCGGTTGCCTCGACGAACTCTGCCATAATTCCAAAGAGGCGCCACGCCTCGCGCGCCGAGTAGTCCGCCGCCATGTCGGCGCGCTGCAACTTTTCCTGCATACCTTCCCCTTTATCGCGTCCCATGCTGCTGCTGGTTGACGGCTCATCGTACCTGTACCGAGCCTTCCATGCGCTGCCGGACCTGCGCAGTCCGACCGGCGAGCCCACCGGTGCCGTGTACGGCATGATCGGCATGCTGCGCAAGCTCAAGGCCGATTATCAGGCCGACCGCCTGGCCTGCGTCTTCGACGCCAAGGGACCGACTTTCCGCGACGCGATCTTTGCCGATTACAAGGCCCAGCGCGCGCCCATGCCAGAGGACCTGGTACGGCAGATCGAACCCATCCATGCGCTGGTGCGCGCGCTCGGCTGGCCGCTCCTGATGGTGGAGGGCGTCGAGGCTGACGACGTTATCGGCACTCTGGCTTCGCAGGCTGCTGCGCAGGGCATGGAAACCCTGATCTCGACCGGCGACAAGGATCTTGCGCAACTGGTCGGGCCGCATGTACGCTTGATCAACACCATGGTCAAGCCCGGCGCTGCACCCGAAGTGCTCGACCCGCCGGGTGTCAAGGCCAAGTTCGGCGTCCCGCCGGAGCGCATCATCGATTACCTGACCCTGACTGGCGACGCGGTCGACAACGTCCCGGGTGTGGACAAGGTCGGACCCAAGACCGCCGCCAAGTGGATTGCAGAGTACGGCTCGCTCGAGGGCGTGATGGCCAACGCCGCTTCGATCAAGGGCGCGGTGGGCGACAACCTGCGGCAGGCCCTCGACTGGCTGCCGCGCGGCCGTGAACTGATCACCGTCAAGTGCGATGTCCCCGGCATCAGCTTAGGCGACGTCGAAGCCCAGCCCACCGATCCCGAGGCGCTGCGCCAGTTGTTCACGCGCTGCGGCTTTCGCACCTGGCTGCGAGAACTCGAAGCCGGCAATGTCGTCCCCGATATGCCGGATGCCGCTCCGGCCCTGCCGGCCGACCAGCCACCCAAACGCTACGAAACCATTCTCACCGTCGAGCGCCTCACGGAGTGGATTGCGCGTCTCTACGGCGCACCGATCGCCAGCGTCGATACCGAAACCACCGGCCTGGACCCGCTACGCGCGCGCATCGTCGGCATCTCGTTTGCCATCCAGCCTTACGAAGCCGCGTACCTGCCGCTCAAGCACGCCGGTCCGGACGCCCAGGGGCAACTCGATTTCGATTTGGCCATCGGGCTCCTCAAGCCCTGGCTTGAGGACCCAAGCGCCGCCAAGGTGGGCCAGAATCTCAAATACGACGAGCATATCTTTGCCAACCACGGCATCGCCTTGGCCGGTATCAGGCACGACACCTTGCTGCAGAGTTACGTCCTCGAATCCCACAAAAGCCACGACATGGATTCGCTGGCTGCACGCCACCTGGGCCGCACGACCATTCTTTTCGAGGACGTGGCCGGCAAGGGCGCATCGCAGATCGGCTTCGAGCAGGTGGCGATCGATCGCGCCACCGAGTACTCGGCCGAGGATGCCGAAGTCACGCTGCAACTGCACCAAACCCTCTGGCCACGCATCGAAAGGGATCCCGGTCTGGCGCGCATCTATGCCATCGAAGTACCGGTTGCGCGTGTCCTGAAGCGCGTTGAGCGCAATGGCGTGCTGATCGACGCGGCTCTCCTCGATCAGCAGGGAGCCGAACTCGGCAACAGCATGCTGGCCCTGGAAAAGCAGGCCTACGAACTCGCCGGCGGGCCTTTCAACCTGGGCAGCCCCAAGCAGATCGGCGAGATCTTCTTCGAGCGCATGCACCTGCCGGTGGTCAAGAAGACACCGTCGGGCGCGCCTTCGACCGACGAGGAAGTGCTGCAGAAGCTGGCCGAGAACTATCCACTGCCCAAGGTGTTGCTCGAATACCGCGGCCTGTCCAAGCTCAAGAGCACCTATACGGACAAGTTGCCGCGCATGGTCAATCCGTCCACCGGCCGGGTGCACACCAACTACGCGCAGGCGGTCGCGGTGACCGGCCGTCTGGCTTCCAACGACCCGAACCTGCAGAACATTCCGATCCGCAGCGCCGAGGGTCGGCGTATTCGCGAGGCATTCGTCGCCCCGCCGGGATCAATGATCCTCTCAGCCGACTATTCGCAGATCGAGCTGCGCATCATGGCGCACCTGTCACGCGATCCCGCACTCGGGGCCGCATTCGCCGCCGGCCTGGACGTGCACCGTGCGACGGCCGCGGAGATTTTCGGCGGTTCAGCCGATGGGGTCACCAGCGAGCAGCGTCGCTACGCCAAGGTGATCAATTTCGGTCTCATTTACGGAATGAGCGCCTTTGGCCTTGCGGCCAACCTCGGTATCGAGCGCGAGGCCGCGAAGAACTACATTGATCGCTACTTCGAGCGCTTCGCCGGCGTCAAGCGCTACATGGATGAGACGCGCGTGCAGGCGCGCGAAAAGGGTTATGTCGAGACCGCATTCGGACGCCGCCTGTGGCTGCCCGAGATTGCCAGTTCCAACATGCAGCGGCGCCAGGGTGCGGAGCGGGCGGCGATCAACGCCCCGATGCAGGGAACGGCAGCCGACCTGATCAAGCTGGCCATGCTGGCGGTGCAGGACTGGCTGGATGCCGACCAGCTGGGCGCACGCCTCATCATGCAGGTTCACGATGAGTTGGTGCTGGAAGTGCCGGAGGAAGAAGTCGATCTGTTGCGGGTGCGCGTGCCCGAGATCATGGCCGGTGTGGCGCAACTCGCCGTGCCGCTGGTGGCGGATGTCGGGGTAGGAAAGAACTGGGATCAAGCCCACTGAGGGCCGACTGACATGGAAACGAGCAACCCCAAGTCCAACGAGCGTCGCCAGCATGTCCTCGTGGTTGACGACGATGACACGCTGGCCAAGTACATTTTGTCCCTGTTGCGTCGGCGCGGCTATCGGGCCAGCCGTGTGGCGAGCGCCGAGGCAGGGCTGGCGGCGATCGCGGCGGACCCGCCCAATCTTCTGATCCTCGACCATTTCCTGCCCGACATGAGTGGTGAGGACATGCTCGAAGAGCTGCGCGCCACGCCGGCCACGGAGCATCTTCCGGTGATCTATCTGACCACCGACGGTTCACGCAAGCGCTTTCGCAAAAGCATGACCGGGGGGGCGGACGATTTCCTCGCCAAGCCGTTTCGGGCGCGCGAACTCACCGACGCAGTCGAGGTGCAGCTGCGCCGCCACTACCGCCGTTTGGCCGCCCTGTCCGGCGCTCCTGTCAGTGACGAGGACGAGGTCGCGCGCATGGCCGATGCCCTGACACGCATGGAAACCAAGCTTGCCGAAGCATCCCAGGAGCGCTGGCGGGCGCAGCTGGAAGTGCAGATGATTGCCGCTTCGGTCGATCACAGGCTATCCGAACGAACCGCACGCCTGGAATCCGACAATCGCGAACTAAAGGCCTACGACTACTCGGTGGCGCACGAACTGAAACGGCCGCTCTCGGGGATTCTCGGTTACGCAGAAGTATTGTTGCAACAGCACGGCGACGGGTTGAACCAGGATTGCCGTCTGCTGCTGGGCAAGATCGAACGCCATGGCAGGCGCATGAGTGACTACATTGATGGCCTCCTGGAGTTGACCAGTGCCGGTCGTCAGACCCTGGAACGCACGACAGTCGATCTGAGCGCGCTGGCAGAAGAAGTCGCGCATGAGCTTGTGGTCGGTCGCAATGGAAAGCCTGCGCAATTGCGCATCCCGGCTGGTCTAGCCGTCGACGCCGACCCGGTGCTGGCGCGGGTAGTACTGGAAAACCTGATGTCGAATGCCATCAAGTACAGTGCTGACGCCGACCCGCCGGTTGTAGAACTGTCGGCTGGGGTCAGGCCGGGCGAGTTCGTGATTTCGGACAATGGATGCGGCTTCGACCAAGCGCGTGCCACAAGCCTCTTCCAGCCGTTTCAGCGCCTGCATGATCGCGATCGATTCGAGGGACTTGGGATTGGCCTTGCGACCGTCAAGCGCATCCTGGAACGCCACGGCGGCACGATCACAGGCATAGGCGAGGCAGGCAGAGGGGCTCGCTTTCACTTTGGATTTGGCGCCCCATAACCCACCCTCTTGTATACTTTTACCCCGCGTCATGTATACAAAACGACATTCCGATCCATGCCTGAATCCCGCGAACTGCCCGTCCTGAGTCCCCTCGCGGACCCAACTGCCATACGCCAGGACCTCAACCTTCCGCCACGGCTGCTGATGGGGCCCGGGCCCATCAATGCCGACCCGCGCGTGCTGCGCGCCATGTCGGCCCCGCTGGTCGGACAGTTCGATCCTACTTTTCGAGTGGCCATGCGTGAAACCATGGCGCTGTATCGCCTGGTTTTCGAGACCACAAACGACTGGACTTTGATCGTCGACGGCACCGCGCGCTCCGCGATCGAGACCGCGATGATATCGGCCATCGAACCCGGGGATCGGGTACTAGTGCTTTCCTTCGGACGCTTCGGCCAGCTCAAGACCGAGATCGCGCGGCGGGTCGGCGCCGAGGTGCGGGTGCTGGAAACCGCATGGGGCACGGTGTTCGCTCCGGAACAGGTCGAGGCCGCGGTCAAGGCGTTTTCGCCTGCGCTGGTGGCGGTTTGCCAAGGTGACACCTCCACCACGATGTGCCAGCCGCTGGAAGAACTTGGACGCATCTGCCATCGCTACGGCGCCTTGCTGCAGGTCGACGCCACCGCCACGCTGGGCGGCACACCGCTCCCGGTGGACGCCTGGGAGATCGATTGCGTGACAGGCGGCCTGCAGAAGTGCCTGGCCGGGCCTTCGGGCGCGGCGCCAATCACCTTGGGGGAGGCTTTCGCCCGCCGCGTTTACCGGCGCCGCCATATCGAGGAAGGCGTGCGGCCGGCGAACTACGTGCCGGGTGAGGGGCGCATCATTGCCAGCAATTATCTGGACCTGGCGATGATCATGGACTATTGGGGTGACGGCGCGCTCAATCACCATACAGAAGCGACCAGCATGCTCTACGCGGCGCGCGAATGTGCGCGCATCTTTGTCCTTGAGGGGGCAGCCGAGATCCACCGGAGGCACGCGGCGGCATCGCGCGCGATGGTCGCGGGGTTGAGCGCGATGGGACTCACGGTCTTCGGCGATGTGGCGCACAAGATGCCCAACGTGACCGGGGTTGCGATTCCCGCCGGTGTCGCCGGCGACAAGGTACGCAACGCGCTGCTGGATGACTTCAATATCGAGATCGGCACGTCTTTCGGCCAGCTGCACGGCAAGATCTGGCGCATCGGCGCGATGGGCTACAACGCGCGCTGCGATGCGGTGCTTCTGACCTTGGCCGCCCTGGAGACGGTGCTGGCGGCTGAAGGCCACCGCTTCACCCGAGGGGCAGGCGTCGATGCGGCATACGCTGCCTACAAGACGTAAGCCTTGCTCGACACTTCAGGCCAAGAATAGAAAGACACTTGGGCGGCGGTCCAAAGTAGGGGGGCGCAGCGTGCGCCAGGCAGCGACCTTGCGCATGGCGATCCATTGACTCGGCAAGCTGAGGTCGCATGCGACCGCCAGGCGCGTGTCGCGACCGAGACTGGCCACAAGAGCAGCGAAGAGGGCTTCATTGCGGAATGGCGTCTCGATGACAATCTGCGTTTCGGCATGCCGTCGCGAACGTGTCTCGAGATCAGCGATGGCGCGCTCACGCAGTCCGGACTTGACCGGCAGATAGCCGGCGAAAGCGAAACGCTGGCCCTCCAGGCCGCTGGCCATCAGGGCCAGCAGCAGCGCCGACGGCCCCACCAGCGGGGCGACCGTACAGTCGGCCTCGTGCGCCAGGCGCACCAGAAGGGCGCCGGGGTCCGCCACTGCCGGGCATCCAGCCTCGGCGATGAGACCTACATCGACGCCCGAGCGCAGGGTGTCGACGATTGGGACTAGAACTCCAGCGTCCGGCGCGTGGCCGATTTCATGCATAGTCAGCTCGGAGATTGGCAGCGGGACTCCCGCCGCCTTGAGAAAGGCGCGCGCCGACTTGGCATTCTCGACTGCGAACACGCGAAGCTGCCCCAGCCTTTCGCGGACCGCAGGAGGCAGGCTTGCGCCGATTTCAGCGGCACGCCCCTTCGGGTCTCCCAGCGTCGCGGGGACCAGCCAGAGAGTGCCGCTCACGGCCGGGCAAGCGGGTCGAGCCCGGCGCGCCGCAACATGGCCGACAGCTCGATCAAGGGCAAGCCGACCAGTGCAGTCGGATCCGGACCGCTGATGCTTTTCATCAGAACCACGCCGAGCCCTTCGGAACGCGCAGACCCGGCACAGTCCCAGGGCTCGTCAATGCGCAAGTAGGCGTCGATTTCGCTCCCGCTCAGAGTGCGCAATTCGACGTCCGTGGACACGACCACGCTTTGCTCCGTGCCCGCGGAAGCGTCAACCAGCGCGAGGGCAGTGTCAAATCGAGTGGTGCGTCCGCTCATATGGAGCAATTGCGCGCGTGCCGTTTGCGCATTGCCGGGCTTGCCCAGTACCTGTCCGGCGCAATGGGCGACCTGGTCGGAT
The DNA here is from genome assembly GCA_046160545.1 of Burkholderiales bacterium. Classification (GTDB taxonomy): domain Bacteria; phylum Pseudomonadota; class Gammaproteobacteria; order Burkholderiales; family JAEUOS01; genus JAEUOS01. The sequence goes on from JBJXGS010000322.1 coordinate 25,073, forward strand.
CCAATGACCAGTCCGGCAGGCAAGCCAGCGGCGACCGCACGGGCTTTGGCCAGGGCCAGGCGCAGCGCCATGGCTGCGGGCGCCTCGCCTGGCAGGGATGACTCGTCGACACCCGGCGCGCGGGTCTCGAACGCAAGTCCCAGACGGGACAGCAACTCGGCCCGATAACGCGACGTCGAAGCCAGGATCAGCATGGCTTGTACCCCGGCACCGATGGATTGAGGTAAGTTTTTGACTGCAAAGGTGAATCCGGCTAGAATTAGGGGTTTTGTGCGACGCTTGCGACTGCCGTTACGCAGGGATGCAACATGCGTTACTGCAGCAGCGAGAGATCGATACCTGTGGCCACCTCGGACCTTCGGACCTGGAGCATCGACACGCGCGATTTTACCGGCCGCGGGCGCGACGAAGCGCGCGTCCTGGGAGGCGAGTGTTTCGATCGGCTTGGTGACGATGCAAGTGTGGTCGGGGCAATCGAGGCGCGCCTGACGGCGGTGCGGTCCCCGCGTGGCAAAGCGGGGATACGGCTGCGCCTGACGGCGCTGCTGGAAGCGCAGTGCCAGCGTTGCATGAAGCCGGTGCGGCTGCACGTGACGCCTGAGGCGAGCATCGAATTTTCTGCCGCTGCCGACGGATTTGCCGATGACGGATTGGACGATTGGGACATGCTGGAGCACGACGAGCGTTTCGACGTTTTGCACCTGATCGAAGATGAATTGCTGCTGGCACTGCCAGTGGCACCCAAGCATGCGCAGTGCCAGCCACAGGGCGCGACACATGCCGGTGAGAAAGTGCTGCCCTTCGCTGCGTTGGCAGGATTGAAGGCTGGCCGGTAAGTACGCATCCAGGGTTATTTGGTTTTAGACAGAAGGAGTATTCAAATGGCAGTCCAGCAGAACAAGAAGTCACCCTCCAAGCGTGGCATGCATCGTGCCCATGATTTCCTTACCGCTCCTCCGCTGGCGGTGGAACCTACGACCGGCGAAGTGCACCTGCGCCATCACGTGAGCCCCAACGGGTTTTATCGCGGCAAGAAAGTCGTCAAGACCAAGGAAGCCTGACGCGAAGCGCGCCGATGCGTCCGGAAAGGGTGGGGCAGGCGCGCCGCAGTTCCTGGGCGGCTGATACGGGACACGCGGCATGAGCATCGTCATCGCGATCGACGCGATGGGCGGCGACCATGGCGCTGCGGTTACTGTGCCGGCCGCGCTCGCCTTCGTCGAACGGCACCCTGAGGCGCAAGTAGTTCTCGTCGGGGTCGCTGAAACGCTGGAGCGGGAGTTGGCCAAGCGCGGACACGCCGGCAATGATCGCTTGCGCGTCCGCGCCGCAGGCGAAGTCGTCACCATGCACGATCCGCCGGTGCAGGCGTTGCGTCGCAAACGGGATTCGTCGATGCATGTCGCACTCGGCCTGGTCAAGGATGGCGAGGCTCATGCCGCGATCTCGGCCGGCAATACCGGCGCATGGATGGCGATTGCAAGTTTCGTCTTGCGCACCCTGCCTGGTATTGATCGTCCTGCGATCTGCGCGCCACTGCCTAACCTCAGAGGAGGGTCGACCTACATGCTCGACCTGGGTGCGAACGTCGACTGCAAGGCGGCCCACCTGTACCAGTTCGCGCTGATGGGGTCGGCCCTGGTGGCCGCGATCGAGCACGCAGCCGATCCGGTGGTGGGCCTGCTCAACATCGGCGAAGAGGAAATCAAGGGCAACGACACCGTCAAGGAAGCCGCCGACTTGCTGCGTGCCGCCAACGATCGCGGCGAAATCCGCTTTCATGGCAACGTCGAAGGCAACGACATATTCAAGGGCACGGTCGATGTCGTGGTCTGTGACGGCTTTGTCGGCAATGTCGCACTCAAGACCTCGGAGGGCCTGGCGCAAATGCTCGGGCGGGCCTTGAAGAGCGAGTTCGAACGCACTTGGCTCACCAAACTGGGGGCACTGTTCGCTTTGCCTGCCATCAACGCCTTCCGGCGTCGCTATGACCACAGACGCTACAACGGCGCCTGCCTCTTGGGCTTGAACGGCCTGGTGGTCAAGAGCCACGGTTCATGCGACGTCTATTCGTTCGGCCAGGCGCTCGATCGTGCCTTCGAGGCGGTCAAATCCGACGTCACCGCTGGCATCGCAGCGCGCATCGCACGTCACGCTGAAACGCCTGCGACGCGGGCCGCCTGACGTTTCGTATGGCCTTCACGCGCATCATCGGCACCGGCAGTCACCTTCCCGGGCCCGCGGTCGGCAACGATGCGTTGGCCGCGCGCGGAATCGATACAACTGACGCATGGATCCGCGAACGCACCGGCATAGTCGCGCGACACCTGGCGCAGTCGCACGAGGCCGCAAGCGACCTGGCGCTGCCGGCGGCGCGGGCAGCCCTGGCGGCCGCGCACTGCGTAGCAACGGATATTGATCTGCTGATCGTCGCAACATCGACCCCGGACTATGTGTTCCCGAGCACAGCCTGCCTGCTGCAGGCGCGCTTGGGAATCAATGACTGCGCCGCCTTCGATGTACAGGCGGTGTGCAGCGGTTTTGTCTACGCGCTCGCGGTTGCCGATGCGATGATCGCCAGCGGTCGGCATCGCCGCGCACTGGTGGTCGGCGCAGAGGTCTTTTCGCGCATTCTCGACTGGCAGGACCGTGCAACCTGCGTGCTCTTCGGTGACGGCGCCGGCGCGGTCGTGCTCGAGGGTGGTGAGCGACCCGGCATCCTGGCGAGTGCCTTGCACGCAGACGGGCGCCATGCCGGAATCCTCAACGTACCCGGCAACGTCTGTAGCGGCGGCGTGACCGGCGACCCCTTGTTGCGCATGGACGGCCAGGCAGTGTTCAAGTTCGCAGTGCGCGTGCTCGATGAAGTCGCGCGCGAAGTGCTTGGCAAGGCAGGCCTGCTGCCGGCCGATGTAACTTGGCTGATTCCCCACCAGGCCAACTTGCGTATCCTGAATGCGACCGCGAAAAAGCTTGGCGTTGCCGCCGAGCGCTTGGTTGTCAGCGTTGATCGCCACGGCAATACCTCTGCCGCCTCGATCCCACTGGCAATGGACGAAGCGGTCCGTGACGGACGCATCCGGGCCGGCGACCGAGTCCTGCTGGCCGGGGTCGGGGGAGGCTTTACCTGGGGCGCCATTCTCCTGGAGATGTGATGAAACTAGCGATGGTGTTTCCCGGTCAGGGATCGCAAAAGCAGGGCATGATGAATGGCTTTGCGCACGTGGAAGTCGTGCGCGAGGTGTTTCGCACCGCCTCCGCTAGCTTGGGACAGGATTTGTGGGCCTTGATCGAAAGCGGATCACCCGAGGATTTGAACGCCACCGTCAATACCCAGCCGGTCATGCTCACCGCGGCCTTCGCGGCCTATCGCGCGTGGGTCGCCGCAGGTGGACCTGAACCTGTTCTCATGGCTGGCCATTCACTGGGTGAGTACACGGCCCTGGCGGCAGCGGGCGCACTTGCATTCGGCGATGCCGTGCCGTTGGTGCGCTTTCGCGCCCAGGCAATGCAGGAGGCTGTGCCTATCGGGGTCGGCGCGATGGCCGTCGTGATGGGTCTGGCAGCCGGGGAAGTGGTAGCGGCCTGCGTGGAAGCCGCGCAGGGCGAGGTTGTCGAAGCAGTCAATTTCAACGAACCGACCCAGACCGTCATCGCTGGAGCCCGTGCCGCTGTCGATCGCGCCTGTGCGGCCGCCAAGGCGCGCGGCGCCAAGCGTGCGCTGCCGTTGCCGGTCTCGGCGCCTTTTCATTCTTCGCTCCTGGCACCTGCCGCGCTGCGCCTGGCGGATCGGCTCAAGGAAGTTGCCATCGCTGCGCCGCGGGTTCCGGTGATCCACAATGTGGATGTGGCCACGCACGACACCGCAGAGGAAATCCGCACCGCGCTTGCGGCACAGGCAGCACGCCCGGTGCGCTGGGTGGAGACTGTGGAAAAAATGGTTGCACTTGGCATCACCCATGTCGCCGAAGTGGGGCCGGGGCGGGTGCTGGCTGGGCTGGTTAAGCGCATTGCGCCCGACCTCACGGTACTTTCGGTGAGCGACAGCGATTCGCTTTCGGTCACTCTCGGGAGCCTTTCATGAGCCTCGCTGGACAAGTCGCCCTGGTGACCGGTGCCTCGCGCGGCATCGGGCGCGCGGTCGCGCTGGCGCTGTCCCGTGCCGGCGCCGTCGTAGTCGGCACGGCGACTGGCGAAGCCGGCGCCGCAGCCATCGCCGAAGCGCTCGCATCGGCTGCTCATGCGGGAGCGGGCCGCGTCCTCGATGTGGGCAAGCGCGAATCAATTGCCGCGTTCGTCGAAGCGGTCAAGCGCGACTTCGGACCGGTTTCGATACTGGTGAACAACGCCGGCATCACGCGCGATACCCTGGCGATGCGCATGCAGGACGAAGACTGGGAAGCTGTCCTGGGAGTCAACCTGGGAGGCGTATTCGCCCTTTCTCGCGCAGTGCTGCGCGACATGATGAAGGCCAGGCAAGGGCGCATCATCAACATCACTTCGGTGGTTGGCCATTCCGGCAACCCCGGCCAGATCAACTACGCCGCCGCCAAGGCCGGCGTGGCCGGGATGTCGCGCGCGCTGGCACGCGAGATTGGCAGCCGCAACATCACGGTCAATTGCGTTGCGCCCGGATTCATCGATACCGACATGACCCGCGCGCTTTCAGAAGCCCAGACTGCGGCCCTGCTGGCGCAGATTCCCCTTGGACGCCTGGGCGCGGTCGAGGACGTGGCCGCTGCGGTGACCTACCTCGCCGGGCCCGGTGCGGCCTACGTAACCGGCACGACCTTGCACGTCAACGGCGGCATGTACATGGCTTGAGCAAGCATGGGCGCGGCGTGGTCGAGGCTGAAACTGCTAAAATCCGCGCCGCTTTTCATATCCACGCATTTCCTCTAGGAGTAGCATCACAATGGACAACATCGAGCAACGGGTGAAGAAGATCGTCGCCGAGCAACTCGGCGTCAACGAGGCCGAGATCAAGAACGAATCATCGTTCGTCGACGACCTCGGCGCGGACTCGCTCGATACCGTCGAATTGGTCATGGCGCTCGAAGACGAGTTCGAGACCGAGATCCCCGACGAGGAAGCCGAGAAGATCACGACCGTGCAACAGGCGATCGACTATGTGACCTCGCACAAGAAGGCCTGAGCGCACCCGCAGCTCCTGCAAGGAAAGCTACGCATGGCATTCGCCAGGGAGAAGCGCCGGGTGGTTGTCACCGGGCTGGGCATTGTCAGTCCGATCGGCAACGCGGTCGCCGAGGCCTGGGACAATCTGATCGCCGGCAAGTCCGGAATCGGGCGCATCACGCGCTTTGATCCGGAAGACGAAAAGCTCAGCATCGCCTGCCATATCGCCGGCGAGGTCAAGGGCTTTGCGATTGAAGACTACATGCCTGCCAAGGAAGCGCGGCACATGGATGTCTTTATCCACTATGGCATCGCCGCCGGGATTCAGGCGTTTCGCGACAGTGGCCTTGTCGTTTCGGAAGCCAACAGCGAGCGCCTGGGCGTCAACGTTGGCTCCGGCATCGGTGGTCTACCCATGATCGAGAACACGCACTCGACCATGCTGGAACGGGGTGCGCGCCGGATTTCGCCGTTCTTTATACCGGCGACGATCATCAACCTGATCTCCGGCCACCTTTCGATCATGCTGGGGCTCAAAGGTCCGAACCTGGCTTGTGTCAGCGCCTGCGCGACCGGCAACCACTGCATCGGCGAATCGGCGCGACTGATCGAGTACGGAGACTGCGACGTGATGATCGCCGGCGGGGCCGAATCGACCATCACGCAACTGGCCATTGGCGGATTCGCTGCAGCGCGCGCGCTTTCGCTACGCAATGATGACCCGCAAACCGCCAGTCGTCCATGGGACCGCGACCGTGACGGCTTCGTCCTGGGCGAGGGCGCCGGAGTGCTGGTGCTCGAGGAGTACGAGCACGCGCGTGCGCGCGGCGCAAAGATCTATTGCGAGCTGGCCGGCTACGGCCTGACCGGGGACGCGCACCATATCACTGCGCCGGACCAGAGCGGACCGCGCCGTTCGATGAGGAATGCGCTGGCCAACGCTGGTATTGCCGCCGACATGGTCGATTACATCAACGCCCATGGAACGTCCACCCCGCTGGGTGACAAGAATGAAACCGAGGCTGTCAAAGCGGCGTTCGGGGACCAGGCGAGAAAACTGGTCGTCAACTCGACCAAATCCATGACCGGGCACCTTCTGGGCGCGGCCGGCGGAATCGAATCGGTGTTCAGCGCGCTGGCGATGTACCACCAGATTTCGCCGCCGACCATCAATATCTTCAACCAGGACCCCGAGTGCGACCTGGACTACTGCGCCAATACTGCGCGTGACATGCGCATTCGCGCCGCGGTCTCGAATTCGTTCGGATTCGGCGGGACCAACAGCACCCTGGTCTTCACGCAGGTTTGATTTGGCCGCGCCGCCGATGCAGATGGCGCTACGCGCGGTACCTGCGGTACAGGGCTACGCGCTTGCCATCGCAGGCGTTGCCTGTGCTCTGGCGCTCGGCATCGTCGTATGGCTGGCCATGAGCTTGCATCCGGTCTGGAGTGCGCTGGCCTTGCTGCCGATCACATCCCTGTGGCGCCAGGCGGCGCTTGCAGGTGCGCGAGACACGCCGCCCGGTCTCGCGCCTGATGGCACGGAGCATGGCCGGATCACCGGTGGATTCGTGATCGCCGGTATGGCCTATGTCAAGACCCTTGGCGCCACTGGATCGCGGTCCTGGCTGGTAAGCAGCGGCGCGGTCGGGCAAAGCGGCTGCCGAAGGCTGCGCGTTGTTTTGCGGCACCGCAGCGAAGCCTGACAGTGAGCCTTACAATGCGGACTCTCCAATCGCCAAACCGGAACAAAGGTGTCGGAACGGGATGTCGACCAGCAACTGGTCGAGCGGGTACAGCGCGGCGACAAGAATGCCTATGGATTGCTGGTAGCCAAGTACCAGCGCAAATTGCTGCGACTGGTATCGCGCATCGTTCGCGATCCATCCGAGGTGGAGGACGTCGTGCAAGAGGCCTTCATCAAGGCGTACCGGGCGCTGCCGAACTTTCGCGGCGAATCCGCCTTTTACACCTGGCTGTATCGAATCGGCATCAACACCGCAAAGAACCATTTGGCCACGCTGCGGCGGCGTGCCCCTACCAGCACGATAAAAGACTTGGACGAAGCGGAAACTTTTGACGAGGCAGAGCAACTAAGGGACATCAATACCCCGGAATCGCTGTTGATGTCGCGCCAGGTGGCCGATACGGTAAACGCTGCAATGGAGCGCCTGCCCGAGGAATTGAGGATGGCGATCACCTTGCGGGAAGTCGAGGCAATGAGTTACGAAGAGATTGCATCTGCCATGAATTGTCCGATCGGCACCGTGCGGTCGCGGATATTCAGGGCGCGTGAGGCGATAGCCGCCGAATTGCGCCCGCTCCTCGGTACCAACAAGGATACGCGCTGGTAGCAGGGCGTTTAGGAGATGAGATTGGCTGACGACTCGCAAAGATTGCAGCTCTCCGCGTTCATGGACGGGGAGGGTGCCCCTGAGGCATGCTCGATCCTGGTCGGGGCATGCGCGAAGGATGCACGCCTGAATGCGGATTGGGAGACCTACCATTGCATCGGCGATGTATTGCGAAGTGCGGACATGGGGTGCCACTCCGAAGTGCTGACCGCGCGGGTCATGGAGAGCCTCGCCGGCGAACCCAGCCTCATGGCACCCACCGCGCTGTCGTCCGCGCAGGTGAGCCATCAATCCCCCGACGTGCGCGCACGGCCGCGCTGGCTGTCGGTCGCAGCTGCAGCCGCCGCGGTCGCGGTCATCGGTGGCGTGGTGTACCCGCAGTGGAGTTCACGACTCGAGCAGGTGGCGGTCACATCGCCCAAGCCTGCGACGGCCCCGGCCGCGGCGGCGCTGCCACGCAACCCGGAGGCACCGGTACGAGTCTCCGGCGAGTACCTGGCCGCGCATCGGCAGTATTCGGCGGGCATGGTCGTGCCGGCCGCAGAGTCACGCTAGGCTGGCGGTAGCGAAATGCGGAACCCGTTGCGCCTCGAATTCGCGATTCGCGGGATTGCCCTGTTTCTGGCAACGACGGCTTCGGGCACTTCCGCCCAGCCGGCGCAACCCGACGCACAAGCATGGCTGACGCGCGTGCAGCAGTCAGCGCAACGTCTCAACTACTCCGGCACGTTTGTATTCATGCAAGGTGGCGGACAGACCCAGACATCGCGCATCACGCACATCTTCGACCGAGGCAGCGAGCGTGAACGGATCGAAGTGCTGGATGGCGCGGCCATCGTGGTGTTGCGCACCAACGACGAAGTCAAATCCTACCTGCCCGAGAGCAAGACCGTCCTGATTGAACGGCGCCGTGGCAAGGCAGTGTTTCCGGCACTCCTCATCGATCAGGTGGCATCGATTGCCGAGCACTACTCGCTACGCAAGCTCGAGTCCGCGCGGGTTGCCGGGCGCGATTGTCACGCCTTTGCCCTGGAGCCGCGCGACGGGTTGCGCTACGGGCAAAGGCTTTGGGCTGAGGTTCAGCATGGCCTGCTGCTCAAGTCGCAGACCATCAACGAAAGAGGCGAAGTCGTCGAGCAGATCGCCTTTACGGAAATCGAGATAGGCGGCCCTGCCGAGCGCTACGCAGCACGACTGGGACGCCCCCTGGCAGGCCGGGACTGGCGCACCGTGAGCCCGCCGGTGACCCCGGCGCGCCTGGCCGAGCTGGGTTGGCGAATCGATGCTGTGCCGCCCGGATTTCGTCGCATGCTCGAGATTCGCCGCGGGATCGGCGATGCCGAAGTCGGTCATGTGGTTTTTTCCGACGGGCTTGCATCTGTGTCGGTGTTCGTCGAGGCCATGAAGGCCGGTGCCAATCCGGTCGAAGGCCATGCCGTGCAGGGCGCTGTCAACGTCTACCGCCGGCGCGTCGGCGACCATCTGGTCACGGTGCTCGGTGAAGCGCCGCCGGCTTTGGTGTCGCGCATTGGCGCTGCGGTTGAATTTCGCCCGGGAACCGCAACCTTGAGCGGCCAGGTCAACAACAAGAGGTGAACATGTTCCGATTTGTTTCAATGCCCCTTTTGGGAGCGCTGTGGCTGGTTTTGGCCTCATTCGCCCCTGGTGCGATGGCCCAGGTTCGAGGCCTGCCCGATTTCACCGAACTGGTGGACCGGGTCGGTCCAGCGGTGGTCAATATCCGCACGACCCAGGCAGCGCAGGGCGCTGCGGCACGTGGCGGCGTACCGCGCGGCCCCGGTGCGGACGAGGACAACCCGTTTTGCGAGATCTTTCCCTGGATGTGCCCACCGCGGGGTGACCGCCAGCCGCGCCAGCCGCGCCCCGGTCCCGATCGCGGCGAGGAAATTCCGTCCGGAGTCGGATCCGGCTTCATCCTCACCGCCGACGGTTTCATCATGACCAATGCGCACGTGGTGCGCAACGCCGATGTGATTTACGTACGCCTGCCGGACAAGCGCGAGTTTCGTGGCCGTCTTGTGGGAGCCGACCAGCGCACCGACGTGGCCATCGTCAAGGTCGAGGCAAGCGGCCTGCCGACAGTCGCCGTGGGCGATTCCAACCGCCTGCGCGTCGGCGAGTGGGTCATGGCGATCGGGTCACCATTCGCCCTGGACAACACGGTGACAGCCGGCATTGTCAGTGCCAAGGGCCGTGACACCGGTGAATACGTGCCTTTCATCCAGACCGACGTCGCGATCAACCCGGGCAATTCGGGCGGACCGCTGATCAACATGCGCGGCGAGGTGGTGGGTATCAACTCCATGATCTACAGCCGCTCGGGCGGCTTCCAGGGGATCTCATTCGCCATTCCGATGGACGAGGCGATGCGCGTCGGTGACCAGTTGCGCGCCAGCGGACGAGTGCAGCGCGGTTTCCTGGGGGTCCAGCCGGGTGCAGTCACCAAGGATGTCGCCGAATCGCTGGGACTGAAGTCCCCGGAAGGGGCGGTCATCGAGCGTGTGCTGCCGAACACCGCCGCAGAGCGTGCCGGACTGCGCGAAGGCGACGTGATCCTGCGTTTTGACGGCAAGCCAGTCGAGAAGCATACCGATCTGCCACGCATTGTCGGCAATACCAAGCCCGGTCAAAAGGTTGCAGTGCAAGTCTGGCGCAACGGCGCGGCGCGCGAGATTTCGCTGCAGCTGGGTGAGTCGGAGCCGGACCGGGCGGCGCTGCGCCCCAGTCGAGCCCCCTCCCAAGGGCAGGCCGCGCCGGCGCAGACCAATGCGCTGGGCCTGCTGGTAGTCGACCTGCCGGAGGCGAAAAAACGTGAACTCAAGGTTGAAGGCGGGGTCCAGGTGGAAGCAGTGGACGGTCCGGCGGCGCGCGCCGGACTGCGCAATGGCGACGTCATCCTGAAGCTGCAGAACATCGATATCACCTCCGCCAAGCAGCTCAATGATCTGGTGGGCAAGCTCGACGGCAAGCGGGCTGTCGCTGTCCTGGTCCGCCGTGGAGAATCGGCCCAATACGTGCCGATCCGTCCTGACGTCAAGTGAGCGGAAAATCCGCTAAAATAAGGACTTAGGTAACCCTCCAAGGGCGCGAGTCATTCGCGCCCTTGGTTTTTTTGCGGTTCCCGGCCGGCAGGAACACGCAAGCACCATGCAGCGCATCCGCAACTTTTCCATCATCGCCCACATCGATCACGGCAAGTCCACCCTCGCAGATCGCATCATCCAGCGCTGCGGCGGACTGTCAGACCGCGAGATGGAGGCGCAGGTACTCGACTCGATGGACCTGGAGCGCGAGCGTGGCATCACCATCAAGGCGCAGACCGCCGCCCTCCAGTATCTCGCCCGGGATGGCGAGTCTTACCAACTCAATTTGATCGATACACCCGGGCACGTTGACTTCAGTTACGAGGTCAGCCGTTCGCTTTCGGCCTGCGAGGGCGCGCTGCTGGTGGTCGACGCCTCACAAGGGGTTGAGGCGCAGACAGTAGCAAACTGCTACACGGCGCTGGACCTCGAAGTCGAAGTCGTTCCGGTGTTGAACAAGATCGACCTGCCGTCGGCCAATCCGGAAAACGCGATCGCCGAAATCGAGGACGTGATCGGCATCGATGCTCACGCCGCCATCCTGGCCAGCGCCAAGACCGGACAGGGCGTGGACGATATCCTCGAAGCGATCATCGCGCGCATCCCACCGCCCAAGGGCGACCGCGACAAGCCCTTGCAGGCCCTGATCATTGATTCCTGGTTTGACAATTATGTTGGCGTGGTCATGCTGGTGCGGGTCTTCGAGGGGAGGCTCAAGCCCCGTGACCGCATCCTGCTCATGGCCAGCAACGCACAGTTCACCTGCGAGCAGGTAGGGGTCTTCACGCCGAAGTCCCGCAAGAAAGACGATCTTGCTGCGGGTGAGGTGGGTTTCATCATTGCCGGCATCAAGGAATTGCAAGCCGCGCGCGTGGGTGACACCGTGACCTTGGTCGAGCGTCCTGCGCCGCAGGCACTCCCGGGGTTCAAGGAAATCAAGCCGCAGGTCTTCGCCGGGCTTTACCCCGTGGAATCCAATCAGTACGAGCAGTTGCGCGAGTCTCTTGAGAAACTGAAACTCAACGATGCCTCGCTGCGCTTCGAACCCGAAGTCTCGCAGGCACTCGGTTTTGGCTTCCGCTGCGGCTTCCTGGGCCTCTTGCACATGGATATCGTGCAGGAGCGCCTGGAGCGCGAGTTCGACATGGACCTCATCACCACCGCGCCGTCGGTGCTCTACGAGGTGGCGCTCAGGAACGGCGAGACCGTGCTGATCGACAATCCTGACAAGCTTCCCGATCTTGCGCGCATTGAAGCCATTCGCGAGCCGGTCATGACGGTCGATCTCTTCATGCCGCAGGAGTACGTCGGCGCGATCATGACCTTGTGCAACACCAAGCGGGGTGTGCAACTCAACATGGCCTACCACGGCCGTCAGGTGCACCTGACCTATGAGATGCCCTTGAACGAGATCGTGCTCGATTTCTTCGACAAGCTCAAGTCGGCCTCGCGCGGTTACGCTTCGATGGACTACGAGTTCCTCGAGTATCGCGCCTCGGAAGTCTGCAAGGTCGATGTTCTGATCAATGGTGACAAGGTCGATGCATTGTCGATCATCGTGCATCGCGCCAACAGCCAGTACCGGGGCCGTGAACTGGTGTCCAAGATGCGCCAGCTGATTCCGCGTCAGATGTTCGACGTCGCCATCCAGGCCGCGATCGGCGCCAACATCATCGCCCGTGAAAACGTGAAGGCCCTGCGCAAGAACGTGCTGGCCAAGTGCTACGGCGGCGATATCTCGCGCAAGCGCAAGCTGCTGGAAAAGCAGAAGGCAGGCAAGAAGCGCATGAAGCAGGTCGGCACCGTCGAGATTCCCCAGGAGGCCTTTCTCGCGATTCTGCAGGTGGATTCCTGATGAACTTCGCCCTGATCCTGTTCCTGCTCACCGCCGGCACCGGAATTTTCTGGTTCGCCGACGTCCTGCATTTCCGCAAGAAGCGCCAGGCCGCGTTCGTCGCTGCGGTAACCGCCTTTGACGCACGCGTGGCGGCCGCTCCGGATATGTTCAAAGGAGATGATCGCGATCGTGAAGTCGAGCGTTTGTCGCGGGAATTGCGTACTCCGCCCGCGTGGCTGGAGTTTCCGGCCAGTTTCTTTCCCGTGATAGCAGCGGTGTTCGCGCTCCGCTCGTTCGTCGTCGAACCGTTCAAGATCCCTTCAGGCTCGATGATTCCAACCCTTCTGATCGGCGATTTCATACTGGTCAACAAATTCACCTACGGCATCCGACTGCCGGTCATCAACAAGAAGATCATCGAAGTGGGCAGTCCGCAGCGCGGCGACGTCATGGTATTCCGCTATCCGCCGGATCCGTCAGTGGACTACATCAAGCGGGTCGTAGGCATTCCGGGCGACCGCGTGGCCTATCAGAACAAGCGCCTGACGGTGAACGGTGTCGAGGTTCCTACTCGCAGTGAACCGGACTTCCTGCACCGCGACCGGGCAGCGTATTCGAGCCAGTTCGCCGAGACCGCCGGAAGCCGTACCTATCGCGTTCTCAATGATGCCGATGCGCCGGCCTACATCATGTCCGCGGAAGCGTTTCCGCAGCGCGACAATTGTCTTTACAATAATGCCGGTGTCATTTGCACCGTTCCGCCCGGGCATTTCTTCTTAATGGGCGACAATCGCGACAACAGCCTCGATAGTCGCTTCTGGGGATTTGTTCCTGAAGAAAACATCGTAGGTCGCGCTTTCGGCATCTGGATGAATTGGAGTGGGGGGTTCCGCTTCGACCTGTCGCGGGTGGGCGGATTCGAATAACTGTGTCGGAGAATATCGCCATGAATCGACCCTGGTTGGCCGTGCGCACGCGCGGCGTGAGCATGCTGGGCATCCTGTTCATTTGCGTCGCCATCGTTCTTGTCGTCGTCGGCGCCCTCAAGGTCATCCCCTCCTACCTCGAATTCCGCAACATCCAGTCAGCCGCAGTCGCGGCGCGCGATGGCGGCAAGACCGTGGTGGACATCCAAAAGGCCTTCGACAGGGCGGCCCAGATCAACGACATCACCACACTGGCCGGTAAGGATCTCGACATCGCCAAGGACGCAGCCGGCAACGTGGTGGTTTCGTTCAAGTACGAAAAGAAGATTCCGCTTTTCTACAACGTCAGCCTGATCATCGAGTACGCGGGCGGCAGCGACAATCCCTGACGCCGGGCTCGGCGTCGACTTCATGGATTCAAGCGAACTCGAAACCCGCCTCGGCTATGAGTTCGGGAATCCCAAGCTGCTGGCGCAGGCGCTGACGCACCGCAGCCACAGTACGCTGCACAACGAGCGCCTCGAGTTCCTGGGCGACAGTGTTCTCAACTGCGCGGTGGCGCACATCCTCTTCGAGCGCTACACAAAGCTCAACGAAGGCGACCTGTCGCGCCTGCGCTCCAATCTCGTCAAACAGCAGACCCTTTACGAAATCGCGCAGCGCGTCGAGCTATCCTCGAGCCTGCGCCTCGGGGAGGGCGAACTCAAGAGCGGAGGATTCCGCCGCCCGTCGATCCTGGCCGATACCCTGGAGGCCCTGTTTGGCGCGATATTCCTGGACGGCGGATTCCAGGCCGCGCGCCTGACCATCGCCAAGCTGTACCACCCGATCCTGGAGACGGTCGATCCGCTGACTTTGGGCAAGGATGCAAAGACGCTGTTGCAGGAATACCTGCAAGGCCGCAAGATCGCGCTGCCTACCTACAACGTTGTTGCCACACGCGGAGCGGCCCACAGTCAGGAGTTCGAGGTCGAATGCCTGATCCCCAAGCTCGACATACGTGTCACCGGAGCGGGCGCAAGCAGGCGCGCGGCGGAGCAGGCGGCCGCGAAAACCGCCCTGGAGCTGGCCCCCAAGGAAGCACCGCGCCGGTCGCGCCGGCCGCGCAAGGACACAGCGCGCGTCGATGCAACGCCGGCCCAGGCTGTTGTGGAGAGGGAAACAGCCAAGGAGTCGCGCAGGGATGTCGCCGGCAAGGAAGAGCCGGCTGCGGCGCGTGAAGCCAAGTCTGCGCGAGCCGGTGCCGCCACTGAACCCGCTATCGAACCGGGAACGGGAGAGGCTGCGCGAGCGGGCAAACCGGTGGCATGAGCGACAGCCTGACGCCCGGGTATCGAGCCGGCGTGGTGGTCATCGCCGGACGCCCCAATGTCGGCAAGTCGACTCTCATCAATCGCCTGGTCGGCGCGAAGCTCAGCATCACTTCACGCAAGGCGCAGACGACCCGCCATCGAATCCTCGGGGTGCGCAGCGACCCTGAAGCCCAGTTTGTTTTTGTCGATACGCCCGGTCATCAACCGCGGGTGCGCAGCGCGCTGAACCGCGCCATGCAACGCAATCTCACCGACTCGGTGGCCGGCGCGGATGTCGCCTTGCTGGTTGCGGAAGCGCAATCCTTTCGCCCGACCGATGCACAGGTGGCCGCAATGCTGGCGCGCCAATTGCCGGTGGTGCTGGCATTGAACAAGTGCGATCTGCGCAGCAACCGGGCAGGCCTCCTGCCTGTGATGGCAGCGGCGCGCGATGCCCATGACTTCGCGGCCATCGTGCCGATCTCCGCCAAAACGGGAGAAGGCGTGGATGCCTTGCTCGCCGAGCTGCGGGAACGCCTGCCGCAATCGGACCGGCTCTACGATGAAGACACGCTGACCGACCGACCGGCGCGCTTTTTCGCCGCCGAGTTGATTCGCGAAAAGGTGTTTCGACTCTCGGGTGCGGAGGTACCATACGGTGTGGAAGTTGCGATCGAGCGCTATGTTGAGGAAGACGGACTGACGCGCATCGGTGCGACCATCGTCGTCGACCGCCCGGGGCACAAGGCGATCCTCCTGGGCGCCAAGGGTGAGCGCATGAAGCGCATCTCCAGCGAAGCCCGCATCGACATGGAAAAAATGTTCCGCAAGAAGGTCTACCTCGAGACCTGGATCAAGGTGCGCGGCGGCTGGGCTGACAACGCGGCAACGCTGCGCTCACTGGGGTACGCATGAGAAGCGCGAGCGCTACAGCCACGCGGCATGGGCACCCGGCTTCGACGCATCGCCACGAACGGGAAGCGGGTTTCGTACTGCACTGTTATCCGTATAGCGAATCCAGCCTGATCGTCGAGACTTTTACCCGCCGCTGCGGGCGCGTACCGCTCTTGGCCAAGGGTGCGCGGCGCCCGCGCTCGACATTGCGCGGACTCCTGTTGCAGTTTCAGCTCCTCGAACTGTCCTGGGCTGGGCGCGGCGAATTGCGCAATATGGTGCGCGCAGAGTGGCTGGGAGGCACGCCGCCGTTGCCGCAGACAAGATTGTTTTGCGGCTTTTACCTGAATGAATTGCTGCTCAAGCTGCTGGCGCGCGATGACCCGCACGCGGCGCTCTTCGACGCGTACTGTTCCGCGCTGATGCGCCTTGCGGGAGGTGAGCGCGAGGCCGCGGTGTTGCGTGATTTCGAGGTCGTCTTGCTGCGCGAAATCGGCTACGCGGTCAACCTGGCATGTGAGTCAGGGGGCGAACCGGTTCGACCCGCCGAGCGCTACACGGTCGACCCTGACCATGGCGTTCGACGCCTCGAGGGACGCGCCTCTTCCGGATTTGAGGTCGCCGGCGCCGATCTACTTTCTATCGCAGCCGGAGAGTTCGCCGATCCGCGCATCGCTCAGCTGTCCAAGCAGGTCATGCGCATGCTCATCGAACGCCGCCTTGGCGGGCGCACTGTGGCAACCCGTCGCGTCATGTTGGCAATGGCTCAACCATGAATCGTCCGATCCGCCTGGGAGTCAATATCGACCATGTCGCGACGCTGCGCCAGGTGCGCGGTACGCCGTTTCCGGATCCGGTGCGCGCGGCGCTGGAGGCCGAGTCGGCCGGCGCCGACTTGATAACCCTGCACTTGCGCGAAGATCGCCGGCACATCCAGGATCGCGATGTATTTGAGCTGCGCCCACTGCTCAAGACGCGCATGAACCTTGAGGCAGCGCTGACGCGCGAGATGTTGCAGATTGCGATCAAGGTTCGACCGCACGATGTCTGCCTGGTGCCGGAGCGGCGCATGGAATTGACCACCGAAGGCGGCCTCGATGTGGTCGGCCAGTTCGATCGGGTGCGGGATGCGGTCCGACTACTCGGCGAGGCTGGCATCCGCGTTTCTCTTTTCATCAGCCACGACCCGCGGCAGATCGAGGCTGCGCGTGCAGCAGGGGCCCCGGTCATCGAGATCCACACCGGTCACTACGCCGACCTCCCAGGTGCGGAAGTCGAAGCCGAATTCGCGCGCATCACATCCGGCGTCGCGTTGGGTGTGCGACTGGGCCTGACCGTCAACGCGGGGCACGGGCTCAACTACGGCAATACGGCGCGCATTGCGGCGATCCCCGGCATCGAAGAACTGAACATCGGTCACGCGATCGTCGCCGAGTCCGTGTTTCGTGGCTGGCATGCAGCGGTTGCGGACATGAAGGCGCTGATGGTGGCAGCGCGCGCCAACGCGACGCCGTGATCGTCGGGCTTGGCTCCGACCTGGTCGAAATTGCCCGGGTGCGGCGCATCCTGACGCGGCATGGCGGTTTTGCTAGGCGGGTTCTCGCAGATGCGGAAATCGCGGTTTACGCCAATCTGCGCGACGGCGCAGCCTATGTCGCCAAGCGCTTTGCCGCCAAGGAAGCCTTCTACAAGGCGTTTGGCGAGCCGCCGGGACGCGCCAATACCTGGCACCAGCTGGCGGTGCTGAACGATGCGGCTGGACGCCCGCGCCTAGAATTTGGAGCTGGGTTGGCCAGGCTCCTCGCGGACCGCGGGATAGATCGCTGGCATGTGACACTCTCCGACGAACGCCAGTACGCTCTGGCCTGCGTCATACTTGAAAGCACCCATCCATGAGCACAATCATCGAACCCGGTCGTGTCATTCTTGACGTCGAAGGCCTCGCCCTGACCGAAGCCGATCGGGTGCGACTGCTGCACCCGCAGACCGGTGGAGTGATTCTTTTCGCCCGTAATTTCACCTCGGTGGCCCAGCTCACCGAACTGACCTCGGCGATTCATGCGCTACGCTCCGGTCTGATCATCGCCGTCGATCATGAGGGTGGTCGGGTGCAGCGCTTTCGCGACGGTTTCACCACACTGCCGCCCATGCGTGCCTTGGGCCAACTGTGGGATCGCGACGAGGACGCAGCTCTCAAGGCCGCCCGTGAATGCGGCTACGTGCTGGCGGCCGAACTTGCCGCTTGCGGAGTAAACCTAAGCTTCACTCCAGTGCTGGACCTGGATTTCGGACCTAGCGGAGTCATCGGTGATCGTGCGTTTCACCGCCAGGCCGCGGTCGTCGCCGCTCTCGCGGCAGCCTTGCAGCGCGGAATGGGCGAAGGCGGACTCGCGACCTGCGGCAAGCACTTCCCCGGCCACGGCTACGTGCGTGCCGACTCGCACCATGAAGTGCCTGTCGACGAACGCCCGTTCAATGCGATTGCCGCTGAAGACCTTCTACCCTACAGGCAACTGATTCCCGCAGGGCTGGGAGCCGTGATGCCGGCGCATGTGATTTATCCGCGCGTTGATCCGGCGCCGGCCGGCTTTTCAAGCCATTGGCTCACCACGGTTCTGCGGGGCGAGTATCGCTTCGCGGGAGTGATATTCAGCGATGACCTGTCGATGGAAGGCGCGAGCGTCGCGGGAGGCTACGATGCCCGCGCGCTTGCTGCTCTGGACGCTGGTTGCGACATGGTGCTGGTGTGCAACGACCCTGCAAATGCACAGATAGTGCTCGACGCCTTGGCGCACTCAGGGAGGGGGCCGGTGCCCGCAAGTCGACTGCTCGCCCTGCGCCGCCAGGCCCCTGCAGGCTCGCGCGATGAACTGGCGGCGCTGCCTCGCTACCGTGCGGCTACCGCCGCGCTCACAGCCGCGCTCGTGTAGGCCTCGCCAAGTCAGAGATCAAGCACCAGGAGCGGCGTCCTGGAACGCGAGCAGCACACCGCGATGCGATCGTTGGCGGCGTGCTCGGCATCGGTCATGTAGGAATCGCGGTGCTCGGGGATGCCTTCCACTACGCCGGTCAGGCAGGTACCGCACACCCCCTGCTCGCATGACGACGGCACGGCGATGCCGTGCCACGCCAACGCATCAAGCAGGGTGTCGTTCGCGGAAACATCGATCAGTGCCCCGCTGCTGGCAATCCGTACCTGAAATGCGCTGTCGCCGCTCATGCGGGCCTGGTTGGCTTCAGGCCGCGGTCAGTTCGCCGGACGTGCGCCGGCTTTCGGCCTCGAGCAAGCGCTCAACTGTGCGTCGCATGTGTATGCGTGCCGAGTCGGACACGATGTCGACCAGGCCGTCGTAGCCTGTCTCGGCCAGGCGCGCCTGTTGGGCCTCGACGATGAGCTTGTCTTCCTGAAAGGCCGTATCGATCTCTGTATAGAGTTGCTCGGTGGCCTGCGGGTCGTCCTGGCGATATCCGTTGGCAGTTGACCAGAAGTAATGGCATGTGTCCTCGGTCGCCGGTGTCAGACCATGGAACAGGCGCAACTGGAAACCGCCCTCCTGCTCGCGATTGACCTGCGCTCCGCGGCCGACCGCCAGCGCCCCGCTCCATTGGATGATGCTGCCGGGAGCGAAATACTCGAACTCCTGCCAGCGATCCACCTTGCCGGTAAAGCCCGCAGCCTTGACATAGGTCGGCGGAGGAGTGGAATCCAGCATCCAGCGGATGTAGTGCAGTCCGCTTTCCGTCGGTGTGACCTGCATCTTCGCATCGACATGCACCTTGGGATTGCCGCCGATGGTGTTGCGATGCACGTAACCCAGATGAGTCAAATCCATGAGGTTATCGACCATGAGCATGTAGTTGCCCCTGATGTCGTAGTGCGCGTGCTTGTGTGGCCACTTCTTGTAGTCGTTGTGCCACGGATAGTCGATGATCTTGCTCTTGTCGGCCGCTTCGGCGTCACCCATCCAGACCCAGATGAACTCATCCTTCTCCACCACCGGAAAACTCCTGACGCGGGCCTTGGCGGGTATCCGCTCCTGGCGCGGGATCTCGACACAACGCCCGTCGACGTCGAAGACCAGTCCGTGATATCCGCACTGCAGGCCGTTCTCGACCACCTCGCCAAAGCGAAGCGGCGTGCCGCGATGGCAGCACCGGTCCTCCAGAATGCCCACGCGACCCGCGGTGTCGCGGTAAATCACGACGGCTTCGTTGCAAATCATTCGCGCCAGTGGTTTGGAGCTGATCTCGTTTGCCCAGGCTGCGATGTACCAAGCGTTGCGAATGAACATGTCGTCTCCCCGGATGTCTCAAAACGCCCATTTTCGACCACGACCCGGCTTCGGGTCAACCCGTATCCCGACTCACTTGGGCGTCTTGTATGATACGACGATCATTTCACAAACGGGAGAGGCGACAATGAAACTCAGAACTTCGCTCAAAGTGGCATGCTCGGCCATTCTGCTTGCGGCAGCCGGCAGCGTGCTCGCCCAGGCGCCCATCAAAATCGGCTTCATGGCCGAACTGTCGGGTCCGCAGGGCGCCATCGGCCAGGCTCAATTCGAAGGTTTCATGATGGTGGTCGAGGCCAACGGTGGGCGACTGGGTGGTGTCCCCGTCGAGATCCTGCGCGAGGACAGCCAGCTCAAGCCCGAGGTCGCGGTGCAGATCGTCGACAAGCTCATCGAGCGGGACCGTGTACCCATCATCACCGGTGTGACCTTCTCCAACGTCATGATGGCCGTGCACAAGAAGATCGTCGACAAGGAGGTCTTCCTGATCGGCTCGAACGCAGGTCCGTCGCCGATTGCGGCCGCCGCGTGTTCGCCGTTCTTCTTCTCGACCTCGTGGCAGAATGACCAGCAGGCCGAGGTGGTGGGCAAGTACGCGACCGACAAGGGTTACAAGCGCATCGTCGCGATGGCACCCAATTACCAGGCGGGCAAGGACTTCGTCGCAGGGTTCAAGCGCTACTACAAGACGCCGCTCGCCAACGAGATCTACACGCCTTTGACTCAGCAGGATTACTCCGCCGAACTCACGCAGGTGCAGGCGTCCAATCCCGATGCCGTCTTCGTTTTCTATCCGGGCGGCCTGGGCGTGAACTTCGTCAAGCAGTACAACCAGGCAGGTCTCAAGGCCAAGTTCCCGCTCATGAACACCTCCACGGTGGACGGCATTACCCTGCCGGCGCAGGGCGATGCTGCGCTCGGTGTAGTGACCGGAACGTTCTGGGGGCCGGACTTCAACAATCCGGCCAACCGCAAATTCGTCGCGGACTTCGAAGCCAAACACAAGCGCATTCCCTCGCAGTACGCGGCGCAGGGCTACGACTCTGCGCAGTTGCTTGATTCGGCGATTGCCAAGGTCAAAGGCAACGTCGCTGACAAGCGCGCTTTCCAGACGGCCCTGAAAGCAGCGGACTTCCGTTCGGTGCGCGGGGAATTCAAATTCAACACCAACAACTTCCCGATCCAGGATTTGCACATGTTCGAAGCGATCAAGGATGGCCAGGGACGCTACACCCTGAAAACCATCGCGACGCCGCTGAAAGCCGATCGTGACGCATATGCCGAAAAGTGCGCGATGAAGTAGTCGAACAGGCTGCCGACCGACAAAGGGGCGCGTGAGCGCCCCTTTGCTTTTGACCCCAGGCAAGCCGCCACTATCTTTCGTCTGAGTATGCTAATTTCGCGCCTTTCGCGAGCCGACAGCGCGCGAGCCACACAGCGACAATGACCTGGGGCTTATTCTTCACGCAGGTGCTCAACGGGGTGCAACTCGGCATCCTGCTGTTCCTGCTCGCTGCCGGATTGACGCTGGTGTTCGGCATCATGAATTTCGTCAACCTGGCGCACGGTTCGCTCTACATGATGGGCGCCTATTTTGCGGCTGCCGCGTTCGCAGCCACGGGCTCGTTCACCATTGCTGCGCTGGTGGCGATTCCGGCGACCATGTTGTTGGGGCTGATCGTCGAGCGCGTCGCGCTGATGCGCCTTTACGCACGCGACCATCTCGACCAGGTCCTCTCGACGTTTGGACTGATTCTTTTTTTCAACGAAGTGGTGCGCTACTTCTGGGGGCCATCGTCGATCTACATGAATGCGCCTGCCGCCCTGTCCGGCCAGGTGAACCTGTTCGGACTTGCGTATCCGTCGTACCGCTTCGCCATCATCGCTTGCGGACTGGCAGTAGCCGGTGGCTTGTACCTGCTCATCAATCGCACCCGCCTGGGCATGCTGATTCGCGCCGGAGCTTCCAATGCCGACATGGTCTCGGCCCTGGGCGTGGACATCCGCTTCCTCAATTCAATGGTCTTTGCAATGGGCGCGGGGCTGGCTGCGCTGGCAGGCCTCATGTCCGGGCCGATACTTTCGGTGCAGCCCGGCATGGGTGAGCCGGTCCTGATCCTGACCCTGGTCGTCATCGTCACTGGTGGCATCGGTTCCATACGCGGCGCGTTTTACGGAGCCCTGATCGTCGGACTGGTCGATACGGTCGGCAGGGCGTTCCTGCCGGCATTCCTGCAGATGGTAATCGAGCGCTCTCTCGCGCAAGCCGCCGGTCCGGCGATCGCCTCGATGCTGATCTA
The DNA here is from genome assembly GCA_046160545.1 of Burkholderiales bacterium. Classification (GTDB taxonomy): domain Bacteria; phylum Pseudomonadota; class Gammaproteobacteria; order Burkholderiales; family JAEUOS01; genus JAEUOS01. The sequence goes on from JBJXGS010000322.1 coordinate 47,208, forward strand.
TCTCCTGATGGCGGTCGTGCTGGCGGTACGTCCCCAGGGACTCTTTCCGGTGCGTCATGGCTGATTGGCGCTCGCGCAGCGTATGGATTCCGGCGCTGGTTATCGCCGGCCTGGCCCTGTTGCCGCTGGCGGCTTCGCTGGCCGGCCAGAGCTTCTACGTTACGCTGGGAACGCGCATCCTCATCTACGCGCTCGCCGCGTTGGCGCTCAACTTCATTCTGGGTTTCGGCGGGCTGGTCAGCTTCGGTCACGCCCTGTACATCGGCCTCGGCGCTTATGCGGTCGGCATCCTGTCCTTCCACGGCGTGACCAATGGCTGGGTGCACCTGGCCGTTGCCCTGCTGCTGGGCGGTCTGTTCGCTGCGGCAATCGGTGCCATCGTGGTGCGCACCAGCGGCATGACCTTCATCATGATCACCCTGGCATTTGCTCAAATGGGGTACTTCCTGGCGATCAGCCTCAAGCATTACGGGGGCGACGACGGACTGACCATCGACGCGCGCAGCCAGATGGGCATCATCGATCTCTCGAGCAACACGGTCCTCTATTACGCGGTGCTCGCCTGCCTGATCGGCGCACTATGGATGTTCAACCGCATGCTCGGATCACGCTTTGGGTATGTGTTGCGCGGCACCAAGTCCAACGAGAGGCGCATGCTCGCGCTTGGATTCCCCACGTTTCGCTACAAACTGTCGGCGTACGTGATCTCGGCGCTTGTCTGCACGCTGGCCGGGTTCTTTCTCGCGAATTTCACAAAGTTTGCTTCGCCGTCGTACATGCAGTGGAACGTGTCCGGAGAGTTGATCGTCATCATTGTCCTGGGCGGCATGACGACCCTGTTCGGGCCGATCATCGGTGCAATCGTGTTCCTGCTTCTTGAAGAGTACCTGCAGGGCTTCAAGCCGGGCCTGCTGCCGCCGATCGAAAAAGTGATCAGCACGCACTGGCAGGCCGTGGTGGGCATATTCATCGTGGTCGTAGTCCTCTATGCCAAACGAGGCATCTACGGTTTCCTTACAGGAACGCGCAAGTGAGTAGCGCCCTTCTTGAGGTACGCGACCTCACAAAGCGCTTCGGCGGGTTGATGGCGACCGATCACGTCGCCTTCACCGTGATGCCGGGCGAAGTGCACGCCATCATCGGGCCCAACGGGGCAGGCAAGACAACCCTGATTTCGCAACTGGCCGGCGAATTGCGTCCGGATGAAGGCGAGATCCGGTTCGAAGGCCGCGACATCTCGCGGGAATCGGTGCCGGCCCGATCGCTTCTGGGGCTCGGCCGCTCCTACCAGATCAGCCAGATTTTTCGCGATTTTTCCGCACTGGAAAACGTCATGCTGGCGGTGCAGGCGCATGCTGGCCACAGCTTTTCCTTCATGCGCCAGGCCATGACAGACCAGCGCTTGGTGGCGCCTGCGCGCGCGGCGCTTGCCAAGGTCGGGCTGGCCGGGCGGGCCGGAACCATGGTCGCCGAGATGGCGCATGGCGAGCATCGCCAGCTCGAACTTGCGATGACGCTCGCCAGCGAACCACGCATGCTGTTGCTCGATGAGCCGATGGCCGGCATGAGTCAGAAGGAATCCGAGGAGATGATCGCCCTGATCCGCGGACTCAAGGGGGCCTACGGCATCATTCTGGTCGAACACGACATGGACGCGGTCTTCGCGCTCGCCGATCGGATATCGGTACTGGTTTACGGCCGCATTATCATCACCGGCACGCCCGAAGAGATCCGCAGTAATCGCGAAGTCAAGGACGCGTATCTCGGTGAGGAGGAGGCGGCGTGAAGCTTCTCGTCCGAATTCCGGAACCCGCCGCAGGTCGCTGCCAGTGCCGCACGCGGCCTGACGCAAAGAGGGCACTCGCATGACCGCGCCGATGTTGAAGGTGCGCGATGTCGAGACTTGCTACGGTACGAGCCAGGCCTTGTTCGGCATGAGCTTCGAGGTCTCGCAGGGCGAGTTCGTGACCCTGATCGGACGCAATGGCATGGGCAAGACCACCACGGTCAAGAGCGTGATGGGCCTGCTTGCGCCACGCGGTGGCGCAATCGAATTCAACGGGCACTCGCTCGCGCGGCTGCCCGCCTATCGGGTCGCGCAGTTGGGCATAGGGCTGGTTCCCGAGGGCCGGCAGGTGTTTCCCAATCTGACAGTGCGCGAAAACCTGGTGGCGACTTCCAACAACCGCGCCGGCGCGCGTGATCCGTGGACGCTCGAGCGCGTCTACGCGCTTTTCCCCCGCCTCAAGGAACGGGAACGCAATCTCGGAGCAAACCTCTCGGGTGGTGAGCAGCAAATGCTGTCCATCGGACGCGCCCTCATGACCAACCCGCGCTTGCTCATTCTCGACGAAGCCACCGAGGGGCTGGCACCCTTGATCCGACAGGAGATCTGGGCCTGCCTGGCTGGCCTGAAGCGGGCAGGGCAGACCGTGGTGGTGATCGACAAGAACATTGCCGCGCTGCTGCGACTGGCCGATACCCACTACCTGGTCGAGAAGGGCAAGGTAGTGTGGAACGGCACTTCCACAAGCCTTAAGGCACAGCCTGACTTGCTGCATCAGTACGTCGGCGTCTGAGGCTATGCGTGCCGCCAGGGCGTCAGCCGGGTCTGGCTACCTGCTTCCCCTTTAGGGGTTGAGTTCTCCGCCTTCGGGCCGCGAACCCCACATGCACCATGAGCGAGGTGCAACCGGAAACTGACGCGGTCTCTGCGCCTCGTTGGTGATCGTGCGCTGCTGGGTGGAATAAGCCCATGGCAGGCCATCAGGACCCGCGATGTAGACAAAAGTGGCTGCCGAAACCGGGTCGCGGCCGGGACCAAACAGGGTTGCGATGCCGTTCTCGCGCAAGAAATACGTTGCCCGCATGATGTCGTCCATGCTCGCAACCTGGAACGCAATGTGCCGCAGGCCGGGTCTCTTGGCTGCTATGAGTGCGATCCGGTGGTGAGCATCATCCAGGCGCAGGTAAGGTGCATTGCCGATGCGGTCGGATACGCGCGCGCCGAGCCAGCCAGTCCAGAAGGCCTCGTCGCGCGCCGGCTCCGTGCTGCGCAGTCCCACTGCTGCAAGCCGTTCGACCCCGGCGGGGCGAATCGGCACAAACTCTGCGTCGGTGTCCCTGGCCGGCACGACCAGTTCAAGCTTGTTCCCGCTCGGGTCTGTCAGCATGACGAGCGAGGATACGTTGCGCACCGCACATTCGTCGCGCGTCCCCATGCGCACCGGATAGCCTGCCGCAGCAAGCCGCCCGGCCCCTGCTTTCAAGCCGGCTGGGTCAGCGACTTCGAGTCCCGTGGCCTGATCGGTGGAATCACCTTCGAAATAGACAACGGTGTGATGGCGCGTATCACTGCGCAAATAGACGGCGTGATGTGCGCCCGGCGCTCCCATACGGCCGACCTCCTGCAAGCCGGCAAAGCGGGTCGCGAAGCGAGCAGCGGCGTCGACGTTGGCCGTCCCCAGCCGGACGTAGCGCAGATCCTTGAGGGCAATCATCTATTTGCGAAAATTTACTGCAACATCCGGAACACAATGGCAAACGGAGTTTTGGCAAATCACCTCGGCGATTGCGCTAAGATATAACGGCACTCGACGCCTCTTTTTTGTTGTTTGAACTAGCATTTTAACGCGAGGATATTCCATGGGCCAGACCATTCGCCTGACCGCTGCAGACGGACACCAACTCGGCGCTTATCGCGCCGACCCGGTCGGGAAGCCACGCGGGGCAATCATCGTCATCCAGGAAATTTTTGGCGTCAACCAGCACATCCGCAAAGTTGCTGACGGTTATGCGGCCGAAGGTTACGTCGCAATCGCACCAGCACTATTCGACCGCATCCGCCCCGGAATTGAGGTCGGCTACTCGATGTCCGAGATCCAGGAAGGCTTTGGCTACAAGTCCGCGTCGACCACAGAAAATGCGCTGGCTGACATCAGAGCTGCAGTAGCGGAGGGGGCGAAAGCGGGGAGGGTCGGCGTCGTCGGCTACTGCTGGGGAGGTTTTCTGTCCTGGATGAGCGCATCCCAGGTGTCCGGCATCGCGGCATCGGCACCGTACTATGGTGGAGGCATTCCGGATGCCGTGAGCGAAACCCCGCGCTGCCCAGTGATGATGCATTTTGGCGAAAAGGACAGCTACATCCCGATGGACGGAGTCGTGAAGGTCAGGGCACAGCACCCGCAACATGCGGTGCACGTCTACGACGCCGACCATGGCTTCAATTGCGATGAACGCGGGTCGTGGCACGCGCCTTCAGCCCAACTGGCGCGCGAGCGCACGCTGGCTTTTTTCCGACAACACATCGGTTGAGCCGACCGGCCTCACCGGTCCAGCAGAGGCTGCCCCCGCGACCTTCCGCTAATGAGGAAGAAGCAGGTCCAGCGAGCGTTCGGCGAAGCGTGCAGCCTTGTCGCGCGAAGTCATCGACTGAAAGGTCGACTCGCTTTGTTCGATCAGTGCGCGCATTGAATCGGCATCCGGGCATTGCGCCACGCGCAGCGCCAACGCAGCCGCCAGCGGCCCGGGCGCGCCCTCCAGGTAGGTCGACAGAAAACGTCGGCAGTCCTCGAGCGGGGAAGGATCCGGCGGCGGCTTGCCAGCAAACAGGTTGCCAAATAGACCCTTCCTGCCGCCTGCATTGCGCACCAGAGCGACGGTCAGGTTGTCGCCATTGCCAGCTGCTCGCCTGCGCGCCAGTTCTATCAGGCGATCGCAGGCGGCGGTGAGGCCTCTGTAGCCAACCAGTGCAGCCAGTTCACGCGACCGAAAATAGGCCCACATTCCATCCGAAGCGAGCAACAGGGTGTCCTGGGGCGCCAGCGTTTCGATGCCATCAAAAAGCACCTGCGGTGCTTCCGGGCCGCCCAGGCTCGAATAGAGTTTGCTGCGATCGGGGTGCGTGGCAACGTCGTCCTCGGAAATCTTGCCTTGCTCAAGAAGGATTTCGACCATCGAATGGTCGACTGTACGGCGCACGAATTTTCCGTCGCGAAACAAGTACAACCGGCTGTCGCCGCAATGCGCCCAGTCGATACGATGCTTCTGCGCCAGAGCGATCACGCAGGTCGAGCGTGGGTCGCGGTTGAAACCCTTGCCCGCGCGAGCCACGCGCTCATGTGCCGCCTGCATCATGCCCTTGAGCCAGTCGGTCGGTGCACCGGTGCCGGGCTCGAAGGACTCGAAAACAGGCAGTACGGCGTCGACAACCGCCTGCGAGGCCAGCGCGCCGCCCATGTGCCCGCCCATGCCGTCGGCAAGTACGGCGATGACGGTATCCGGGTGGCGTGGGTGCGTCGCCAGCGCGACGCGATCCTGTTGCTCCTTGCGGTCGCCGATGTTCTCGGCGCTTGCAAACTCGTAGGCCATCGAGGTTGTTGTTGTCGCGTGCGGCCGCGTGCGTGGGGTTGATCCTGCCGATACGCTACCATAACGCATTCCTCGTGTCTCGGCTCCTGGCGATTGCAACGCATGCCGGATTTCTGGCTCCACTCCGGCTTTCATCTCACTGAGCCGGGCGAAAACGGCGAGCGTCTCGTCACCGACGACTTGTTGCGTGCCTTCTGCGCACGACCTGAATTGGCTCCGGTCGATGAGTCGTGCAGCAATGAAAGGGCTTTGTTCGCGTCACTCATGGAGGACCCGCGCGCAGCGGTCGGGGAGGCTCGCATCAATGAAATCGCCGATGCCGACGCGCGCGACAACTACCGCATATTCCTGCGCTTTCGCGATCTGCTGGTACGCGCCGGCACGATCGAGCGCGCCTACTCGTCCCTGTTTGTCGCGGCCGACGGAACGGCGCTCGATTTCGCCACGCACGGCCTGCCACCCTTGTTCGCCGAACAACTCGCCCATATCGCCGTCCGCGCGGCGATCGACCCGTGCGATGACCCATTGGTAGCGCGCGCAGCGGAGCTGTTCTTTCGCGACCAGCGTGCCAACGTCGATGAAGGCCAGGTGCTGCTTGCAGATCAGGAAACGGTTGAGTTGAGCGCTCGACCAGACGACGGCAGGTATGGCAACCTTGGCCGACTCATCACCGAAGCCCAGACGCCGCTCAAGCGCATCGAGCTCGAAGTTTTGTCCGAGGCAAACGGCGCCACTTACTGGGCGCGCGACGAACGTCACGACACCGTGCTCGCCATACATTTCGGCCAAGCGGGGCTCAAGGCACTATGTAGCGTCATCGCCGCATGGGTGCTGCGCTTCCACGGCATCGCAACCGAAATCAGGCCGATACGATCGGTCGAGCGCGCCCGGCTGCGTTGGTTCACCGGACTGGATCGGCACGCCACCCGCATACTCAATGCTCTCTATAATGGAGACTCCACCGCGAATGATGGTGATTCCGACGACGCGCAGTTGCTGGCTCTGCTGGAATTGCGGGTTCCGTCTGGAGAAGCTGGCAACCTGCGTGCCGGAGAATCTTGTTATCTCGGTATCGCTATGGATCAGGACCGCGTCGTTCGCTTCAAACCGCAGAACCTGCTTCTAAATCTTCCCTTTCGCCGCGACGCATGAGTTCATCCCCGGTAGTCAGTTCGCCGCCGTACTGGGACCAGGCCAAGCGCGAACTGATCAAGTGCGACCGGGTACTGCGCAAGCTGATCCCTCATCATCCGGATGCCTGCCTGGTGTCGCGCGGCAACCCCTTCGTCACTCTGGCACGCTCGATCGTCGGCCAGCAGATCTCGGTCCCTGCGGCACAGGCAGTATGGGATCGCTTGACGGTCGCGATCCCGGACTTTCGCCCGGCCAAGGTTGCCCGGGTCCGCGTGGAACGGATGCGGGCCTGTGGACTCTCGCTGCGCAAGGCCGAGTACATTCATGATCTCGCGGCACACTTTCGCCAGGGCGGCATGGATATCAACGACTGGCGCAGCCTGGATGATGAAGCGGTTATTCAGGCGCTGACGCAAATCCGCGGTGTCGGCCGCTGGACAGCCGAAATGTTCCTCATTTTCAACCTGATGCGTCCGGATATCCTGCCGATCGACGACATCGGGCTTCAGCGCGCAGTCAGCCAGCATTACTTCGGCGGCGAGCCGGTCACGCGCGCGGAACTGCGCGAGGTTGGCGGCAATTGGGCGCCATGGCGTTCGGTCGGTGTCTGGTTCATGTGGCGCAGCCTGGATCCGATCGCCGTCGAGTACTAAGAGCGGGGGAGGGGAGGGATTCATGAGCAAGCCGGTGTTTCTCGAATTCGAGCAACCGCTCGCCGATCTCGAGGCTCAGATCGAGGAGTTGCGCTTCGCGCAAGGCGATTCTGCCGTGGCGATTTCCAAAGAGGTCGACAAGCTGGTGCGCAAAAGCCAGACCTTGACCCGCGAGATCTATGCCAAGCTCACCCCCTGGCAGGTGTCGCAAGTCGCGCGCCACCCGCAGCGCCCGTACACCCTTGATTACATCAACTCGATCTTCACCGACTTCGAGGAGTTGCACGGCGACCGCGCCTTCGCCGACGACGCGGCCATTGTGGGAGGCCTGGCGCGATTTGCCGGCCGCGCGTGCGTGGTTCTAGGACACCAGAAGGGCCGCGACACGCGCGAGCGGGCGCGGCGCAACTTCGGCATGCCGCGACCTGAGGGGTATCGCAAGGCCCTGCGCCTGATGCGCCTGGCTGAGCGCTTCGAGTTGCCGCTGTTCTGTTTTGTGGATACGCCGGGTGCCTATCCCGGAGTCGGTGCCGAGGAACGCGGCCAATCGGAGGCGATCGGGCGCAATCTGTCGACCTTGGCCGAACTGCGTGTGCCAGTGATCGTGACCGTGATCGGCGAAGGGGGTTCGGGCGGCGCCCTGGCGATCGCCGTCGGTGATGTCGTGATGATGCTGCAATACGCAACCTATTCCGTGATTTCCCCGGAAGGCTGCGCCTCGATCCTGTGGAAGAGCGCCGAACGCGCCGCCGACGCCGCAGAGACCCTGGGTATCACGGCCCAGCGCCTTAAGTCTCTCGGGTTGATCGACCGAATCATCACCGAGCCCCCGGGAGGCGCGCACCGCGATCCGCGCGCCATGGCCGACGCTGTCAAGAAAGCGATCGCCGATGCGCTGCGAGAGGTCTCCGGCGTCGCCATTGAAGAGTTGCTTGCGCGGCGTTACGAGCGCCTGATGCAGCATGGCCGCTTCGAGGAAACTCCCGCCTGAAAAATGGGCGACCATCCGCGCCGCTCTCAAGGCAGGGCTCGCGGACCTTTGCACGCGGTCAGGCCGCAATCTGGACATTGCAGTCGGATATTCGGGCGGGCTGGATTCGACCGTGCTGCTGGACGCCCTGGCGCGGCTTGCCCCGCGCGCCGAGTGGCAACTGCGCGCGGTCCACGTAAACCACGGCCTCTCCCCACACGCTTGCGACTGGCAGGCACACTGCGCGAACGCATGCGCCAAACGCGGGATTCCCTTCTTCAACAGCACGATAACGGTCAGTCGCGCCCCGCGCACCAGCCTTGAGGAAGAGGCGCGACGCGAGCGCTATCGCGTCCTCAACGGCAGCGGGGCCGATGTCGTGGCACTTGCCCATCACGCCAATGACCAGGCCGAGACCATCCTGCTGCAACTTCTACGCGGTGCCGGCCCGCACGGAATATCGGCAATGCCGCGCCTGCGGGTCGAAGCAGGTAAGCCATGGACCTGGCGCCCGCTGCTGGAACTACCGCGCACCGTGCTTGAAACCTATGCGCACAGCGCGGGGCTCGCCTGGATCGAGGACCAGAGCAATGCAGACCTGGATTTGCGGCGCAATTTCGTGAGGCACCGCGTGCTGCCGCTTCTTGCACAGGCATTTCCGGCACCGGTGCAAACCCTGGCTCGGGCAGCAAACTTGCAGGCCGAGGCAGCCGAGTTGATTTCCAGTATGGCACGCGACGACCTGGAAGCCGTGCGCCGCGAAAACGCGCTGGATTGCGATGCGCTGGCTAGGTACTCCCGGGTTCGCCAGTCCAACCTGCTGCGCGAATGGATCGCCCAGGCCGGCCTGCGTGCCCCCTCCGCCGCGCGCTTGAACGCCCTTCAAGTCAGCCTCGCCGGACGCGCCGGCAAATTGCGCTGGGAGCACGCCGGCTGGCTGGTGCTCGCGCGACGCAAACGCTTGTTTCTGGTTAGTGCGGATGATCTCCAGGGCATAGAACGCGTGTCTGGAAAGGTGGGCCTCTGATATAATTTCGGGCTGTCCCGATCGCCGTTTGGCGATTCCAATTCCTTCATTCTTTGGAGTTTTTTCTCATGGCTCGCGAGCGCACCCTTTCGATCATCAAGCCCGATGCAGTGGCCAAAAACGTGATCGGCAAGATCTACCAGCGCTTCGAGGACGCCGGTCTTGCCGTTATCGCTGCGCGCTTGATGCATTTGTCCCGCAGCCAGGCCGAGGGCTTCTACGCGGTGCATCGCGAGCGGCCATTTTTCAAGGACCTGGTTGAATTCATGATCTCCGGACCGGTCATGGTGCAGGTGCTGGAGGGCGAAAATGCCATCGCACGCAATCGCGACTTGATGGGTGCGACTGATCCGCGCAAAGCCGCCGCCGGCACGATCCGCGCCGATTTTGCCGATTCAATCGACGCCAATGCCGTGCACGGCTCCGATGGTCCGGATACCGCTCGCGACGAGATCGCCTACTTTTTCGCGTCCCTGAACGTCCACTCGCGCTAGGCTCGTGCCGGACCGATGCCGACCAATCTCCTCGATCTAGACGGCCCGTCGCTGCGCGCCTGGTTTGCGGAGCGCGGGCACAAGGCGTTTCGCGCACGCCAGGTCTGCAAATGGATGCATCAGCGCCTGGTCGATGACTTCGAACAGATGACTGATCTGGCCCGCGAATTGCGCGAGCAACTCGCCGCCCAGGCATCGATCGTGGAGCCGCAGGTGATCAGCGACAAGACGGCAGCCGATGGGACGCGCAAGTGGCTCTTCGCAGCCGGGACCGGCAACGCGGTCGAGGCCGTGTTCATCCCCGAAGAACAGCGCGGGACACTGTGCGTTTCCACGCAAGCCGGGTGCGCCGTGGACTGCGCTTTCTGTTCGACCGGGAAGCAGGGTTTCGCTCGCAATTTGACAGTCGCCGAAATCGTCGGCCAGCTGCGACATGCCAATCGTGCCTTGCGCTCTCCGGCCAGTGAACGGCCGGTTACAAACGTGGTGCTGATGGGCATGGGGGAGCCTTTGCTCAACTTTGACAACACGATCGCAGCCTTGCGCGTAATGCTGGACGATGATGCCTACGGTCTGTCTCGACGTCGAGTGACGCTTTCGACGTCGGGCGTGGTTCCGATGATGGACAGACTGGCGCAAGCCTGTCCGGTAGCCCTCGCAGTATCGCTGCACGCTCCCAATGACCGCCTGCGCGACGAGCTGGTGCCGCTCAACCGCAAGTTTCCACTGGCTGAACTCATGGCGGCCTGTCAGCGCTACCTGCCATACGCACCACGAGATTTCGTGACATTCGAATATGTAATGCTCGATGGTGTCAACGATAGTGATGCCCAGGCGCGGGAGCTGCTTGCACTGACACGCGACGTCCCTTGCAAGTTCAACCTGATCCCGTTCAATCCGTTCTCGGTATCGAATACCCGCATCGCGCTGCGGCGCTCCCCCGCGGCTCGCATACGGCAGTTCGCCCAAGTTCTGGCGGCATCTGGCAAGGTAGTGACCACGCGCAAGACCCGCGGCGACGATATCGACGCGGCCTGCGGGCAGTTGGCCGGCTCGGTCGCGGACCGCACCGCCCGTGTGGTCCGACTGGAGCGACGTGATTCCGGTTTGCCTTCCGGCCACGCTGCCTTGGCCTGAATTAACTCCACGACGAGGCGATCATGACGCAGATTCGGTCCTTGGCAGCCGGCGTGCTGGTGTTTTGCGCCGCATTGCTCGGCGGGTGCGCCGCAGGCAGCGGTTCGAGCGAGGGCATGATGCCAGGCGGCGCTCCGCCGCAACGCACCCAGACCCAGGAGGGATCACAGCGAAGCGCGCAGGCTGGCGGCATCGACAAGCCGGAAGTCGCGCGGATTCGCACCGAACTGGCCTTCAACTACTTCCAGAACGGCCAGTTGGCAATCGCTCTTGAAGAGGTGCGCGCAGCAATCGCAGCCGACCCGAACAATGCATCCGCGTTCAATATCCTCGGGCTCATCAACATGGACCTGGGGGACAACCCGCGCGCCGAAGAGGCATTTCGCCGCTCGCTGCAAATCGCACCCAATGACTCGGACCTGCTCAACAACTACGGCTGGTTCCTGTGTCAGACCAAGCGTGAACGCGAGTCGATTGACCGCTTTCTGGCCGCGCTCAAAAATCCTCTGTATCCAAGCCCCGACAAGGCCTATCTGAACGCTGGCATCTGCTCGCAACGACTCGGCAACGATGGTGCTGCTGAAGACTACTATCGCAAGGCCTTCTCGTTGAACCCCGGCAACCCATCGGTGTTGATGCGCATGTCGGACCTCTATTTCCGCCGCGGCTTGCTGGACGAAGCCCGCTTTTACGTCGACCGATTCAATCGCGCCTTCGAGGCAACCGCAGAATCACTGTGGCTGGCGCTGCGCATCGAGCGGCGCGCCGGTGATCGCGCTGCGGAGTCCAGTTTTGCAGCACAACTGCGTCGGCGCTACCCGAGCTCGCAGGAGTATCTGCTCATGCAACAGGGCAAGTTCGAGTGAGCGAAACCGCCGTCGAGGCCGTCCAGGAGGTCGCGCCGCCAAGCGCGATGCCTTCGGTGGGCGCAACGCTCAAGGCTGAGCGTGAGCGTCAGGGCTTGGGTATTGCCGATGTTGCGCAGCGCCTCAAGTACGCACCTCGGCAAATCGTCGCCGTGGAATCCGACGACTATGCTGTGCTGCCGGGCCTGACTTTTGTGCGCGGCTTCGTGCGCAGCTACGCACGCGTTCTCGGGCTGCCTGCCGACCCGCTGATCGCGCAACTGGAATCGAGTGCCGACAGCGATCGCGGGCCGACCACCGTGCAGTTGCAGACAGTAATGCCAACCCGCGCGACCTTTTCGACAGCGGGCACCGCGCCGGCCCGAGCCGCACCGTGGCTCTTGGCCACTCTCGCCGTGGTGTTGGGACTGGGCGGCTATTCGTTGCTGCGCTGGAACGCACCGGCGCTGGTCATGGCACCTTCGGTACCGGCGCAACGAGCAGCAGGCACCCCCAACGCAGCTTCGACTTCTGCGGCTCAGGAGACAGTCGTCATGGCACCCGGGGCGCTGCAGTCCCCGGCTGCAACGCCTGAGCCCGCAGCGGCGAACGAAAGCGCGGCGCCCCGCAGTGCTGAATCCGTCGCGACGCCGGCGCCCGGCACAATCCCCGGCGCGATCCAGTTGCGCTTGGTATACAGCGGAGAATCCTGGACCGAGATTCGCGACGCCGATGGCCGCGTGCTCCTCTCGCGCAGCAATGCCGCAGGCAGCGAGCAGACTGCCGAGGGCCGCCCGCCATTCGATGTCGTAGTCGGCAACGCACGTGACGTGCGCCTCTTTTATCGCGGCGCGGAAGTCGACCTCAAGCCCTACATCAAGGTCTCGGTCGCTCGGCTGACCCTGAACTAGACATGTCCCATCCAGCCGTCGCCACCCGCCGACCCAGCCGCAAGGTGCTGATCCGCCACGGCTCGCATGAGGTCGCGGTCGGGGGAGATGCACCAGTCATGGTGCAGTCCATGACCAATACCGATACTGCCGATGCCATCGCGACCTCGATCCAGGTCAAGGAGTTGGCACGCGCCGGGTCGGAGGTTGTGCGTGTCACGGTCAACACCGCCGAGGCCGCTGCCGCCGTGCCGGAAATCCGTGAACGCCTGGACCGGATGGGTATCGCCACCCCGCTCATCGGTGATTTTCATTTCAACGGACACAAGCTGCTTGCCGAACATCCGGGCTGCGCGGCTGCCTTGTCCAAGTACCGCATCAACCCAGGCAACGTCGGCCGTGGCGCGCGACGCGATGACAATTTCGCGCGCATGATCGATATCGCGCTTTTGCACTCCAAGCCGGTGCGCATCGGGGTCAACTGGGGCAGCCTGGACCAGGCGCTGGCAACCCGGATGATGGACGAGAACGCGGCGCGCCCTGACCCCTGGCCGGCCGATGCCGTATTGCGCGAGGCCCTGATCGTATCGACGCTCGATAGCGCCGCGCGCGCCTGCGAGCTGGGACTGCCTGGTGACGCGATCGTGCTGTCTTGCAAGGTAAGCGGCGTGCAGGACCTTATCGCCGTCTACCGTGACCTGGCGCGACGCTGCGACTATCCGCTGCACCTGGGATTGACCGAGGCGGGCATGGGTTCCAAGGGCATCGTCGCGTCAACCGCGGCGCTCGCGGTCTTGCTGCAGGAGGGGATCGGAGACACGATCCGTGTTTCCCTGACACCGGAACCCGGCGGCGACCGCACTCGCGAAGTCGTAGTTGCGCAGGAGATTCTTCAAACCATGGGCATCCGCTCATTCGCTCCCATGGTGATCGCTTGTCCAGGCTGCGGCCGCACCACCAGCACGGTTTTTCAGTCGCTGGCCGCGCAAATTCAGGAATATCTGCGTGCGCAGATGCCGGTTTGGCGCACGCGTCATCCGGGGGTTGAAGACATGCACGTCGCCGTCATGGGCTGCGTGGTCAACGGCCCCGGAGAATCCAAGCAGGCCAACATCGGCATCAGTCTGCCCGGTACCGGCGAATCCCCGGTGGCCCCCGTCTACGTCGACGGCGAAAAAACTGTGACCCTCAAAGGGGAGAACATCGCCCGCGAATTCCAGGCCATCGTCGAGGACTATGTGCAGCGCAAGTATTCGGCTGCCGAAGCGACCGCATGAGCGCGCAACGTGCATTCAGCGGCGTAAAGGGCATGAACGACCTGCTGCCTGCCGACGCTGGCATGTGGCAGGCGCTGGAACGGCAGGTGGCAGGCTGGCTGGACAGCTACGGCTATCGGCCGATGCGAACGCCGGTGCTGGAGGCGACTGGTTTGTTCCGGCGCGGCATCGGCGAGGTCACCGACATTGTCGAGAAGGAGATGTTCAGCTTCACCGACCGTCTGAACGGCGATGAACTGACATTGCGGCCGGAATTCACCGCCGGGATCGTGCGCGCAACCGTCGAGCACAGCCTCCTGTATGACGGACCCAAGCGAGTCTTCTCGATCGGCCCGGTGTTTCGCCACGAACGCCCGCAGCGTGGCAGGTATCGCCAATTCCACCAGATCGACGTGGAGGCGCTCGGATACTCCGGACCTGACGTTGATGCGGAATTGATCCTCATGGGGCGCCGCCTCTGGCGCGATCTGGGCCTGGCCGACGTGCGCCTGGAGATCAATACCCTGGGCGAGTCCACCGAGCGCCTGGCGCATCGCGCAGGCCTGATCGAGTATTTCGAACGCCATGCAAGTTCGCTCGACGAAGATGCCCGCCGTCGCCTGCATACCAATCCGTTGCGCATTCTGGATACCAAGAACCCGGCAATGCGTTCTCTCGTCGAGGACGCGCCGCGCCTCGCTGATCACCTCGGAGGGGCCTCGCGTGCGCATTTCGACGGCCTGCGTGGCATGCTCGATGACGCCGGCATCGCCTACCAGGTCAACCCGCGCATGGTGCGCGGGCTGGATTACTACAATCTCACGGTTTTCGAATGGATCACCGATTCCCTGGGCAGCCAGGGAACCATTTGTGGTGGCGGACGTTACGACGGCCTGATCGAATTGTTTGGCGGAAAACCGGCGCCGGCAATTGGCTTCGCCATCGGCATCGAAAGGCTTGTCGAGTTGGTACGCGCCGCGGGTGTACTGAAGGCGGACGAAGGCTGTGACGTCTATGTCGTGCATGCGGGCCAGGCCGCCGACCGCGGAGCATTGCGCATCGCCGAGGCGCTGCGTGAATGCGGACTCGAGGTAGTACAAAATTGCGGCGGCGGCTCGTTCAAGTCCCAATTGAAGCGGGCTGACGCCAGCGGCGCCGAGCTGGCCGTCATCCTGGGTGACGACGAGATGGCCACTGCAAGCGCAACGCTCAAGCCCCTGCGTCGTGACGCCGTCCAGGAACGGGTACCGCAGGACCAATTGCCAGGGCGTGTCATCGCGCTCCTGACCGGCGACGGTGTCACTGTCGCAGACCAACCAAACGGATAGCGAAAGACCGATCATCATGGCAGCTCTCGATCTGGAAGAACAGGAACAACTCGACCAACTCAAGGCCTGGTGGCAGAAGAACGGCAACCTCGTGGTGACGGCGATCACACTGGTGTTCCTGGCGATCGCCGGCGTCAACGGCTGGAACTATTACAAGTCCAGCCAGGCCGGTGCGGCGGCGACCGTATTCGAAGGCTTGCAAAAGCTGTCCGAGAAGAACGAACCGGCCAAGGTGGTCGAGGCCGCGAAAGCCCTGGCTGAGCAGTACCCACGCAGCACCTTCGCTGCGATGGGGCAATTCATCGCCGCCAAGTCGGCCTTTGACGCGAACGACCTTGCGGCTGCACGCACTGCCCTGCAGTGGGTGATGGACAAGTCTTCCGACGACGAACTCAAGCATTTGGCGCGGGTTCGCCTGGCCGGCGTCATGGTTGACCAGAAGGAATTCGACGCAGCACTCAAGCTTCTGGAGACGGCCCGGCCGGCACACTTTGAGGCGCTCTATGCCGACCGGCGCGGCGATGCCCTCTATGCCATGGGCAAGCCCGCTGATGCGCGCGGCGCCTGGGAGTCCGCCCTCGCCAAGTCCGAGGGCAGCGGTGCGCTGAAATCCGCGATCGAGTTCAAGCTCGATCTGGTCGGCGGCAAAGCACTCCCGGCCAAGTCGTGAGCATCAGGCGCCACGCGCTGCTGTGGCTGGCGCTCCTGACGGGCGCCTGCAGCGGCCTATCGGCGTTGAATCCGTTCAATTGGTGGGGCAACCCGGTCGGCCCACAGCCCACCCCATTGACCGACATCAAACCGACGCTGACCATCACGCCGATGTGGCGTGCCGGAGTCGGAGCTGCGCCTGGCCACCGCTTCGCTCCCGCAATCACCGGCGGAACCGTGTTCGCCGCCGGCCAGGATGGCAGCCTGGCGGCGTTCGACGCCGGAGATGGCAAGCAGAAGTGGCGCATCCAGGCCAATCGCGACGGACTCTCTGCCGGCGTCGGCGCTGACCGCGATACGGTGGTGGTGGCGACGATCAAGGGCGAAGTTCTTGCATTCGACGCCGCGGGCCGGGAGAAATGGAAAAGCCGCGTGACCAGCGAAGTGCTCGCTGTCCCGCTGGTCAGTCAGGACCTGGTGATTGTCCGCAGCAACGACAACCGGCTTTTCGCTTTCGATGCGACCGACGGGCGGCGTCGCTGGGTGTATCAGCGCGCCGCGCCTGCGCTGGTGTTGCGCAATTTCGCGGGCATGACAGCCGCTGATGCTTCGATCTTCGTGGGCTTTCCCGGGGGCCGGCTGATTGCTCTGAACCGCAGCAACGGCAGCGTGCGTTGGGACGCGGCCGTCGCCCAGCCGCGCGGCGCGACCGAACTGGAGCGCATCGCCGACCTTTCCAGCGCGCCCGCGATGGGTGACCGGATGGTCTGCGCCGTTGCCTTTCAGGGCAGGGCGGCATGTTTTGACCCCGGCAATGGCCAGCCGTTATGGACTCGTGAGATGTCCAGCCACGCCGGAATCGCGGTTGACGCCCGCTACGCCTATGTCAGTGACGATCGTTCGGCCGTGGTCGGTCTGGCGGCTGGCAGCGGATCGAGTCTATGGCGCCAGGATCGTTTGCTGCACCGCGGCGTCTCAGCCCCCCTTTCCCTTGGTCGCGCGGTTCTCGTCGGCGACTATCAGGGAGTGGTGCACGCGCTGGCGCGCGAAGACGGAACGCTGATCGGGCGTGTGCAGACCGACGGCGGATGGATCGGATCCGGCCCATTGCCCTTAAACCTGCCCGGGCGCGATTCGTTCGTCGTGCAGACGCGCAGTGGCGGTCTGTTCGCCTTTTCGCTCTAGCAAGACACCAGTTTGGCCAGCAGCGCACTGGCGGCGCTGAATCCGGATCGCACTGCGCTTTCCAGCGTCGCCGGGTAACCGGGAATCATGTGGTCCCCTGCGAAGTACAGCGGAGCCACTGACAGCCGACCGATCGGCGCCGGCAACTCCGGTGTACAGCGGAATGTCGCGCGCTTATCTGTGATCACGCGCGAGCGCAATGGCCGCGGCAGGCCAGGAAACGCGCCGCGCAATTCGGCATCGATGGCTTCCGCAAGCGCATCGCCGGGCATTTCGCGCAGGCGTGCGGCGGCACTGACCACCACCGCGATCAGCCCGGGCGTGCCACCGAGGCTCCCACGATCAAAAGCCCACTGCGACAAGGCGTCAACCAGTCCAATCATCGGCGATGGAAGTCGGGTGCCTGGCGGGTACCAGAGATAGCAGGTGATGATTGGCTCATAGTCGTAGGCGTCCAGGCTTGAGCACAGGTCGGCGGCGAATGCACTCTCGCGAAGCATCGCGGCGGCAGCGTACGGCGGGAGGGCGCATATCGCAGCATCAAACTCCTGCTCTTCGCCATCGAGACGTAATTTGATGCTGCGCTCTGTCGCGCTGATGCCGCGCACCAGGGCTCGCGTGCGCACCATGCCGCCGCGCGCCACGAGGTAGGCCAAGGCCAGGTCGGGGAAAACGCAGCTCAGATCGCGTCGCGGTATCAGCAGGTCGCTATCGGTGCGCCGCCGCAGGAGCGCATCGCAAATCACCCGGGCAAATACGCGCGCCGAGGCCTGGGACGCCTGGGTGTTCAGCGCCGCGACGCACAGGGGCTCCCAAACGAAGCTTCGCGCGCGTTCGGTCTGCGCGTGAGCCGCCAGCCAGCTTGATACGCTCATGTCGGGCGGCGGTTCGCGCAGAACGAGCGAAGCTGCGAGGCGCGCCATGCACCACTTGTCGCGCCAACCCAGGCCTCCGGCACATGCCAGGGCCACCGCGATGTTCAGTGGCGCCGGACCGTGTCGCGGGGCGCGCAGGTGCACATGGCCGGGGAAGTGCAGTTCCAGCGGCAGCCGCAGGAAGAGTTCGCGCACATCCCCTCCGACGCGAGTGACGGCAGCCAGTGTGTCGCGATAGGCGCCAAGAAGAATATGCTGCCCATTGTCGAGGCTTTCGCCGTCAACGCTGACGCGACGCGCCCGACCGCCGACTTGAGGAGCCGCTTCGATGAGGCAGACTTCGGTGCGCTCTGCCAGTGCGACTGCCGCAGCCAGGCCAGACCAGCCGGCGCCGATCACCGCGACACGCGGGCGTGAAGTCAAGCGAAGGTCCAGGTCTTCCATGCAAGCCATAGCTTGCGCAGGGGAGTCAGGCTGGTCCGCTGATGCAGCACCTGAAAGTTGTCGCGCGCAATCTCTTCGAGCAGAGCCCGATAAATCGCCGCCATGATCAGGCCCGGCCTCTGCGCCCGGCGGTCCTCCCCGGGAAGGGAGGCGAATGCAGCCTGGTAATAATGGAGCGAACGCTCGTACTGGAAGCGCATCAGGCGGGTGAAGTTGTCGCTGTAGCGCGCATTGAGGATATCGGCCACCGGGACCTGGAAACGCTGCAGTTCGTCAATCGGCAGGTAAACCCGCCCGCGACGTGCATCCTCACCAACATCGCGGATGATGTTGGTGAGCTGGAAGGCAATGCCGAGATTGCGCGCGTACTCGAGTGTCTCAGGGCGCGTGCGTCCGAAGATTTCGGCTGCACACAGCCCGACCACCCCGGCGACCAGATGGCAATATCGCTCCAGTCCCGCGAAATCCAGATACCGCGACTGCAGGAGGTCCATCTCCATGCCATCAAGTATCTCGTTCAAGCGCGTCTCGCTCAGCGCGAAGGGCACGACGCAAGGCGCAAGTGCCTTGGTGACGGGATGTTGGGGATTGCCGCGAAACAGCTCGCGGATCTCGTTGCGCCACCAGGCAAGCTTGACGCGGGCCAGGTCGATGTCGGCAATCTCGTCGACGACGTCGTCGACTTCGCGGCAGTAAGCGTACAGCGCGGTGATGGCGCGGCGTCGCTCCGCAGGCAGGAACAGGAAGCTGTAGTAAAACGACGAACCGCTGGCGGCCGCCTTCTGCTGGCAATATTCGTCAGGCGTCATGCGGCGGGAAGGGCGGGCGTGCTCGTAAGGACTGGGCGCAGCGTGGCCGCCATCAAACCTGCGATTCTAGCCATGGTCAGCGCATGACGAGCGCGCGCCAGGCCATCAAGAGCCAGTCACGTTTGCCAAGGGTGGGGCGACGACCGAATACGTCGTAGTTGACGGCAGCGATGCGTTCCAAAATGCGCAGTCCCCCCTGCACGACCATACGCAGTTCCCAGCCGGCGCGGCCGCCGAGGCGCAGCGCCAGCGGAGCGCCGGAGAGCATCATCTCTCTGGCCCGCGCACACTCGCTTGCCATCAAGGCGATGAATGGGGCGCCGTGGACCCGCCGGGCAAGCATGTCTTCTGTGACGCTGAAGCGGGCCAGCTGATCCTGAGGCAGGTACACGCGCCCCTTGCTCCAGTCGATGCCGACATCCTGATAGAAGTTGATCAACTGCAAGGCTGAACAGATCGCGTCTGACTGAACCAGCGACACTTCGTCGGTATGGCCGTACAGGTGCAGGAGGAGCCGGCCGACAGGATTGGCAGAGCGCGCGCAGTAATCCGCCAGTTCGCGCGCATCGCAGTAGCGATGCTTGACCACGTCCTGCGCAAAGGCGTCGAGCAGGTCTTCCAGCAGTTTCACGGGCAGGTCATGGGCCTTGATCATCCGGCCCAGGACCGAGAAGCCTTCGGCGTCGGGTGCGGCGGCGGGCGCCGCGCCGCCCGCGACCCTCCGCAGTTGTGCCCGCCAGTTGGCAAGCGCGGTCAATCGTTCGGCGGCCCCGGCGTGACCTTCATCGGCAAGGTCGTCGGCACCGCGCGCGAATCGGTAGATCGCCGCGATCGGCAAGCGCAGGCGCGCCGGCAAGAGAAGCGACGCAACCGGGAAATTCTCGTAGTGACCTACACCCATTCTGTAGCCGGCAAAAAAAAGCGCCCGGGAGCCGGGCGCCACAAGAAATATAGCGCGACCTGATCAGGATCTCGGTTGGGCCGTGGACTGGCTCTTTTGTTCCGCCTTGGCGCTGCTGCTGCAAGCCAAGGCGGATGTGGACGATCCGAACACCAACAATGCGACCAGGGTCGCGATCATTCTAGGCATGGATCACCTCCTTTCAAGATTGACAGGGAAGTCGCACTTTAGCCGTTCCTTTGCCTTGACTCAAGTCTCGACGGCTTCTTCGTGCGCCGCTTCTCGCAGCGCCAGCAATTGGCCCATGAGGACGCGCGCCGGATCAAGGCGAACATCGCCAGGGATAGCTGCCGCCCAGTAGCCGATGCTGGCGCGACATGCCCCGCCGAGCGCGTCGTCCCAGCCCCGTGCTGCCAACTTGCCCAGCATGGGCAGGAGTTGGTCCACCGGAACAATGGCCTCCACACGCGGGGGCGCCAGTCCGAGGCGTGCCAGACGTGACCGAATCTGTTCGAGAGCCACTTGGTTCAAGTCGGGGCGCCCGATCATGCAGCTTCCCAGATAATCGGCATCCGCACCTCGACCGGCCTCGATCAACGCATCAAGCAGATCAAGTTCCAGTTCATACGAGAAAGTGGACGTTGCAGCGTCGCGCAGAACCAGGCCGCGATCGAGGGCTTCGCGCGCCTCTTCCGAGGCAGGACCCTCGGCGCGCAACCGGGCGACACGGTAGGCTATCAGGCATGCCACCAGATCGCCTTCAGGCGATGTGCACATATCGCGGCGATGGTCGGATGCGACGCGCTCGGCCTGTGCCGCCTTGCCCTGCGCCGAGTAGGCGCGTGCCAGGCAAAGATAGTCCGCGGCGCTGGCCAGCGGACTGCCTCGCGCACGATCCACGGCTCGAAGATACATGCGCGCGGCCTGCTCGTGGCGTCCCGCAGCGTCGGCGTAACTTCCGGCACGGCGCAGCCGATCCAGGTTTTCCGCCGCGGCGACCCCGCTGGCCTCGAGGACGGCCAACGCTTCGCTCGGCTTGCCAAGACGTGACTTGACGTCAGCAAGCAAATCATAGGCCTGCATGTAGTCCGCATGGCGAGCGGAGACGGCCAACAACAGGCCCTCGGCCTCTTCGAGGCGTCCCTGGGCGACCTGCGCGCGCGAGAGTGCAACGCACGCCCACGGCGCGACCCTGTGCTCGAGGATGTCCGATAAAAGCGACTCGGCCTGCGCATAACGGCCGGACTTGACCAGGATCTCCGCCTGCAGGCGTTCGATGAGTGGAGCGTGCGAAGGCGAGTCGGCGATCAGTTCCTGGCATCGTACAAGCGCGCCGTCAACCTGCCCCAACTCGAGGAGCTCGTGCACGGGTGCGAAGACGCGCTTGCGCGCTACGGCACGCATGAGTCGCTCGGCGAGGGTGTCGATGGTGAAAGGCTTCAGCAAATAGGCATCGGGCGCGAATTCGGCCACGTCGCGAACCCGACGGTAAGTGCGCTCGGAGGTCACCATGACGAACACGGCGTCCCGATCCAGCGCTCCAAGTGTGCGCAGTTCCTCCAGAAACGCCTGTCCGGTACGGGTTTCTTCGAGCTGGTAGTCGCACAGAAATACGTCGGCGCTGTGCTCCTTCATTGCAGCATGCGCTGTGTCGGCAGTGGCCACTGCGGCGACCGATGCCGCACCGAGACGGTCGCACATGTCCGAAAGTTTTTCGCGTACGTGCGCATGACGATCAACAATCAGGACCCGTTTGTGGGCAAGCGGGGACAGCGAATTGACGGATTCTGGCATCGGTGCGCGGGCTTCTTTTTGACACCCGAGAAGGTACACGCTGGCGTCGCGTTCCAAAAAGCCGATCAACCGCCGCTTTGCGCGACAAATACCGGGCCGCCACCCCGACAGGACTGTTGGGTAAGCCCGATTGGGGTAAAATCCGAAGGTTCCCAGCATAGTGACTAGCATCGGGGTGCATCGCACCTGGTTAGGCGTGCATGGTCACCGACGCCGGACACCCGAGGCGAAGGTGGCGGAACTGGTAGACGCACTGGATTTAGGTTCCAGCGCCCCAAAGGCGTGAGGGTTCGAGTCCCTCCTTTCGCACCAACCACACTTAGATCGAATCCTTCATGGCAGTGACCGAATCCACCGTGGGCGCTCTAGAGCGCCGCATCGACTTGTCCATCCCCGCTGCGGAAATCGAAAAGGAGGTCGCCAGTCGCCTCCAGCGCATGTCTCGCACAGTACGCATGCAGGGCTTTCGACCGGGCAAGGTACCCATGCGCATGGTCGCCTCAACCTACGGGCCGCAAGTCCGCTCCGAAGTCATAGGTGATGCGATTCAGCGCAATTTCAGCACGGCCGTCAATCAGCAGAAATTGCGCGTTGCCGGTTACCCGCGCATCGAACCCAAACCTGCGGTTGAAGGGGCTGCCAACGATGCGAGTTTCGACTTCGTCGCGACATTCGAGGTCTATCCGGACGTCGTCATTGGCGACCTTTCAAGTCTGGCAATCCAGAACCCTCGCACGACCGTGGGCGACGCTGATATCGATGCCACCATCGAGACATTGCGGCGCCAGCGCGTCACATATTCGCCTGCCGGACGCGCGAGTGCAAAGGACGATCGGGTCACTGTCGATTTCCGCGGCGCCATCGACGGCGTGTATTTCGAGGGTGGCAGCGCCACCGATTTCGAATTCGTTCTGGGCGCCGGCCGCATGCTTCCGGAATTCGATAACGCTGCGACAGGAGTCAATGAAGGTGCTAGCAAGACCTTTGATCTGACCTTCCCTGCGGATTACCAGGGCAAGGAGGTGGCCGGCAAGACCGCCAACTTCGAGATCACCGTCAAGAAAGTGGAGGCTCCGGTCCTGCCGGAACTGAATGCTGAATTCGCGCGCTCGCTGGGGGTGGCGGATGGCGACTTGGCGCGCCTGAAGGCCGACATTCGCGGCAATGTCGAACGCGAGGTGAAGAAGCGCCTGGCCAACCAGCAGAAAAACGCCGTGATGCAGGGCTTGATCGAGAAGGTCCGTGTCGAAACGCCACAGTCCCTGGTGGAGATGGAAGTCGAGCGCCTGATTGAACAGGCGCGCGCCGACCTGACCCAGCGCGGGATCAAGCAGGACATGCCAATCCCGCGCGAAATGTTCACTGATCAAGCCAAGCGGCGTGTCACCCTGGGGCTGATCCTTGCCGAACTGGTCAAGTCGGAGTCGCTGGAGGCCAAGCCGGAGCAAGTGCGCGCGATCATTGACGAATACGCGCAAAGTTACGAGGATCCGACCGAGGTGGTGCGCTGGTACTACGCGGACAAGAAGCGCATTTCCGAAGTCGAGGCGCTGGCCGTCGAGGACAATGTGGTCAAGCACGTCCTCGCTTGCGCTCAGGTCAGCGACCGCGCCATTCCCTTTGACGAACTCATGGCGCGCTCGTAGGCGCTACGCGGCAGGAAAACCGGCAATGACCTTCGATCCGACGTTCAAGCGCTTTCAACAGTATGTCGGCGACACTCGCATGAGTGGCGCCATGGATGCCACCGGCCTGGGCATGATTCCCATGGTCATTGAGCAAAGCGGGCGCGGCGAGCGTGCCTATGACATCTATTCGCGCCTGCTCAAAGAGCGCGTGGTGTTCCTGGTCGGGCCGGTCGAAGACCTGGGTGCGAACCTGATCGTGGCCCAGTTCCTGTTTCTCGAATCGGAGAACCCCGAGAAGGACATTTCCTTCTATATCAACTCGCCCGGCGGCTCGGTCACGGCGGGCTTGGCGATATATGACACGATGCAGTTCATAAAGCCGGAGGTCTCGACCCTTTGCGTCGGGCAGGCCGCCAGCATGGGAGCCTTCCTGCTGGCCGCCGGCGCCAAGGCCAAGCGCTTCGGATTGCCGAATTCGCGGGTCATGATCCACCAGCCGTCGGCAGGCTTCCAGGGGCAGGCATCCGACATCGAGATCCATGCCAAGGAAGTCATGGGGCTCAAGAAGAAGCTCAATACGCTCATGTCGCAACACACCGGACAACCGGTCGAGCGCATCGAGAAGGATACCGACCGCGACAATTTCCTGTCCGCCGACGAGGCCCAGGCCTACGGACTGATCGACAAGGTCCTGTCCAAACGAAGCGCGTGAAGGTGGGCCGCTGCGAAGGAGGGCCCGAAAGAGCCCGCAAGTCCTGCTTGCATGCGGTGCGGCGATTGGCCTAATCTATGCGTTACGCGGCAATTCCGAAGCGAAGATGACCGACAAGAAAGCCAGCGGCGAAAAACTGCTGTACTGCTCGTTCTGCGGCAAGAGCCAGCACGAGGTGCGCAAGCTCATCGCCGGCCCGTCAGTATTCATTTGCGACGAATGCATCGAGCTGTGCAACGACATCATCCGCGACGAGACCAGCGCTGCCGACCCCGGCAAGGCGGTCCGCTCTGACCTTCCGACCCCACAGGAGATCTGCGGAATCCTTGATTCCTATGTGATCGGGCAGGAAAGTGCCAAGCGCATCTTGTCGGTCGCGGTCTATAACCATTACAAGCGCTTGAAGCACCTGGTCAAGTCCGACGAGATCGAACTGTCCAAGAGCAACATACTTCTTGTCGGTCCTACGGGATCCGGCAAGACACTGTTGGCGCAAACCCTGGCCCGCCTGCTCAACGTACCGTTCGTGATCGCCGATGCCACCACGCTCACCGAAGCAGGGTATGTGGGTGAGGATGTCGAGAACATAATCCAGAAATTGTTGCAGAACTGCAACTACGAAATCGAGAAGGCGCAAAAGGGCATCGTCTACATCGACGAGATCGACAAGATCTCGCGCAAGTCCGACAACCCTTCGATCACCCGTGATGTTTCAGGCGAAGGGGTCCAGCAGGCACTTCTGAAACTCATTGAAGGCACGATCGCCTCTGTGCCACCGCAAGGTGGGCGCAAGCATCCAAACCAGGACTTTGTACAGGTGGACACGACAAACATCCTGTTTATCTGCGGCGGCGCCTTCGACGGCCTTGAAAAGGTGATCCGCAACCGCTCCGAGAAAAGCGGCATCGGATTCAGCGCGGAAGTGAAGGTCGCCTCCGAGCGGGTCTTGAGCGATACCTTGAAGGGCGTCGAGCCCGAGGACCTGATCAAGTTCGGGCTGATTCCAGAATTGGTCGGCCGCCTGCCGGTGGTAGCCACGCTCAACGAGCTCGACGAACCGGCCCTCATGCAGATTCTGACCGAGCCCAAGAACGCCCTGGTCAAGCAGTACCAGAAGCTTTTCCAGATGGAGGGGGCGGAACTGGAGATCCGCCCGGCCGCCTTGCATTCAATCGCCCGCAAGGCCTTGAAGCGCAAGACCGGCGCGCGCGGCCTGCGTTCGATCATCGAGCAGGCCCTTCTTGACACCATGTACGAGCTGCCAAGTACGCAGAATGTCGGCAAGGTAGTGGTCGACGAGAGCACCATTGAAGGCGACGGCCGCCCGATCCTGGTCTACGCCGAGGCCCCCAAGGTTGCCTCCGCCCAGTAGGCTTGGCGCCAATTGGTGCGCGTTCGGCGCAACCAAGACTCGGGCAAACCTTGCAACAGCCGGTTTCGGCCCCATGTCCACGCTGTCGCGTCTTTTTTGCGGACGCGGCGCGAGTACCAGAGCATCACCCTGAAAGGCAATGAAAGCCATGACCAGCGATAGCCCCGAGAAACTGCAGCTTCCGCTGTTACCCTTGCGGGATGTAGTGGTATTCCCGCATATGGTGATCCCGCTGTTCGTCGGTCGCCCCAAGTCCATCAAGGCACTCGAATTGGCCATGGAGGCCGGCAAGAGCATCATGCTGGTCGCGCAACGCTCGGCGGCAAAGGACGAGCCAGATGCCAGCGACATGTACGCCGTTGGCTGCGCGGCGAATATCCTGCAGATGCTCAAGCTCCCCGATGGTACCGTCAAGGTACTCGTGGAAGGCTCGCAGAGAGCCCGCATTGCCACGATCGCCGATCAGAGCAGCCATTTCGAATGCGACGCGGAGTCGGTCTCTGCCGATTTCGAGACCACCCCCGAGATCGAAGCGTTGCGGCGCGCCATCGTCCAGCAGTTCGACCAGTATGTGAAGCTCAACAAGAAGATCCCGCCGGAGATACTCACGTCTCTGGGTGGAATCGATGACGCAGGGCGGCTGGCCGACACCATCGCGGCCCACCTGCCGCTCAAGCTCGAGCAAAAACAGGAAATCCTCGAAATGTTCGACGTGCAGAAGCGCCTCGAACACCTTTTGTCTGCCCTGGAAGGGGAACTGGACATCCTGCAGGTTGAAAAGCGCATCCGTGGCCGCGTCAAGCGCCAGATGGAGAAAAGCCAGCGCGAGTACTACCTCAACGAACAGGTAAAGGCTATCCAGAAGGAACTCGGCGAAGGCGAGGAGGGCGCCGACCTGGAGGAGATGGAAAAGCGCATAAAGAAAGCGCAGATGTCCAAGGAAGCGCGCAAGAAGGCCGAATCCGAATTCAAGAAGCTCAAACTCATGTCACCGATGTCCGCCGAGGCCACGGTGATTCGCAACTACATCGATACGCTGTGCAACCTGCCTTGGAAGAAGAAGAGCCGGGTCAACAACGACCTTGCCAATGCGGACAAGGTCTTGAACGAGGACCATTACGGTCTGGACAAGGTCAAGGAGCGCATCCTCGAATATCTGGCTGTCCAGCAGCGGGTCGACCGGGTCAAGGCGCCGATTCTCTGCCTGGTCGGGCCACCCGGAGTCGGCAAGACCTCCCTGGGACAGTCCGTGGCTCGCGCCACCAATCGCAAGTTCGTGCGCATGGCGCTGGGCGGTGTTCGCGACGAAGCGGAAATCCGCGGTCACCGGCGCACCTACATCGGCTCGATGCCGGGCAAGATCCTGCAGAACATGACCAAGGTAGCAGTACGCAACCCCTTGTTCCTGCTCGATGAAATCGACAAGATGGGGATGGATTTTCGGGGCGACCCGTCCTCGGCGCTGCTGGAGGTTCTGGACCCGGAACAGAACCACACCTTCGCTGATCACTATGTGGAGGTCGACTACGACCTGTCCGAAGTGATGTTCGTCGCCACCGCGAACACCATGAACATCCCGCCGCCGCTGATGGATCGGATGGAAGTCATCCGCCTCTCGGGCTACACCGAGGATGAAAAGATCAACATCGCGCAGAAATACCTCCTGCCCAAGCAGATCAAGAACAACGGCCTGAAGGCCGGTGAGATCGGTGTCGCGGAATCTGCCTTGCGCGACATCGTCCGCTACTACACCCGCGAAGCCGGCGTGCGGGCCCTGGAGCGCGAAATCTCCAAGATCTGCCGCAAGGTCGTCAAGACACTATTGCTCAAGAAGGGTGAGCAGAAGCGCATCGCTGTCTCGTCCAAGAACCTGGACAAATTCCTGGGCGTGCGCCGGCACACCTTTGGCATCGCCGAGAAGGAAAACCAGGTTGGCCAGGTGACGGGCCTCGCGTGGACCGAAGTTGGTGGAGAGCTCTTGACAGTGGAGACCGTAGCCGTCCCCGGCAAGGGTGCCATCACCCGCACAGGGACCCTGGGCGACGTCATGAAGGAGTCGATTGAAGCCGCCCGTTCGGTGGTGCGCAAACGGGCTCGAACGCTAGGCATCAATGCCGACTTTTACGAAAAAATCGACCTGCACATTCACTTGCCGGAAGGTGCCACGCCCAAGGATGGTCCCAGCGCAGGGATTGCGATCACTACCGCACTGGTTTCGGTGCTTACCGGGATACCGGTGCGCGCGGATGTCGCCATGACCGGCGAAATCACCTTGCGCGGCGAAGTGCTGGCCATCGGCGGATTGAAGGAAAAATTGCTTGCTGCACATCGCGGCGGCATCAAGACGGTGCTGATTCCCGAAGACAACGTCAAGGACCTCCCGGAGATCCCCGACAACATCAAGAATCGGCTGGAAATCGTCCCGGTCAAATGGATCGACCGCGTGCTTGAGTTGGCTCTCGAACGCGTCCCGGTTGCCTTACCGGACGAGCCGGCAGCCGCTGCTCCTGCGGCGGTGTCGACGCCACCTGCAACCGAGGCTGCGGTCAAGCACTAGCGCGCAAACGCGCCGATGACCCTGGATGGTCCTGCATCGGCGCGTTTTCCGGAACCAGGTCATTAGCGATCGTCAGGCGGCCAGCTTAAGAGTGCGGGGCTCGCTGCCCATCGAGCTTTCGAGTTGTTCCTTTCTCGTGGCTCCGCATGAATTTTATTTAACATAATATACATTATTTCTTTTCTGAGGATTCATCCGCACGCGGCTTGCTCTCCGGAGGTTTCATCTTGGCGCGAATCAATTTTGCAATATCAGTATTGCGCGTCAGTTCGGCCCAGTCTGCGGCAGTCTGGTCCTGATCGTTCTTGACGTCCACATCAGCACCTTCCTCAATCAGAAACTTCACGACTTCAAGGTGCCCACCGCGCGCTGCCATCATCAACGAAGTTATTCCAGCACTTGAAGAAGAGTCTATATATGCATGATTTTCCAAAAGTATTTCTACTATCTTTCGATGCCCGTTGGCAGCTGCATAAATCAGCGGTGTCCACCCTGGGTGGTTGATCTGCGCTTCCTTGCCAACCAGGAACTCGACGACAGCCAAGTGACCAGCCAGCGCGGCAAGCATCACCGCGGACTCACCGGCGGCATTGCGCCGGTCAATGTCGGCGCGTGCGGCAACCAGGGTCTTGACCACTTCCAGGCTGCCGTAACGAGCCGCCAGATGCAAGGCCGGCTGCCCGGTGGGATCCACCGTATTGGCATCCATGCCACGCCGCAGGAGCCGCGTCACGGTGCCGACGTCCGCGCGCTTCACGGCATTCAGGAAATCGTCGTAGGTGTTGGCCAGCGCCGTTCCCTTCCAGGCCAGAAACACGCTTCCCGCCAACAGGAAAACCCGCCGCTTCATCGTTTGTCCTCCACCAACCGTGCCGCCTTGGGAAAAAGCCGAAAAAAGTTCTTGGTCGTTGCTGCGATGATGTCGTCAAGCGCGGTCTCTCGCAGCCCGGCGACTTCCCGAGCCACGTGCGCCACCAGCGCGGGTTCGTTGGTTTTGCCGCGATGCGGCACCGGCGCCAAGTAGGGTGCGTCGGTCTCAACCAGAACGCTTTCGAGCGGTACCGCCTGCGCAACCTCTTTCAAGTCCTTGGCATTGCGAAAAGTGACGATGCCGGAAAACGAGATCAGAAAGTTCATATCCATCGCCGCGCGTGCGAATTCGAGGCTCTCGGTGAAACAGTGCATCACCCCACCCGCTTCATGCGCCTTCTCCTCGCGCAGGATGCGCAGCGTATCCTCGGCGGCGGCGCGGGTATGGACCACCAGCGGCAGGCCTGCTTCGCGCGCGGCCCGGATGTGGGTGCGAAAGCGGTTGCGCTGCCACTCCAGGTCTCCCGTGAGCCTGTAATAGTCCAATCCGGTCTCGCCGATGGCGATCGTGCGCTCGTCGGTGGCCAGTTCGACCAGGGTTTGCACATCCGGTTCACGCACGTCCTGGTAGTCGGGGTGCACCCCTACAGTGGCGAACAGGTTGTTGCCCTGCGCTACAACATCTCGCACTGCCTGCAGCGCCTCGAGCGTTACCGAGATGCAAACGGCATGGCCGACTCCAGCCTCGGCCATACGCGCAAGGATACCGGGCAGGTCATCCTTGAAATCGGCAAAGTCGAGATGGCAATGCGAATCGACCAGCATGCCCCGGGCCTGCGGCGCGCCGCTCAAAGCGTGTGCGTCGGCCGCGAAGATTGCAGCGAATTGCCGAGCAGGTTTTCGATCTTGCGACGCGCGTTCTGACCGCTTTCGTCTCCCGAGAACTGCACTCCGACGCCCTGCTGTTTATTGGCCTGCGCGCCCTGCGGGGTGATCCACGCGACAACCCCCGCGACCGGCAGTTTGGCGGGGTCATCCATGAGCGAGAGCAACATGTAGACCGGGTCGCCAAGGCGGTACTGCCGCGTGGTGGGAATGAAGAGGCCGCCGTTGCGCAAATGCGGCATGAATGCCGCATAGAGCGCCGACTTCTCCTTGATGTTCAGGGAGAGCATGCTCGGGCGGGCGGGAGCGGCCGGTCGGGTCGGACTATCTGACATTGCGGAAGGACTTCAACGCGCGGTTACGCGCGCATAGTCGATGAAAATTTCCTCTAGAAACAGGCGCACATTGAGCGGATGTTCCGCCGTGCGCCGTCGGCTTACGACCCGACGCAACAAGCCATCTAGCGCCGTCGCCGGCACGCTACGCGCGATGCGTTCGATGGACTGGGCCTCGCGTGGATGATATCGTACTTTGCCGCCATTGCCGCAGAGCAGCAGATCACTCAGCCAGCGGCTGGTCCAGAGACAGACGGCCTCGGCCCCCCCCTTTTCGCAGCGTTCCGCCAGCGCCACCGGATCCAGGCGCCCCGGATTCGCCAATCCAGCCACCAGTGCCTGGCGGAAGTCAGCCGAGCCCTGCTGCTCCAGTGCCAGCAGCGGCGCCCCGCCCGCTTCGGCAAGTGCATCCGAAGCGTTGTCGACACCTTGACCAGCTAACCAAACCACCGCGCTGGCGACTTCGGGCAAAGGCAGGTCAACACGTGCGCAGCGGCTGCGCAGGGTGGGCAGTACTGCGTCCAGGCGATGGGTGACGCACACGATCAGGGTATCCGGTGCCGGTTCTTCAAGAGTTTTCAGGAGGCGATTGGCCGACTCCACAGTCAGCGTCTCGCAGGGATAAATGACAGCCACCCGCGTTCCGCCACGATGGGTACCGACGCTGAAGAAGGAGTCGAGCGCCCTGACCTGCCCGATCTTTATCACCTTGGATGGCGCGCCGCGCGCTGCTATCGGCCCGTCTTCGGTCTCGCCAGCTTCGCCGTCCGAGGGCGTCTCCGGTGCCATCGATTCAGGCACGACAATACGGCAGTCCGGATGGTTGGACGCCTCGAACCACCCGCAAGCGGCACAACTCCCGCATGGCCGTTCGCCCGGGTTGCCTGATTCGCACAGCGTTGCCTGGGCCATGAAGAGCGCAAATTCGAAGCCCCCGATTCCGGGAGGGGCGCTCACAAGTACTGCATGGGAGCGGCGATTCGCACCGGCCTGCCATTGCTGCCACGGCCAAAAAAACCATGGAAAAGTTAAATTTTTCATACTGTTGAGAATATTTTATAAACCATTTTCTCAACATCACTGCGTACCTGACCAGCGTCAATGATGACCATACGCTGCTTGGCTCTACGGGCCAGATCGAGGTACACCCCACGTACCCGTTCGTGAAATTCAAGCTTCTCACGTTCAAATCGGTCCGGCGCCCTATCCTGCACCAGCCGTTCGCGAGCAATTTTCGGCTCCACGTCGAATACCAGGGTCAGGTCCGGCTCGAAGCCGGGATGAACCCAGTTTGCCAGAGCCTCGATACGTTCGATGGCCA
The DNA here is from genome assembly GCA_046160545.1 of Burkholderiales bacterium. Taxonomy (GTDB): domain Bacteria; phylum Pseudomonadota; class Gammaproteobacteria; order Burkholderiales; family JAEUOS01; genus JAEUOS01. The sequence goes on from JBJXGS010000322.1 coordinate 78,591, forward strand.
CGCCACGGCCGCCCCCTTGATACGCACGGGTCGCGTCGGTGAAGCGGTCGCAGAGCACCCAGGCACCGCGTGCAAGCGCCGGCTCGATCACCTGTGCCAGGTGCTCGCGGCGGGCCGCGAACATGAGCAGGGTCTCGGTATCTAGATGCATGGATTGGTGCAGCAAGAGTTCACGCAGGGCCTCGCCAAGCGGGGTCCCGCCCGGCTCACGTGTGCTGACGACCTCTAGCCCTCGTGCGGCAAGCTGGCGCTGCGCCGATTCGATATGGCTCGATTTGCCGGCACCATCCAGACCCTCGAAGGTGATGAACTTGCCGCGCCTCATGGCTTCAGCCGCCCTGCCTGCGTTGATAGCGATTGACCGCGCGATTGTGCGCTTCGAGGGTTGCCGAAAATTCGTGGGAACCGTCGCCACGGGATACGAAGTACACCGCGTCGGTGCGTGCAGGGTTGAGCGCTGCCCGCAATGCAGCCTCGCCGGGCAGGGCGATCGGAGTTGGTGGCAGGCCGGCGCGGGTGTAGGTGTTGTAGGGCGTGTCGGCGAGAAGATCCCGCCGGCGCAGGTTGCCGTCGAAGCGCTCGCCTAGGCCGTAAATGACGGTCGGATCGGTTTGCAACAACATGCCGCGCTTCAAGCGGTTGACGAACACGCCCGCGATCAAAGGTCGTTCGCCCGCCTTGCCAGTCTCTTTTTCGATGATCGACGCCAGCACGAGAGCCTGATACGGGGTCGCCAGAGGAACGCCTGCGGCGCGGTCCTGCCAGGCTGCGGCGAGCCGCTTCTGCATGGCCCGGTAGGCGCGCCTGAGGACCTCGGTCTCGTCGCTTCCCTTGGCGAACAGGTAGGTGTCCGGAAAAAACAGACCTTCCGGATGCATCTCACTTCCCCCTTCCAGCGCCTGAATGCGGCGCAGCAACTCGACATCCTCTAGCGATGCAGTATCGCGACGAATTCCCGGATGAGCATTGAGTGCCACGCGAAACTGGCGAAACGTCCAGCCTTCCGGAACGGTCAATTCCTGAAGGGTCACGTCGCCCCGGGTCAATTTGTCGATCAGTTGCTGCGGCGTGATGCCATCGGCGATCTCGTAGCTACCTGCCTTGATGCGCGTATCGCGGCCATCGAGGCGCGCCAGCAAAACCAGAATTTCTGGAACGACCGGCAGAGCAGACCCGGCCAGGCGCGCTGCCGTTCGCATGCTGGCGCCCCGCGGAATGGTCAGATCAACCGCAGTGCGACCCAGGTCCAGCGGATGACGAGCATACCAGTAGAGCCCGCCCACGACCCCGATGGATGTCAAAAAAGCCAGAAAAATCAGAGCTTTGAGAAGCTTCAGCATGACGCGCGCGAAGGTTGCCGGCCGCTATAATAAGCGTCTTCGCCAAGGGGCCCCGGCCGTCAGCCACCACCTTCTCGCATGAATGCCTTTGCTACACCGTTGCGCGTCCGTCTCGATAACTGGGGCCTGATCCACGTAAGCGGCTCAGATGCTGTCGCCTTTCTGCATGCGCAGTTGAGCAATGACCTGGCAGCCCTTGGCCCTGATGAGTCGCAGTGGACCGCGTACTTGAGCCCAAAGGGGCGCATGCTGGCAGGATTCCTGGCCTGGCGGGACAGCGGCGATGGCGTATACCTGTGCGCGGATCGGCGCATCATCCCTGCGCTGGTCAAGCGCCTGTCGATGTTCGTACTGCGGGCAAAAGCCAAGGTCACCGACGCTTCAGACGAGCACCTGATTTTCGGGACGCTTGGCGAATCTGGCCCGCCGCCGCATCATCTGGCGCGGGCAGAGGTTTTGCGGATCGGCCTTCCCCCGGCAGGCGAGGCTACACGCGCTCTTCTTGTCACCCCGGTTGGTGCGGGCAGTTGCGTCACCATTACCGGAGGAGCCGCGTGGGAGCGCGCCATGATCGGTGCCGGGGAGCCCTGGATCGTTCCGGAAACGCAAGATGCGTTTGTCCCGCAAATGGTCAACTTTGACGCGCTGGGCGGAATCAATTTCCGCAAGGGCTGCTACCCGGGTCAGGAGGTCGTGGCGCGGGCGCACTACCGTGGCGCGGTCAAGCGACGCATGGTCAGGGGAAGTGTGCGGGCTCATGCAGCCCCCGGGATGGGCCTCTTCGGTGCAGATGGCCAGCAATCAGGGACCGTGGTCAACGCCTGTGCGGACGGCACCGGAGGCAGCGAATTGCTTGCGGTCATACCATTGGCCGAATTCGGCAGCAACCGGATGCACCTGGGCGCACCTGACGGGGCGTGCCTCATCGAAGCTCCCCTCCCCTACGAGCTGCCCGCGGAAGCATGACGCCCAAGCTCGCGATTCTTCCGCCTTTGTCGCTGCCGGGCGTGCAGCTGCGGGTAACCAGGCCTGTGCGTTGAACACCCTGGTCGACTATTTCATCTATTACAGGATCGCTGCGACGACCCAGGCTGAGTATGTTCCCGTAGTGGTGGCGATGCAGTCCGAGGTTCTGCGCCGCACCAGCGTGCGCGGGAGGCTCAAACGCAAGTCAGGCAGCGATGACACCTGGATGGAGATATATGAAGGTGTGCATCAGCGCCTGCTCTTCGAAGCCACGCTGGCCGACTGCGTGATCCGTTTCGGCTTTGACGCGTTTCTTGCCGAAGGCGCGCAACGGCACATGGAAGTATTTCACGACCCGCTGGCCTGAATCTCCATGTGCCTGATCGCTTTCGCTCTGGATGCCGTACCGGGATATCGCCTGCTGGTCGCTGCCAATCGCGACGAGTTCCATGCCCGTCCGACAGCGCCGGCCGCACGCTGGGACGATGCGCCCGGGGTATTCGCGGGTCGCGATTTGCGCGATGGCGGCACATGGATGGGACTGGCACAGGGCGGACGATTCGCCGCCCTCACCAATCATCGCAACGGTGCCCCCGCCGAGCGCGCGCCGCGCTCGCGTGGGCATCTGGTGGCTCAATTCCTGCGCACCGACAGCCAGGCCCGAGCCTACGCCCAGCAGGTCGGCCGTGATCGGCATGCCTACAACGGATTCAACCTGCTTGTCGCCTGCGAGGCCGACCTCTGGTTTGTCGCCGATGACGAAGCACCGCAGCGGGTCGAGCCGGGACTGCACACCTTGAGCAATGCCAGGCTGGATACGCCATGGCCCAAGGCCACCGGACTTGCTGCCGACATGGCCTACGCTACGCGCGCCAACGGTGACGAGGACGGGCTTTTCGCCGCTCTATTCGCGGCACTGGCGGATGCGCGGCCTGCCGCAGATGCCACCTTGCCGGACACCGGCATTGGCATGACCCGCGAGCGTGAATTGTCGCCGCGCATGATCATCAACCCGGTCTACGGCACCCGCAGCGCCTGCGTGCTCGCCATTCGCAGCGACGGCACCGCACGCTTTGAAGAAACCAGTTTCGACGCCATCGGACAAGTCACCGGGCGCGTTGCGGGGGCACCCGGCTAGTCGCGCAAATTCGCAAGTGCCACGAGCGACATGTCCGCGGTCGGTTATGCAGGTCGGAATTGCGATAGCGCCCTGGAGGTGCTATGGCAGAATCGATGCTTCCCTTTCGACGACCGTGACCGGGTCGCCTGAGCCCCAGCAGGGCAAGGCTTAAGAATCGGCCCGCCTGCCGGCCCCGCTGCGTTACCTCTATCGTGCGCTTGGCCTACTGCGGATTCGCCATTGGCTGCGCCTGGGTGCAGACACTGGCTGCCCTCCCCGGGCCTCGCAGCATGCTGGCTGTCGCATTGCTCGCGGCTGCCGCCCTCGTTGTCGCATATCACGCCGAACGTGCAGCACCGCGCGTAGCAATGCTGACCCTCGGTGGCATTGCACTGGGCTTTATTTGGGCGACAGGCATGGCGCAATGGCGCCTCGCCGACCGCCTCGACCCAGCCTGGGAGGGTCGTGACATCGACCTGGTGGGAGTGGTGGCTTCGCTGCCACAGGTGCAGGAGCGCGGAGTGCGCTTCGAGTTCGCGGTTGAACATGTGCAGACTCCCGGTGCCGTGGTACCAAAACGCATTCTTTTGGGCTGGTACGCCCCGGGTACGGCGGAGGACCCCGCAGCGCTGCCCCCGGTCAAGGCAGGCCAGCGCCGCGCGCTGCGCGTGCGCCTGAAACTGCCGCATGGCAGCGCCAATCCGCACGGCTTCGACTATGAAGCCTGGCTGCTCGAGCGTGGCATTCGCGCCACCGGACTGGTGCGCCCGCCGCGCGATACGCGCTCTGGCACCGATCCCACCTTGCTCGCGCCGTTCGTCACTGCGCCCGGCACCTTAATCGACGCCGCACGCGAGGGCATTCGCGAACGCATGCAAGCCACACTCGAAGGCGCCGCCCATGGCGGGGTACTGATCGCACTGGCCATCGGTGACCAGCGCGCCATCGACAGCGACGACTGGAAGACCTTCATGCGCACCGGCGTTGGTCACCTGATGAGCATCTCCGGCCTGCACGTGACCATGATCGGCAGCCTGGCGGGATGGCTGGTCGCGACACTTTGGCGGCGCTTTGCGCGACTGGCGCTGGCACTACCTGCACAGCGGGCGGGTATCGCAGCCGGGTTTGCTGCCGCTTTTGCCTATTGCCTGCTGGCCGGATTCGCGGTGCCGGCACAGCGCACGCTCTACATGCTCGCTGTGGCCGCATGGGCGTTGTGGCGCGGCTGGTTTGGCGCTCCTACCCGTGTGCTCGCCATCGCGCTGGTGCTGGTGTGCATCATCGACCCCTGGGCACCACTCGCGCCGGGCTTCTGGCTGTCGTTTGGCGCGGTGGCACTTCTGTTGCTAGCCGCGTTGCCAAACGAGCGCCGTCATTGGTTGGCGCGCGCAGCCAGCGCCCAGGTGGCTGTCACGCTCGGCCTGGTGCCGCTCACGCTGGCCCTGTTCCAGCAGGTCTCGCTGGCGGGCCCGTTGGCAAACGCGATCGCAATCCCGGTCGTGAGCTTCATTGTTACTCCCCTGGCGCTGGTGGCCGCGCTGCTGCCCGTGCCGGGCATCGCCACCCACGCCCACGAGATTCTGGTGCTGCTGATGCTTCCTCTGGAAGCGCTTTCGGCACTCGATTGGGCGATTTGGCAACGCGGCGCGGCACCGATGTGGACGATACTGCTGGCCGTCGCCGGAGCACTCTGGTGTCTCATCCCCTGGTGGTGGCACTGGCGGGTACTGGGCCTGGTCTGGATGCTGCCTCTGCTGGTGTATCCGACCGCGCGCCCCGCACCCGGCGATCTGTGGCTCACCGTGCTCGATGTCGGCCAGGGACTCGCGGTCGTCGCACGTACCACCCACCACACCCTGTTGTTCGATACCGGACCGCGCTACACCCCAGAGGCCGACAGCGGCAACCGCATCGTAGTGCCCTACCTGCGTGGCGAAGGGATCGTGCGCCTCGAAGGCATGATTGTCAGTCACGACGACAACGACCACAGCGGCGGTGCCATCTCGACCATGCAGGCGGTGGTACCGGACTGGTTGGCGTCCCCCCTGCCGGATGATCACCCTGTCGCTGCAGTCGCGCCCGCGCGACGGCGCTGTCTGGCCGGTGACATCTGGCAGTGGGACGGGGTTAGCTTCGAGTTTCTGCATCCTTCCGTGCAGGACTACGCCCGGCTAGGCAAGATCAGCGACAACTCGCGCAGCTGCGTCCTGCGCATTACCGCGCACGGGCGCAGCGCCTTGTTGCCGGCAGATATCGAACGCGACGTCGAGACGCGCCTGGCCACTGACCCGGAGCGCATCAAGAGCACGGTCCTGGTTGTTCCGCACCACGGCAGCCGCAGTTCATCGACACCGGATTTCATATCGGCCGTTGCGCCGGAGATCGCCATCGTCGCCGCCGGCTACCGCAACCGCTTTCGCCACCCGGCCCCCGAAGTCGTCGAGCGTTATGCGGCACGCGGGACTCGTCTGTTGCGGACCGATCAGGGAGGTGCGGTGCGCGTCGACTTCACCAATGACGGCATCGCGACCCGCACCTGGCGCGAGGAGCGCCCGCGATACTGGACCGGGCGGTAGGAAGAGTGCGAGCCCAAGACAACGCGATCGACTTCAGCAAGGCCGCCTATTTCGGCAGCGCCCCCTCAGACCCCGCCGGCGGCATGGCCTTCAGGTACGCCGGTCGTGCGGCAATACGTGCATACCAGTCGGCCACACGCGGTCTGGCCTCGACCAGATGAAACAACTCGACCCGCACCAGGCGCTGAACATAGGGCGCCACGTCGATGTCAGCCATGCTGAAGGGCTCTCCCGCGAGCCATGGCCCTTCGGCCAAGGCCCGCTCCATGCGTACGGTCATCTCGGTCAGTTGCGCGATCGAGGGCGCAAGTTCGGCAGACCCGATACCCTCTCCGGCGGCGCGCTTCCAGCGTGCACGTACCGACGGATTCGGAATCCGCTCAACCAGCGCGGCAGCTTCGGCCGGGTCCATCCGCGCCAGCGCCGGAGCGATGTTCCTGGCGAACGACGGCAGCTTGATCGCATGGGTCAGGACTTCGTCGGAGTAGCGGGTCCAGAGGCGCATGCGCACCCGCGCAAACGGGTCGCGCGGCGCGAGCGGCACCTCAGGGTAGGCATCCTCGAGATACTCATTGATGATGCGCGACTCCACGATCAGCTGTCCGCGGTCGCGCAGGACAGGCACCATCGCCTGCGGATTTAACGCAAGGAACTCCGGTCGCAACTGGTCGAAATTGCGCAGGTCCAGGTGGTGACCTGTCCACGCGAGGCCCTTCTCCTCGAGTGCGATGCGCACCTTTTGCGAGCAGGTGGAATGCGTGCTATGCCACAGTTCGATCATCTCGTCACCTCCGCTTGAACCGCGGCTGCCGCCCTCACCAGAGGCACCAGGCAGGACTGCAAGGCCTGCGCGGCATCGCATCGGCCCGCGTCCCAGACGCAGCTGACGCACGCGAGAACGCCGTCGTGTCCCAGGACCGGCACCGCAAACGCCGACAGATGCGCATCGGAATCGGCATCGGGCCCACTGTAGAGCGGGTCGCGCAACCCATAGCCGCGCTCGCGCACCAGGGCCAGTTCGTGCAGCAGAGCGATCCGGCGTGCCTGAACTGAAGCACCTGCCGGGATCAGTTGCGCAAGGAGCTCGTCTCTTTCGGGTGTTCCTGAGAAGGCGAGCCAGGTGCGCCCCATCGCCGAGCGGAGCATGTCGACTTCGCGCCCAACCACGACGCGCCGCCATGCCTTGCCGAAGCGGGCGCGGTTGCTGGCAACAACGCGCATTTTCGGCCCATGGCGAACCGCCGCGTCGGACGGCCACGGCATGGCGTGAGCAAGCCCCGTCAACGCGTGGTCGAGGTATGCCAGCAAGGGCCGACGAGCGGTCCTGCCCGCTTCCGAGGCCTTCGATCGAGCTGGCGGCGCACCCGAGCGCCGCACATGACCCGCCGGGCAGGCGATCCACTCCCCATTCCCGTCGATTCTTTGCGCCTCCCCGCACAGCTCAAGGGTGGCCAGGATCCTCAGCAAGGATGCCTTGGGAATGCCTGTGGCGCGATGAAGGTCCGCCAGGCCCGTGGTGCTGCCAGCCATCAGGAGGCGTCTGACCGCGAGTCCGCGCGTGAGGCCGTTGATCGTCTTGACACTCACAAAGTCCGATCGCCTTATGCAAGCCGTTTCACCAAGTGAAACGATACCTTGCGCGCGTACGATGTCAACCCCTATTGTTTGGACTCTGGTATGCATAGGGGAAACAAAATGGCCGAACCCGTCAGAATAACCATGCTCGGCACCGGCGCCGCACTCGCCGATCCTGATCGCGGCCATGCCTCCGTGCTCGTCAGCGCTGGCCCGCGTCACTATCTGCTCGACATCGGGCACGGCGCCACCCGGCAACTGGTGCGCGCCAATGTCAACCCGGCCGATGTCGATCATGTCTTCATCAGCCATTTGCACTTTGACCACATGGAAGACTCGGCGTACTTCCTGATCGCCTCGTGGATGGCCAACCGCCGTGTCAAGCCAACCATCTTCGGACCGCCGGGCACCCGTGACTTCATCGATCACCTGCTCGAAAATGGCGCCTTCAAGCTCGACATCGCGGCGCGCGCGCGATATCGCCAGCGCGCCGAGTCCATGGAGATGATCCGGCCGGCAGTAGTCGAGTTCGGACCCGGCCTCATCTACGCCGACGAGCACATCCGTGTCCATGCGGACTACGTGGACCACATCGAACCGGAGATCCTGCACTGCTTCGGTTTTCGAGTCGAGGTTCAGGATCGGGTCATCGCCTATTCGGGCGATACCAAGCCCTGCGACACCATGCGCCGCTTCGCCGCCGGCTGCGATCTCCTGATCCACGAATGCACCTTTCCCGAAGAAGCGCTGGAATTTCGTGCCCGGACACAGATCGGCACCAATGACCATACGAGTCCGCTGGAACTGGGAAAACTCGCGGCCGACGCCGGAGTCAAGGAACTCGTGGCAACTCACTTCGGCCACTTCGACACCACCAATCCCGTCCTCAAGGGTTTCCTGCAGCATCACATGCCCATAGAACTCGTGGGACCCAGCTTCATGGACAGCGTGGTTCGCGATATCCGCAAGAACTATTCGGGCCCGCTGCATCTGGCGCGCGACCTGATGCGCATCGACCTGTAGGCCATCCCCCAAGGAGACCACTCATGTTCCGCACCTTCCTGGTGACCGCCCTTTGCGGTGTGCTCGTGACCGTTTCGCCGACCCCGGGTGCGCAGACCTGGCCCGACCGGCCGATCAAGTGGATCGTTCCTTACGGACCCGGCGCGATGGGTGACACTGTCGCCCGCGTTCTGGCCGAGGAATTGCGCTCATCGCTCGGCCAGCCGGTCGTGGTCGAAAACCGTGCCGGAGCAGGCGGCAATCTGGGCGGCTCGGCGGTGGCGCGCGCAAGCCCGGACGGCAGCACTTTCCTGATAGCGGCCACCAACAACCTGGTGGTCAACCAGTTTCTCTACAAAAAGCTCGACCATGACCCCTCGAGCGCGTTCGCGCCAGTCACTTTTCTGGTCAACGTGCCGTCAGTGCTGTTCGTCCACCCCTCGGTCGGGCGCAACTTCAAGGATTTCAGCGCGGCAGTGGTTGCAAGAAAGGGCAAGCTCAACTACGGTTCCCCCGGGGCAGGCACCACCCCGCACCTCTCGATGCACGCACTCGACCAGCTTCTCGGTGCGGGCATGACGCATGTCGCGTATCCGGGTGCGGCCCAGGGCGTATTGGCGCTGATCGCTGGCGATGTGCACGCCTACATGGGCGGTGCGGGACTCGCCTTGCAGCATGTCCAGGCCGGCCGCGTCAACGCTATCGGTGTCTCGAACGACAAACGCCTGACCGCCCTGCCGGAGACCCCGACCTTCGCCGAGATCGGGTTGGGTGCGCTCAGGGCGTCCAACTGGTGGGGATTAGTTGCACCAAGCAACACGCCCCCCCAGGTCATCCAGAAAATGAACGAGGCCGTGCAGGTGGCATTGCGCCGACCGGGTGTCGTAGAGCGATTCGACAAGCTTGGTATCCAGGCCAACCCGGTGGCGGCTTCCGCGATGGGTCGGCAAATGCAGGAAGAGGCGCTCTTCTGGAAGAAGGCGGTCGCGGAAGCGGGTGTATCGCTGGATTGACGAGG
>JBJXGS010000323.1:0-6827 GCA_046160545.1 Burkholderiales bacterium
CGCCGCTAAGCCCGATCAGCTTCCTGCCGCGCGCAGCCGAGATTCACCCCGAGCGCGTCGCTGTCATCCATGGATCGACGCGCACCAGCTATGCCGAATTCTTCCGGCGCGCGCAGCGCCTCGCCTCCGCGCTGCACAAGGCCGGGATTCGCAAGGGCGATGTGGTTGCCGCGATGCTGCCGAATGTTCCGCCAATGCTCGAGGCGCACTACGGCGTGCCCGTACTCGGCGCGGTGCTCAATGCGATCAACACGCGCCTGGACTCCGACACCATCGCCTACATCCTGGAGCACGGCGAAGCCCGAGCGGTGATCACGGATCGCATGTATGCCAGCGTGATGGGCCCGGCGCTGAAGTCGATCAAGCGCAAGATCCTCGTCATCGATTACGATGATCCGCACTACACAGGCCCGGGCGAGCGCCTGGGCCGTGTCGAGTACGAGAAATTCATCGCCCGCGGCGCCGCCAACTGGCCATGGCAGCTGCCGGAGGATGAGTCCGCACCGATCGCGCTCAACTACACCAGCGGCACCACCGGCCGGCCCAAGGGCGTGGTCTATCACCATCGCGGCACCTTCCTCGAATCGCTGGGCAACATCACCGCGTGGCCGATGCCGGCGCACCCGGTCTACCTGTGGACCCTGCCGATGTTCCACTGCAACGGCTGGTGCTTTCCCTGGTCGGTAACGGCGATGTGCGGCACCCACGTGTGCCTGCGCGCGGTCGATCCGGCGCTGATCTACCCGATGATCGTTGAACACGGTGTGACGCACATGTGCGGCGCCCCCACGGTGCTGTCGATGCTCACCGCGGCCCCCGAGGAGCAGCGGCGCGCGTTTGCGCAGCCGGTGCACATCATGACCGGTGGCTCACCTCCCCCGGCCAAGGTGATCAAGGCGATGGAGGATCTCGGCTTCGCCGTCCTGCACATCTACGGCATGACCGAGTTGCAGGGGCCTTCGTCGTCGTGCGAGCCGCAGGACGGCTGGCGAGGGCTTACCGATGAGGAGCGCGCCAACGAAATGGCGCGCCAGGGCGTTCCCTACCAGGTGGTCGAAGGCCATATCGTCGGCGACCCGAAGACCTGCAAGCCGGTGAAGAAGGACGGCAAGGCGATCGGCGAGGTGCTGGTGCGGGGCAACACCGTGATGCTGGGCTACCTCAAGGACCCGAAGGTGACGCGTGAGGCCTTTGCCGGCGGCTGGATGCATACCGGCGACCTGGCGGTCTGGCACCCGACGAACTACATCGAGATCAAGGATCGTAAAAAGGACATCATCATCTCCGGCGGAGAGAACATCAGCTCCGTCGAGATCGAGATCGCGCTCTACAAGCATCCGGCGACGCAACTGGCGGCGGTCGTGTCGCGACCGGATGAGAAATGGGGCGAGACGCCGTGCGCTTTCGTTCAGTTGAAGCCGGGCGCCAGCGCCACCGAGCAGGAATACATCGACTGGTGCCGCAACAACCTGGCGCGCTTCAAGGTGCCCAAGAAGGTCGTCTTCGGCCCCCTTCCCACCACGGCGACCGGCAAGATCCAGAAATTCGCCTTGCGCGAAGCGGCCAAGTCACTCTGATTGCCCCGCAGCCCGCGGGGCCCTCATGAGAGCGGCGATCGCCAGGAGTCCGGTGATCGCGCCCTTGGTCATGTCTTGCGTTGCCCTGTACTTAAGGCAGGAGCACGATCGAACCGATGGTCTTGCGCGCCTCGATGAAGCGATGCGCGTCGCCGGCCTCGCTAAGCGCAAAGGTCCTGGCAATGGTCGCCTTGACGACGCCCGCCTTGATGGCGTCGAAGAAGGCTTGCGCGGCATTCAACATCGCGCTGCGCGGGGTCAGGTAATGCCATATGGCGGGCCGGGTGATGAATAGCGAACCCGGCACGCCAAGTTCGGTCACGATGTCGACCGGCTCCGGAATCCCCGAAGCGTGGCCGTAGGCCGCGCACATGCCGCGCAGGCGCAAGCACTTGAGCGACTGCCTGAGCGTGGTCTTGCCGATCGACTCGTAGACCACGTGCACGCCCTCGCCGCCGCTGATCGCGCGCACCTCGTCGACAAAGTCGCCCTTGGAGTAGTTGATGGTGTGGTGGCACCCGAGGTCGCGCGCAACCCGTGCCTTCTCCTCCGTGCTCACGGTACCGATGACGGTCGCACCGAGGTGGCGCGCCCAGGGGCACAGCACGTGCCCCATGCCACCGGCGGCTGCGTGAATCAGTACGAAGTCCCCCGGTTTCACCACATAGGTTTCGCGCAGGAGGTATTGCGCAGTGAGGCCCTTAAGCAGGATCGAGGCGAGCTCGGCATCGGTAATGCCGATGTCGTCGGGAACCTTGATGAGCTTGTCGGCGGGAAAGACCCGCTCCTCAGCGTAGGCGCCAATCGGCGGGGTGGTGTAACAGACCTTGTCGCCGGTGCTGAATTCGGTCACGTCGGCACCGAGTTCGACCACCGTCGCCACGCCTTCCAGGCCGACGATGACAGGTGGGTCACCCACGACTAAGGGATGCGGTATGCCGCGACGATGGTAGGTGTCTGCAAAATTCACGCCGATGGCCAGGCTGTTGAGGCGCACCTCGCCTGCAGCCGGCTTGCCCACATTGATCGGCTCCCAGGAAAAATTCTCGGGCCCGCCCTTCTTGTGGATGACCTGCGCCATCGGTTTTGCCATTACCGCTCCCCTACTTCGAAGTTCCAACAATTGAAGTTCCAACAATCCAGAAATTCCATCTGCCCAGAACGTCGCAGCCGGTCGCTTTCACGTTCAGGCCGCTGCGAGAAGGCGCATCTCGGCGCTCTCGACCACCATGGGGGTCTCCCATTCCTGGCGCATTGGCGCGGCGCCCCAGCGCTTGGTAACCAGCGCGATCCATTCCGCGGTGTAGAACCGCTCTGCCGCGGAGCGCGATTCCCACAGGTAGATGCCGACCAAGGTTTTTCCATCCTCGGCGATGCCGTAGTACTTGCGAATCAGGCCCGGGATCCCCTGATAAGTATGGGCGGTGGCCTTGATGGTCTCTCGCAGGCTGTCTTTGCTGGTGCCGTTCGGCACCTGGAAGGTCCACATGACGGTATGCATGGTGTTTCCTTTCAAAGGTTGGAAGTCAATTTACGGATGATTCGGCACGCAGGCCCAGGAGGAAGCGCCGCAGCATACGCCCGGTCGGCGCGCCGCGCCATCTGGCTTACGCGCACCCTCGAGTCGCTCGGCGTCAAGAAGGGCGATGGCGGCGCTGTCGCCCGCCACCGTGGGCAGCGGACCCATAGGCGCGCTGATCACTGGCCTGGCGGTGGCCGCCGTCGGTGTGCGCCTGGGCAGGCGCCGCGACTGAAGTCTCAGAGTACCCGGGCCGTGGCCAGCGCTGCTTGATCGAGGCGGCCCAGGCGACTCAAGCTTGCGCCGCCAGTGTTTCCAAATGCGGCAGCAGGTTCGCCGCGAACGCTTCGTGCAGGCACAGCCCGCAAGTTACCCCGCGATACCCTGGTTCGGATTGATCAGGTACTTGGCCCCGGTAGCCCGCTTGCCATAGACCGAGATGGCCTGCATCTGCAATGCGCCGGCCAGCGAGACTTCGTGCGAATAGCTGCTGGCAAAGGTGGTCTTCAACTCCGCCGCCACGCGCTCACGCAACTTCTGCGCCGCGGCGGGGCCGATCTTGCCCAGGAAGTTGAAAAGCAGCCAGCCGCCCATCCCCCAGCAAAAACCGAAGTTGCGCACGATTTCGGTATTCGAGGTATCGAGTGTGCCGTAAAGATAGACCTGCTTGTGGATCGACGTTCCGTAGCGGTTGTATTCGGTGACCTTGCGGCTTAGCGCCGCTTCCATGCAGGTCAGGATCTGCCCAGCCAGCCTGCCGCCGCCAGTGGCATCAAACGCGATTGTCGCGCCGGTGGCGACGAGGGCTTCGGTCAACTCGGCCATGAACTCGGGGGATCCGGTGTTGCAGACGAATTTGGCGCCCTGCGCCCGGAGCAGATCGACCTGCTCCTGTTTGCGCACGATATTGACCAGCGCAATCCCGTCCTTGAGACAGATGCGGTTGAGCATCTGCCCCAGGTTCGACGCCGCCGCGGTGTGCACCAAGGCGCTGTGGCCCTCGGCGCGCATGGTTTCCACCATGCCCAGGGCGGTGAGCGGATTGACGAAACAGCTGGCGCCGTCGGCCGGCGTCGCATCATCCGGCAGGCGCAGGCATTGCGCGGCCTTGATGCTGCGGTACTGCGCATACATTGCGCCGCCAATGATCGCGACTTTCTTGCCCAGCAGAGCCTGGGCAGCAGGGGCGCTGCCGGCCTTGACAACAACACCCGCACCTTCGTTGCCCACCGGCATCGACTGGTCCAGTCGCGCAGCCATGGCCTTGAGGGCCTTCTCGGGCACCTGCGCGCTGATCACCGGGCGCTCGGCGCTGCCCGACTGCTTGGCGGTGCCCATGTCGGCCGCGCCGAACAAAAGGCCCAGGTCGGAAGGGTTGATCGGTGTGGCTTCGATGCGCACCAAAACCTCCTCCGCGGCCGGTTCCGGGACCTCGACCTCGGCCAGTGAGATCTCGAGCTCGCCATTGCGGCGGATCAAAGAGCGAAGTTGCAGGGCAGTGCGTGGAATCGGAGCGGTCATGGTGTCTCGATAAATCGGTTGAAGAGAAAAGCCGGTGTGAATCGAGCGGCAATGTACGCGATTTCCCTGCATCACTCGCGCAGGTTCAGGGCTGAGCGTGGATCGGCCGCAAAAGGGAAGAATCGGCAGCACTTTCGAATTCGCCGAAGCGTGGTTAAACTCGACGGCCCCGATTGCTCGCTGGCTCGCACCCTGTAGCCCGCGTCGGCGACGACTCCACGTGGAGACATCGATGCATACCGCTTCACCATTGGCTTCCCGGCCTACGACAGTTCGCGCCGGCGCCTTCCAGGCGTCACTGAAATATCTCGCCGCGTCCGACGGGCCGGTTCAGGTGCGCATTTATCCGCCCGGCATCGATTCCGTTCGTCCGGCGGAGGTGCAGCAGATGGTCGACATGCACGACATGCGGCTGCAGGTTGCGGAGTTCCGCCTGGACGAGTGCGGCTTTGCGCTGCACACCTCGCCCAGCGCTTTCGTGGGCCACTACGACGCATCTGAGGTGCGGGCGCGCTACTACCCGGAAGTCGCAGCGGCGGTGCGCAAGTTCACCGGCGCGCTGGAGGTCATCACCTTCGACCACAACGTGCGCAGCGCAGCGCGCGCGGCGCGCGGCGACCCCGAAGTGCGCTTGCCCGCCGAACAGGTTCACAACGACTACACCGAGCGTTCCGGGCCGAAGCGGCAGCGGGATATCCTGGCAGCGGCGGGTCGCATGGACCTTGCAGATCGTCACTTCGCTTTCGTCAACCTCTGGCGTCCGATCGTGGGTCCCGTACGGGACAACCTGCTCGGCGTATGCGATGTGCGCAGCGTGCGCACTGAGGATTTCGTCGAAACCGAGATCCAGCACTACGGCCACGACGACCTGACCACGCCGCGCCATTCTGGCGAGATCTACTCGGTACGCCACAACCCGTCGCACCGCTGGTACTACGTTTCGGAAATGCAGCCGGAAGAAGTGTTGCTGCTCAAATGCTTCGACTCGCGCACCGACGGTCGTGCGCGCTTCATGGCGCACACCGGTTTTCAGAACCCGACCTGTCCAGAGGACTTCATCCCGCGCGAGAGCATTGAAGCGCGCACTCTGGTTGTCTTTGATGCGTACCGCTAGGGCACGATAAGGAGCGCAATCAAGATGCCCGAGCGCGAACAGTCGCAAATTTCGTTGACGCTCAAGAGCGTGCGAATCAGGACGGTCTCTGTTCCGCTACGCCGCCCGATCGTGGCCAAGGTGGGTCAATTTACCCATTGGCCGCTGATCTGCATCGACCTGCAAACGCGCGAAGGCGTCGTCGGCCGCGGCCTGCTCGAACCCTATGTGCAGAAATACTGCGGGGCGATAGTCGCGATGATCGAAAGTATCGCCCTGCAATTCAAGGGCAAGCGCATCGGGCCCCTCGACGTATACGGCGAGGCGATGAAAACCCTGCACCTGAATGGGCGCGACGGGATTACCCTGATCGCCTTAGCGGGACTGGATATGGCGATCTGGGATGCGCTCGCGCGCGCCGCCGGTTTGCCGCTGGCGGGCCTGTTGGGCGGCAGCCCGGGGCCGATCCGCGCCTACAACACCAACGGATTGTGGCTGAGCCCCTTGGGGACCCTCGCTGCGGAGGCAAAGTCGCTCGTCGAGGACGGCGGCTTCAAGGCGATCAAGATGCGCCTCGGCCGGCCTTCGGTCAAGGATGACCTTAAGGCCATACGCCTGGTTCGCGACGCGGTGGGCGACGATATACAGATCATGACCGACTTCAACCAGGGCATGAGCTTCGGCGAGGCGCTGCAGCGCATGCACGCCCTGGACGATCAGGGGCTGTACTGGTTTGAAGAGCCCATCGTGTACGACAACATCGACGGCTACGCGCAAATAGCGCGCGAGATCAAGACGCCGATCCAGATCGGCGAGAACATCTACGGTCCGCGCGAGTTCTACAAGGCCGTCAAGGCGGGCGCGGCCGACCTCTACATGCCCGATCTGATGCGCATTGGCGGTGTCACCGGCTGGATGCGTGCCGCCGCAATCGCCGGCGCGGCCGGCCTGCCGCTTTCCAGCCATCTCTATCCGGTGGTTTCGGCGCAACTGCTGCGCGTGAGCGAAACCGCCGACTGGCTGGAGTGGAGCGATTGGGGGCAACCGATTCTGGCCGAGCCGTACCTGGTCAAGAACGGATACGCGCATGTGCCCGACGTCCCAGGCAATGGCCTGG
>JBJXGS010000324.1:0-34335 GCA_046160545.1 Burkholderiales bacterium
CTGGAACAGGTGCCGGTGATTCTGGGTAGCGCGACACCTTCGCTGGAAACCTTCGCCCACGCCACGAGCGGTCGCTACGAGCGCCTGCGCATCCTGCGCCGGGCGGTGACTGACGCAGTATTGCCGACCATTCGCCTGCTTGACCTGAACAGCGAGCCGCAGAACCACGGGGTTGCCACGACCATCTGGTCGGCCATCGCCGAGCGCCTCGCGCGCGGAGAGCAAAGCCTCCTGTTCCTGAATCGGCGCGGTTACGCACCGGTCCTGAGTTGCGCCAGCTGTGGCTGGGTGAGTGCTTGCTCTCGCTGTACTGCTT
Source organism: Burkholderiales bacterium (assembly GCA_046160545.1). Lineage (GTDB taxonomy): Bacteria > Pseudomonadota > Gammaproteobacteria > Burkholderiales > JAEUOS01 > JAEUOS01. The sequence continues at coordinate 317 of JBJXGS010000324.1, forward strand.
ATCTGGTAATGCATAGAGCCCGCGGCCAGACCACGGGGGGGACCTTGCGCTGCCATCACTGCGGGCATTTCGAGCCAGTCCACGAGCGCTGCCCGACCTGCGGCAATGTGGACATTCGCGGCTATGGCCAAGGCACCCAGCGCCTCGAGGCGCGCCTGGCCGAGGCCTATCCCGCGGCTCGCGTGCTGCGCGTGGACCGCGATTCCACCGCCCGCAAGGGAAGTGCCGAAGCCTTGCTGGACCAGGTGCACGCGGGGGAGGCAGACATACTGGTGGGTACGCAGATGCTCGCCAAGGGCCACGACTTCAAGAACCTCACGCTGGTTGCCGCGCTCAACGTCGACGCGGCCCTTCTCTCGGCGGACTTTCGTGCCTCCGAGCGGCTGTTTGCCCAAATGACCCAGGTCGCTGGCCGAGCCGGCCGCGCCGACAAGCCCGGTCTGGTGCTGATCCAGACGCGGCAGTCCGGCCATCCGCTATTCCAGGCGCTGTTGTCGGGCGACTACGACCGCTTTGCCGCGCGGCTTTTGGCCGAGCGGGAGGCCGCCGGCCTGCCCCCGGCCGGCTATCAGGCGATGCTGCGCGCCGAGGCGCGGGGCCTGGATGCGGCATTGGGTTTCCTGACGAGTGCCGCAGAAGCGGCCGCACCCATGGGCCAGGGCGTGACCATCTACGATCCGGTGCCCATGCTTATCACGCGCCTCAAGGATGTCGAGCGTGCGCAGTTGATGGTCGAGTCGAGATCGCGGCCACACCTGCAGGCCTTCCTGACCCGCTGGGTCGAGTGGCTGTCGGCCAATGCGCCCTCGTCCGTGCGCTGGCATGTCGAGGTTGATCCGCTGGTCATCTGAAGGCGAGCGCTATCCATCGCGGTGGCACGCCTAGATCTGCCAGCCGATCGTCGCAGCCCGCTATTGGCTTGGGGCACCAAACAAAAACGGCACCCTTGAGGGTGCCGCTGTACGCCGGTGGCGAGGCCTACTTGACCGAAGCGAGCATGAAGTCGACCGCGGACTTGATGTCGGCATCCGAAGACGTCATCGCTGCACCTTTGGGCGGCATGGCGCCCTTGCCCTTGATCACGGCGGCATACAACGCATCCTTGCCTCCGGACAAGCGCGGTGCCCAAGCGGCCTTGTCGCCCAGTTTGGGAGCGTTGGCGACCCCGGCGGCGTGGCATGCCATGCAGGCGCTTTCGTACAAGGCCTTGCCGGGGACGCCGGCGGCGGCCGCCGGCGCTGCAGCGGCCACGACAACCGGCGCGACTGCGGGGACCGGCGCCGCAGCTGCGGCGGGGGCTGCAGCTGCCGCTGGCGCTTCCTTGGCCACTACCGGCGCGGCCGGAGCAGCCGGAGCAGCCGGCTCCTTGAATCCGGCGCCCGCAGCATTGGCCATGTAGACCACGGCGCGCGCCATTTCATAATCGGAGAGGTCGGGGTTGCCGCCGCGTGCCGGCATGCCGCGCACGCCCTTGATCGCGTCGGCCAGGATGGTGTCAAGGCCTTCCTTGATCAGCGGCGCCCAGGCGGTCTTGTCGCCCATTTTTGGCGCATTGGCGACGCCGGCCTCGTGGCAGTTCTTGCAGAACTGCTGGTACACCTGCTCGCCGGACAGGAAAACCTTGGGCGCGTTTGCATCCCTCAAGTTGACCGCCGCCACCGGGCGGATGCGCTCAGCCACCGATTCCGGCTTGACGGCCAGGCCCTGGCTGTCGATTTTCTTGCCCCCGGTCACGTAGGAGACCAGAAAACCGATCAGGGTGATGGGGACGACAAAGGACAGGACGATGACGACGACAAGCTGCTGCCAAGTCTTGATCGGTGTTTCGTGTTGATGGTCTTCGCTCACGGAGCGTCCTTTCGATGAAGCTTCCGCGCCGCACCTTGAGGTTGTACAAGCGGCGACAAACCCAGAATTATAGCGTGACGCGGCATCGGCATTTGTCCCTTTGGACGTTGGCGCAGGCTGCCGCGATATAATGCGCACTGCACTGCAAGGCGCCCGTAGCTCAGTGGATAGAGTATTGGCCTCCGAAGCCAAGGGTCGCGCGTTCGACTCGCGCCGGGCGCGCCAAGCCTTCCTGCAACAGCCACCCTGAGGGCTGCCGTCGGATGTCTGTAGCCCTTCCGTGGCCCTTTTCGTCCCTTTCCGCTGGTCAGCCATCGAGCATGATGGCGGGAGTTGGTATTCCGGGCCGGGAGCTGTGCCGTGCAAATTGGGATGATCGGGTCGACTCGCCGTGCGGCAGCAGTCCGTGTCGGCCTGCGGCACGGCTCTTGCGTTGAACCGGTCATGAGCGCGCCCGCACGCCATCCCCACTTCGGTCGCCCGTTGTGCCGCGACGACCTCATCAACGGCTCCTTGCGGCGCCGCATGCTCGGTACCGAACTGGGCATCAAGATGTGGAGCAATGCGCAGCTGAACCGTTCAGTGGAAGCCACCCTGCGTCAGGTGCCGCCAGGCGACGTCTGGGTCTTCGCGTATGGATCGCTGATCTGGAACCCGCTGTTCCCGTTCGCCGACAAGCGGGTCGCGAGGGTGTACGGCTTTCATCGCTCCTTGTGCCTGTGGTCGCGCATCGGCCGCGGCACGCCGCAACAGCCCGGCCTGGTGCTGGGCCTGGATCGCGGCGGCTCTTGCGCCGGCCTGGTCTACCGCATCGAGGCGGCCCATGTGCGTGACGAGCTGCGTCTCTTGTGGCGCCGCGAGATGGTCATGGGGTCCTATTGCCCGACCTGGGTCAAGGCGCGCACCGCATTAGGCGCGGTGCCTGCGATCGCCTTTGTGGTCAACCAAAGCAGCAGCAGTTACGCCGGACGCATCGCCACACCCGAAGCCGCGCGCCACATCGCCGGCGCGACCGGGCTCAACGGGCACTGTGCCGACTACCTGTCGAGCACTCTCACGGGACTGCGCGAACACGGCATCGACGACCTCTCGCTTTGCGAAGTCGAACGCGCGGTGGCGGCTCTGGCACACTGAGCGCCGACCGGGGGCATTTGACCCCCTCTTGACCCGCAGGTACGCCCATGACCACTGTCTCGCTTGACGAGATTCGCAAGCGCCTCTTTGTCTCGGTACTGTCCGACTGCCTGGACGCAGCCGGCTTCCGTGAGCAGGCCCTGCCTGCGCGCATACGCCCCCTGGACGAATCCCTTTTCATGGTCGGCCGGGCGCGCACTGCCGCCTACCTGGAGGTGTTTCACGTCGAGCCTGGCGAGAATCCCTACGAACTGGAGATGCAACTGGTCGACGGCCTGGCGCCAGACGAGATCCCGGTGTTCGCCTGCGCCAATCCGGCGCGCGTCGGTCCCTGGGGTGAGCTGCTCTCGACTGCAGCGCGGGTGCGCGGCGCCGCCGGGGCGCTCATGGACGGTTGCGTGCGTGACGTGCGGGCCATCCGCGCCATGGGATTTCCGGTCTTTCATGGCGGCATCGCACCACTGGATTCCAAGGGGCGCGGCAAGGTCGTGGCCATCGACGTGCCGATTCGCTGTGCCGGTGTCGAGGTCGCCTCCGGGGACCTTGTCTGCGGCGACGCCGACGGGGTGGTGGTGATTCCGCGTGCCGCCGAAGGCGAGGTCCTGCGCCTGGCTTTCGAGAAAATCGAAGGCGAGCGCAACACCTTGGAAGAGCTGCGCGCCGGTCATCCCTTGAGCGAGGTATTCCGCCGCCACGGCGTGCTCTAGCAGTCGCCGCATTGGAATCTCCGCCGCGCGGGCCCATGGCCGCGCGAAGAGCCAATGCGCGGCCGATTCCTGACAAAATGCCGCTTTGGTGTTGATGGCCTGACCGGCCCCTCTTCGACCCGACTGAAGGAGACATTCATGAAATTCCGTCACGTGGCGCTCGCCGCCGTGATCGCCCTTGCCGCTGCCGGCGTGCAGTCCAAGACCTTCCGCTGGACCAGTGCCAGCGACCTGCCCACCTGGGACATTCACTCGCAGAACAACGCTCTGGCCAACGGCATCCACGCTGCGGTCTACGAGTCGCTGGTGTACTACAACAGCCGCACCTTCAAGGTCGAACCGGTGCTGGCGACCGCCTGGAAGCAGGTGAGTCCGACGCAGATGCGCTTCACGTTGCGCTCCGGCGTGAAGTTCCACGACGGCACGTCGTTTGGCGCTGATGATGCGGTGTTTTCCCTGCAGCGCGCCATGGCCAAGACCTCCAACTTCACCGTCTACGCCCAGGGCATCACCAAGGTCGAGAAGGTCGACGCCAACACCGTCGACGTCTTTACCGAAAGTCCCAATCCGGTGCTGCTCAATCAGCTCACCGAGCTGCGCATGATGAGCCGCGCCTGGGCGGAAAAGAACAATTCCATGGTGCCCAAGGACATCAAAACGCAGGACGAGAACTTCGCCCACCGCAATACCAACGGCACCGGGCCTTTCATGCTCAAGCAATGGCAGCCCGACCAGCGTTCGGTGCTGGCGAAGAACCCGGCATGGTGGGGCAAGTCCGAGGGCAATGTCACCGAGATCATCTACACGCCGGTGCGTTCGGTGGCCACGCGCATGGCGGCGCTGCTCTCCGGCGAAGTCGACTTCGTGCTCGACCCGAGCCCGCAGGACCTGGCGCGCATCCGCTCCGACGCCAAGTTGAAGGTGATCGACGGCGTCGAGAACCGCACCATTTTCCTGGGCATGGACCAGCACCGCAGCGAACTGCCCGGCAGCAACGTCAAGGGCAAGAACCCGCTCAAGGACGTGCGCGTGAGAAAGGCCCTCTATCAGGCCATCGACATCGATGCCATTACACGCGTGACCCTGCGCGGCCTGGGACAGGCCACCGGCGCCATGGTGGCACCGCAGGTGACCGGCTGGACCAAGGACGTCCACAAGCGCCTGCCGCATGACGTGAAGGCGGCGCAGAAGCTCCTGGCCGACGCCGGTTATCCGGACGGCTTCGAGGTCGATTTCGCCTGCCCCAACAACCGCTACATCAACGACGAGCAGATTTGCCAGGCAGTGACGGCGATGTGGGCCAAGATCGGCGTGAAGGCCAAGCTGCGCACCCAGCCGCTGGCGACCTACTTCCCCATGATCCAGCGCTACGAGGCGAGCATTTACATGCTGGGCTGGGGCGTACCCACCTTCGACGCGCTGTACTCCACGCAGTCGCTTTTGCGTAGCGTCGGCGCAGGCGGTGACGGCAACTACAACGTCGGCCGCTACAGCAACCCGCAGGTCGACGCGCTCGTGGAGCGCACCAAGAAAGAGACCGATCTGGCGCTGCGCACCCAGCTCCTCACCCGCACCCTGGCGATGTCCAACGAGGACGTGGCCTACCTGCCGCTACACAACCAGGTGATTCCCTGGGCGCTGAAAAAGAACGTCGACGTGGTGCACCGCGCCGACAACCGGCTCGACTGGCGCCTGATCAAGGTGAACTGATCGGCCGAATCGCAGCGAAGGGGCCCGCCGGCGTCTGCCGGCGGGCCTTCTTCCGCGCCATGCCTCTGCCTCAATCCGTGACCGGCCACTAGACCACCTGCATGCTGCTGGCGTTCATCCTGCGGCGCCTGGGACAGGCGTTCGTCGTCATGCTGGTGGTCGGGCTGGTGGCCTTCTCGCTGTTCCAGTACGTCGGCGACCCGGCGTTGTCGCTACTCGGGCAGGACGCCACCCAGGAAGAGATCGCGCGCGTGCGCGCCGAGCTCGGCCTCGATCAGCCCTTCTTCGTGCAGTTCTGGCACTTCGCGGCCAATGCGCTGCAGGGCGAGTTCGGCATCAGCCTGCGCCAGGGGACGCGTGTCTCCACGCTCTTTGTCGAACGCCTGCCGGCCACCCTCGAACTGGTGTTTGTCGCGGCCGTGCTGGCCCTGGCCGTCGGCATTCCGCTTGGCGTGTTCGCGGCGCTCAAGCGCGGCAGCTTCGCAAGCCAGATTGCGATGGCGGCCTCGCTCATCGGCGTTTCGCTACCGACCTTCCTGATCGGCATCATGCTGATCCTGGTCTTCGCGGTGCAGCTCGGGTGGTTCCCGAGTTTCGGCCGCGGCGAAGTCGTGCGCATCGGCTGGTGGACCAGCGGCCTCTTGACCGCCAAGGGCTGGCACCATGTGACCCTGCCCGCGGTGACCTTGGCCGTCTTCCAGTTGACGCTCATCATGCGCCTGGTGCGCGCCGAGATGCTCGAGGTCCTGCGTACGGATTACATCAAGTTCGCGCGCGCGCGCGGCCTGTCCGACCGCGCGGTGCATTTCGGCCATGCGCTCAAGAACACGCTCATTCCGGTGATCACCATCACCGGGCTGCAGCTGGGCGGACTGATCGCCTTCGCCATCATCACCGAGACGGTATTCCAGTGGCCGGGCATGGGCCTGTTGTTCATCCAGGCGGTGAGCTTCGCCGACGTGCCGGTCATGGCGGCCTACCTGTGCTTAGTCGCGCTCATCTTCGTGGTCATCAACCTGGCGGTCGACCTGCTTTATTTCGCAGTCGATCCGCGCCTGCGCATGGAGCGGCCCGCCGGCCACTAAGACGATGATCGCGGCTTTGCAGCGCTGGTTTGCGAGCGACGTGGGCTACAGTTTCAGGCATTCGCCCACAGCGATCGCCGCGGCGGCGGTCGCGGCGCTGTGCCTCTTCTGCGCTGTCTTCGCGCCCTGGGTGGCACCGCACAATCCCTTCGATCTGGCCACACTCGAGCTCGGCAACGCGCGCCTGCCGCCGGCCTGGCAAGCCGAGGGGCGCTGGGCCTTTCTGCTCGGCACCGACGACCAGGGGCGCGACATTCTCTCTGCGCTCATCTACGGCGCGCGCATCTCGCTGGCCGTTGGGTTCGCTTCGGTCATGCTGTCGGTGCTGCTGGGCGTGGCGCTGGGCCTGGCCGCAGGCTACCTGGGTGGCTGGGTGGATGCCTTCCTGATGCGCCTGTGCGACGTGATGCTGTCCTTCCCGCCCATTCTCATCGCGCTGCTCATCGCCGGGGTGGGGCGGGCGGTGTTCCCGAACTCGCACGAGACGCTGGCCTTTGGCGTCCTCATCGTCTCCATCACCTTGACCGGCTGGGTGCAGTATGCGCGCACCGTGCGCGGCTCCACGCTGGTGGAACGCAACAAGGAATACGTGCAGGCCGCGCGCGTGACCGGGGTGCCGGCCGCGCGCATCATGCGCCGCCACGTTCTGCCCAACGTGCTGGGGCCGGTGTTGGTGCTGGGCACCATCCACATTGCCTCCGCGATCATCACCGAGGCCACGCTGTCCTTCTTAGGCGTGGGCATGCCGCCCACCACGCCCTCGCTCGGGACGCTGATCCGCATCGGCAACGACTACCTCTTCTCCGGCGAATGGTGGATCACCATCTTTCCCGGCTTGATGCTGGTGGCCATTGCGCTGTCGGTGAACCTGTTGGGCGACTGGCTGCGCGACGCGCTGAACCCGAGGCTTAACTGATGGCCAACCTGCTCGAGGTGCGCGGCCTCACGGTGGAGTTCACCTCCCGTCACGGCACGCTGCGCGCGCTCGACGGTGTGTCCTTCGACATCGCCCCCGGCGAGGTGCTGGGAGTGGTGGGCGAATCGGGCGCCGGCAAGTCGCTCACCGGAGCTGCCATCATCGGGCTCATCGAGCCGCCGGGCCGCATCGTTGCCGGTGAGATACGGTTGGAGGGGGAGCGCATCGACAACCTGCCCGAATCCGCCATGCGCCAGATTCGCGGCCGGCGCATCGGCGCCATATTCCAGGACCCGCTCACCTCGCTCAACCCGCTCTACAGTGTCGGCCGGCAGTTGACCGAGACCATCCTCACGCATCTGCCGATGAGCGCCGCGGCGGCGCGTGAGCGCGCCGCGCAGCTGCTCGCCGACACCGGCATCCCGGCCGCGGCCGAGCGCCTCGACCACTTTCCGCACCAGTTCTCCGGCGGCATGCGCCAACGCGTCGTGATCGCGCTGGCACTCGCCGCCGAGCCGCGGCTGATCGTCGCCGACGAGCCGACCACCGCGCTGGATGTGTCGATCCAGGCGCAGATCATCACGCTACTCAAGTCGGTGTGCCGCAAGCATTCGGCCGCGGTGATGCTGATCACCCACGACATGGGCGTGATCGCCGAGACCTGCGATCGCGTGGCGGTGATGTACGCCGGGCGCGTGGCCGAGATCGGCCCGGTGGGCGAGGTGATCCGTGCGCCGGCGCATCCCTACACGGCCGGCCTCATGCGCTGCATTCCGGAGGTGGCCGGCGCGGCGCGCGAGCGCCTGGCGCAGATACCCGGCGCCATGCCGCGCCTGACCGCCATCCCCACGGGCTGCGCCTTCCATCCGCGCTGCGAGAAGCAGTGGGGGCGCTGCACGGCCGAGCGCCCCGAGCTGATGGCCGCCGGCGCGACCCGCGCCGCCTGCTGGTTGCATGCCGCGGAGGGGCGCGCATGAGCACGCCTGCCGCCATGGCATCGCCCGCGCAGGACGCACGGCCTTTTGTCGAGGCCGTCGACCTGGCGCGTGCCTTCGACGTCTCGCCGCCCTGGCTCAACCGCGTCATTGAACGCACGCCGCGGCGCCTCCTGCGCGCGGTCGACGGCGTGAGCTTCGGAATCGCGCGCGGCACCACGCTTGCGCTGGTGGGCGAATCGGGCTGCGGCAAGAGCACGGTGGCGCGCCTGCTGGTGGGCCTGTACCGTCCCGGCCGCGGCCGCTTTCTCTTCGACGGTGTCGACGCGCACGCGACCTACGACACAGCCGCGGGCCTCGCCCTGCGGCGGCGCATCCAGATGATCTTCCAGGATCCCTACGCCAGCCTCAACCCGCGCTGGCGCGTTGCCGACATCGTCGCCGAGCCGCTGCGCGAGCATGGCATCGAGACCGACCGCGCGCGCTTGGCCGAGCGCGTCGCCGCGCTCCTGCGCTCGGTGGGCATGTCGGCCGACGACAGCGCCAAGTATCCGCACCAGTTCTCCGGCGGCCAGCGCCAGCGCCTGTCGATAGCGCGCGCGCTCGCCACGGAGCCCGAGTTCCTGGTCTGCGACGAGCCCACCTCGGCGCTCGACGTGAGCGTGCAGGCGCAGGTGCTAAACATCATGCAGGACCTGCAGCGCGAGCGCGGCCTCACCTTCCTCTTCATCAGCCACAACCTGGCCGTGGTGCGCCACATGAGCGACCAGGTGGGCGTCATGTACCTGGGACGGCTGGTGGAACTGGCGGACAAGCGCGAACTCTTCGAACGTCCGCGCCATCCCTACACGCGCATGCTCTTGGCCGCGGTGCCGAAGATGGGCGGCACCGGCGCCGCGCGCGTGCCGGTGCAGGGCGAGGTGCCCAATCCACTCGATCCGCCAACCGGCTGCGCCTTTCATCCGCGCTGCCCCTTTGCCGATGCGCGCTGCCGCAGCGAGGCGCCGGGCTTGCGCGAGTTTGCCGGTGTGCGCGTGGCCTGCCATGCGGTGGAGGAGGCGCGGCTGCCGGCGTAGCGGCCGACGCGATCGCGGCGGATTCAACGACAATTCAATGCCCCTTCGGGGAGGTCGGGCAGCCGTTGGCAGCTCAGATTAAGCGACGCCAAGGCGCCACACAGGGGCGGCAAGATTGCGCAAGTTCGACCTCGCGCACGCATCGTCGTACAGACGAGTCCGGTCAGAACAGGCTTGCGGGACCGCTTGATCGACAAGCTTTTTTCGCTTCAGCCAATTTGCGCCTTCAATAGGTACGCTTTATGTACCCCTGCCTTTCCCTTGATTGCCACTTCGCTGCGTTCTTCGAAATCGAACAGGTGCCTGGTCAAATCATAGGTGTCCTGCGAAACCTGGATGCGCCCTGTCAAGCCATGGGACTCCATGCGCGAGGCCATGTTCACCACGTCGCCCCACACGTCATAGACCTGGCGCGAGTGGCCGATCACGCCGGCCACGACTTCCCCTGAAGCAATGCCGATACGAAGATCGACATCGTCGAGGTCCCGCACTATCTCCAGCATCCTTTGCGCGAATTCGACGAGCTTGCGGGCGTGTTGGCTGTCCGGATCCGGAACGCCGGCGGCCACCATGTAGGCATCGCCGATGGTCTTGATTTTCGTGAGGCCGAATTGCTCGACACTCTGATCGAAGCGCGCGAAGATTTCCGAGAGCAACTTGACGAGTTCGTCCGGAGGCAGCCTGGCGGCAAGCGGCGTGAATCCCACGATGTCGGCAAACAGGATCGAACAGTTGCCGTGCCGCTCCGCGAACGCCTGGCCGGTTGAAAGCACCCGCTCGGCAATGCGCTTGGGGAACATGCTGCTGACAAGTTCGACAAAACGATTGTTCACGCGCTGAAGCTGGGTCTCCATGCGATCGATGTCGCCAAAGAAGACCACCAGCAGCGCGTAGAGAATCGCCATCGCCAGAGCGCTATTGAACCACCCGCCAGTGGTCCTGATGCTGTCCGGGATCGCCATGGAAGTGGCAATGCCAAAGGTTGAACTGGACAGGATCACGACAGTCAGCAGGCACAGCGCGGGCGGGCCGTGTCGCAGCCAGGGGCGCTTGCCCTTGAGCAGCAGGTAGGTGGCCACCGCCAGCGGAATCAGATAAAACTGGACGGTCCGTGGTGCGTTGCCATTGGGCAGGTCAAGAAAAAGCGCCATGAAGACCAACACCAGGAACAGCGTCGCATTCATGAGCAGGGTGGATCGGACCAATCGTCCTGCGTGAATCATCCACAACGACAAGATGCCGACGCACAAAAGGCCAATGTCCATCCCGACAATTGACCAATTGGCTTGTGAGGAAAAATAGATGCCCCAGAGCAATCCGGCCACGATCAGCCCCCAACTGCAGATCAACAAAATCAGTCGGGATCTGCGGGCATGCACGGCAGGTGCGTCTTGCAGCGCCATGAACAGTATTTTTTTTGTTGTCGCGGGCGCCATGCACTTTCCCGTTGCCAATCATGTCTTTTGCTCGGGCCCAGCTTAGCAGGCGAATGGATTTCAGATCTGTACATAGACCGTATTTATCTGACCCCGCCTCACACACTGCAAACCGGACACTGCCCGGGCGGTGCTGCATTCGTCTAACCTCATTCATCGTCCCTCGCTCCGAAGGCTCGCCATGACCCACGTCCTGCACCGCAACTCGCGCTCAAGCCCCCCGATCGTGGTCGCGGCCGACGGCTGCTACCTGATCGACGCGGATGGCAAGCGCTACCTGGACGGCAGCGGCGGCGCGGCGGTGTCCTGCCTCGGGCACTCCGACCGCGCGGTGATCGATGCGATCAAGGCGCAGCTTGACCGCATGCCCTACGCGCATACCGGGTTCTTCTCCAGTGCGCCCGCCGAGGCACTGGCCGACGATCTGGTGCGCCATGCGCCGCCGGGGTTCGAGCGCGTGTTCTTTGTCTCCGGCGGCTCGGAGGCGATGGAGGCTGCGCTCAAGCTAGCGCGCCAGTACTTCCTCGAGATCGGCCAGCCGCAGCGCAGGCACATGATCGCGCGCCTGCAGAGTTATCACGGCAACACCCTGGGTGCGCTCGCGGTGGGCGGCAACATGGCGCGGCGGCGGCAGTTCGAGCCGCTATTGATGGCGGTGACCCACGTCTCCCCCTGCTACGAGTACCGCGGCCTTAAGCCAGGCGAGACGACGGCGGCCTACGCCCGGCGGCTGGCGCAGGAACTGGAGGCCGAAATCCAGCGCCTCGGGCCGGAGTCGGTGATCGCGTTCGTGGCCGAGCCGGTGGTCGGCGCCACCCTCGGCGCCGTGCCCGCGGTGCCGGAGTACTTTCGCCTGGTGCGCGAAGTCTGCGATCGTCACGGCATCCTCTTGATCGCGGACGAGGTCATGTGCGGCATGGGTCGCACCGGCACGCTCTACGCCTGCGAGCAGGAAGGTGTTGTGCCCGACATCGTCTGCGTCGCCAAGGGGTTGGGAGGAGGCTATCAGCCGATCGGTGCTGCCTTGGTCCAAGGTCATATTCACGATGCGTTGAGCCGCGGGTCGGGCGCGTTTCAGCATGGCCACACCTACCTTGGCCATGCAACTGCCTGCGCCGGGGCGCTGGCAGTTCAGCAGGAGCTGCGCAAGCGCGGACTGGTTGAGCGGGTGCGAATGCTGGGCCCGACGTTGGAGGCGCGGCTGCGAGATCGCTTCGGCGAGCATCCGCATGTCGGCGACATCCGCGGGCGTGGACTCTTCTGGGGCATCGAACTGGTCGAGGATCGGGCCAGCAAACGCACCTTCGATCCGGCGCGGAAAATCCACGCGCGCATCAAGGCTGCCGCCCTGGAGGCGGGGCTACTTTGCTACCCGATGGGCGGCACCATCGATGGCGTGCACGGCGACCACATCCTCATCGCGCCGCCCTACATCGTCACCGACGCGCAAATGGACGAACTGGTCGACAAGCTCGCGCGCGCCATTGACGCCGCGCTCTTGGGAACGGCCGGATATTGAGCAGGTTTCCCAGGGATGATCGCGCGCCATGGCGTGCTGTCCGGCAACTGCTTGACATATTGCCTCATACTTTCCATTGACGATAGTATCCTGATGCGTTAGTATGTCTCTGTGATTCAGTCTTTCAAGTGCGCGGACACTGAACACCTGTTCAACGGACGGCGCGTCGCACGTTTCGCCAACATTTCGATTGTTGCGATTCGCAAGCTGCAGCTGCTTAACGCCGCAGCGTCACTGGAGTTTCTGCGCGTGCCACCGCAAAATCGACTGGAACAACTGAAGGGCGACCGCAAAGGGCAATGGAGCATCCGGATCAACGACCAGTTTCGGCTTTGCTTCGAATGGCGTGACGGGCATGCCTGGCGCGCCGAGATCGTCGACTACCACTGAGTGAGCTATAACCATGCCACGCAAAGTACCGCTCGCGACCCCGGGTGAAATCCTACTGCACGAGTTTCTCGAGCCGATGGGTATCACGCAGTACAGGCTTGCCAAGGAAATCGGCGTTCCGCAGCGACGCATCGGCGAAATTGTGGCCGGTCGCCGATCCATCACTGCCGACACCGCGTTGCGCCTGGCCGCGTTCTTTGGTACCGACGCACACAGCTGGATCAACCTTCAAAGTCACTACGATACTGAGACGGCACGCGAGTCGATGGACGAAACACTGTCCCGGATTCGCCGTTGGGACGCGCTGACAGCCTGAGTCTGTTTCGGTTTTTATTCGGCGAGCGCGGGCCGCAGTCGATCACGGGACCGCCCGTCGCCTTGTGGTCGCATCGTTGCAACCTGGCCTGAAGCTTTTCCGTCAGCGGTCCGTCGCCAGGTGTGCCACGCAGTCACCACGCACGACCCGGCCGGGGTGGCGCTTGCAAACCAGGAGCCCGGCGCGCTTGAAGTGGCACAGGACCGGGTCGCGCGCGGGGTTGTCCGGAAACACCACCTGGCCGCAGGGCTGGCCCGCGGCCACGGTGTCGCCGAGTTCGCAAAAGGGTTCGAAAAGGCCCGCCTCGGGCGCGTAGACGTAATAGTCCTGGCCCTTCAACTCGACCAGGCGCGTCGGGCCGTCGTTCTGGATCTTCCAGTCCTTGAGCGCGCCGGCGTGGGCCAGCAGATTCTTGACGCCACGCTCGACCAGCTTGAGTCCGCTGACCGAAACGCACCCGCCCCCGCCGAATTCCCCGCCCAGCGCGACCAGGCCTTGCGCTACTGCTGCTGCTGAGGAAAGGCGCTGGTCGGCCGTATAGGACCACACGAAGCTGAGCGGCGCGCCGAAGGCGCGCAGCGCTGCGAGCGCCCTCTCGTTGAGGTCTTCGTCCGCGCCCAGCCGCGCCGAGCAGAACGGCAGCATGTCCAGGGACGACCCCCCCGAATGCAGGTCTTGATGAACGTCGGCCATCGGGAAGAGCACGGTCTGGATGTAGTGCGCGATGGCAAAGGTCGGCGTGCCGTTGGCATCGCCCGGAAAGGCGCGGTTCAGGTTGCCGCCGTCGACCGGCGAGACGCGCGCGCCATCCATCGCCGCCGGCAGGTTGGCCGCCGGCAGGATGATCACGCGCCCGCGGATCTGCCCGGGCGCGAGCGACCGGATCAGCTTGTTCAGCACGATCTGGCCCTCGTACTCGTCGCCGTGGTTGCCGGCCATCAGGAAGACCGTCGGGCCCTCCCCGTTGCGGATCACCGCGATCGGGATCGGGATCGTGCCGTAGGCCGAGCGGGTGACCGAGTGCGGCAGGTGCAAGAAGCCGACCTGCTTGCCTTCGCGCTCGTAGTCGACCTCGGTCCAGATCAAGCTTTTGTCTTGCGTCGTTGCGGTCATCGGCGAGTCTCCTGGACTTCCAGCCGCAGCTGACCGCAGCGGAGCCCTGGTCCGGTCAAGCAAACTGGAGTTCGATCTTTCCTGCGCGGCGCCGCACCGGGCCGACGACGATCTTCACGTCGTGTCCCAGCCTGGCCACCAGTTGCAGCAGTTTGGCTTCGCTCACACCGCGAAACTGGCCTCGAGTGATGCGCGAGACCTTTGACTGGTCGATGCCAAGCAAGGCTGCGGCATCGGCTTGTGTAAGGCGGCGCGCCTTGATCGCGCGCGCGATCTCGCCGGCAAGCCTGGATTTGCGTTGCATCTCAGCGGGATCCGCGTAGCCAAGGTCGGCATAGACATTGGTACTGCCTTCGACAATGGCCATTTCCAGAGCTTTATTCATTAGCGTTTGCCTCGCTGTACTTGCCACGCTTCGAAATCCTGCCTTGCAGCTTTCAGGCGGGAGTCAATCAGGTCGAGATCGGTCTTGGGGGTCGCAATTCCGCTCTTGGACTTCTTCTGGAAGCAATGCAACACATAGACCCAACCGGCGAACCTGACCGTGTAGACAGCCCGATAGGCATCACCCTGATGGTCCTCGACAACTTCCAGAACACCTGCGGACCCAAATCCGGTCAGCACCTTTGCGTCCTGATGCTTGCCGCCGGCCTGCGCCAGGTCGATCGCGTGACCAAAGACGTCTTTGACGTCCTCCGGCATTGCGTCCAGATCGCGCTTGGCAGAACCGACCCATTTGACGGGTTTGCGATCCTGTTTCAACATCGAAACAATTATGTCTCTTTAGGCATATTTGTGTCAATCGCCCAAGGCGAGCCAACCCGGCTCGAGTTGGCGGATGGAACTCATGGCGACAGCGCACCTGTCGCAAATGCCGAAGTGCCGGGCTCGCGGCCGGCCGCTCAGTGCGCCGCGCGCATTTTCATGAGCACGCGCGTCTTGTATACGAGCACCGCTTCCGCGCGTTGATTGAGGACCGTCACGGCCAGCGAGAGTACCCCGCGCTTGCCGTCCGAGGTCGGCTTTGCGCCCTCGATCATCACTTCGCAACAAAGCGTATCGCCTGGGCGGACCGGCATCTTGAAATGAAAGCCATCCATCGACAGGCCGGCCAGTGTGTTGGCACCGAGCACGCTTTCGAGCATGCCTGCGGAGTAGGTGCAGATCAGGAACCCGGGCGCGATGCGGCCACCGTGTGGGCCCTCCCTCTGCGCCCAATCGGCATCGACGAAGATCGGCATGTTGAGGCCGGCCAACTGCGTGAAATTGGAGAGGTCCGCTTCCGTGACGGTCCTGCGGTAGGTGCGCCATGATTCGCCGACGACAAAGTCCTCGAACCCCGGCGCGTGCACCGCGCTTTTGGTCGCGCTCAATTGGCGGCCTTCAAGCCAAGTTGCTTCACCAGCGCGCTCCACTTGGCGTCCTCGCGCTTGAGCAGCGCTCCCAGGACCTCGGCGGAGCCGGTCTCGATCTCGGTGCCGGCGTTCTGGATGCGCTCGCGCGCGCCCGGATGCTCCATGGCCTTCAGGATCGCGTCCTGCAGTCGCGTCACGGCTTCGCGCGGCATGCCGGCAGGACCGACGAAGCCGTACCAGACGGCGGCTTCCCAGCCCGGCTTGCCGAGCGCCTCGGCGAGCGTCGGCACCTCGGGCGCCTGCGTCGAGCGCCGCGAACCGCCCACGGCCAGGATGCGCAGCTTGCCGGCCTTGTATTGCGCAAAGGCTGCGGGCACGGTCGGGAAGTACAGCGCAACCTGTCCGGACAGCGTATCGGTCATCGCCTGACCGACGCTCTTGTACGGAATGTCCTGGATCTGCAAACCGAGACTCTGCTTGATGAGCTCCATCTCGAGGTGGCTGGGCGAGCCCTTGCCCGAATTGGCGTAGTTCAACTTGCCCGGGTTGGCCTTCGCGAACTCCACGAGCTCGGACACCGAGCGATACGGGGAATTCGCCGCAGTCACCAGCGCCATCGGCAGCACGCCGATCTTGGCCACCGGTGTGAAGTCGCGGTTGACGTCGTAGGCGAGGCTGGCCTGCAGATGCGGCGCCACCACGAACGGATTGGCCGCCATCATGATGGTGTAGCCGTCGGCCGGGCTCTTCTGGGTCGCCTGTGCACCGACTAAGCCGCCGGCACCCTCGCGGTTCTCGGCCACGACGGGTTGCCCCAGGGTTTCGGCGATGCGCTCGCCGACCACGCGGGCCAGGATGTCGGTTCCGCTGCCGGCCCCGAAGGGCACGATGATCCTGATTGGCTTGCTGGGGAAGGGCTGGGCCAGTACCAGGAGTGGCGCGGCCAGCGCCGCGGCCAACAGGGTCTTAAGCATGCGATGCATGACTTTCTCCTAGCGTGTTGGCAGAACGCCGCCATCACGCAATGCTTGAATCTCGTTGTCGTCCAGTCCCAGCACCTCGCTCAGGATTTGGGCGGAATGCTCGCCGACCTTCGGCCAGTGCCGCCGTGCATCCTGCGGCGCCCGGGGCAGCATGCCTGGAATATTGATCCAGGGCACGGTCGCCCCATCGGCGAGCTTCGCTTCCTCGACGAGGCCCATCGCCTGCACCTGCGGGTCGGCGCGCCAGCCGGCGATGTCGTGGACCTCAGCGGCGATCACGTCGGCCGCCCTGAAGGCGGTGAGCCATTCATGCGTGGTCTTTTGGCGCAAGGCGTCGCGTATCGGCGGGAGAAGCTCTGCCAAATGGCGCGCACGCGCCGGGAAATCCGCAAAGCGCGGGTCGGCGGCGAGTTGCGGCAGGCCAATGGTGTTGCAGATCGCCGCGAAATGCGACTCCTTGCTGAGCGTCACGGCAATCCAGCCGTCACTGGTCTTGTAGCTGCCGGCCGGCGCGTTCAGCTTGGGCGCGGGACCGCCCTCGATATGCTCTTCGACGATCTTCATTGCCAGCAGGGCGCCGCTTGCCTGCATGAGAGATATGTCGAGGTGCCGGCCGCCCGTCTCGTGGGGCCGCGCGGCAAGCGCGGCAGCGAGTGCCTGAAACGCGTACAGCGCGGTGGCGTAGTCGGCCGTCAGGAAGCCGGTGGGCCGCGGCGCTCCATCGACATCGCGATTGAGCATCATCATGCCCGAGAAGGCCTGCGCCACCGTATCGGTGCCCGGCAGGTCACGCGCCGGTCCGCGCAGTCCGAAGGCGCTCACCGAAACGTACAGCACCCTGGGGTTGGACTTGCACACCGCTTCATAGCCGACCCCGAGCTTGTCGCAGACTCCGGGGCGGAAATTCTCGATCAGTACATCGCAACGTGCGGCCAGGCGCGCCAGCAGGTCGCGCCCGGTCGCGTTTTTCAGGTCGAGCACCAGCGAGCGCTTGCCACGGTTGGCGGTCAGGTCCATGGCCGTGTGCGGGCCGACGCGCCGGCCGAGATTGCGGCCCCAGTCACCTGCGGCGGGCTCGACCTTGAGCACGTCGGCGCCGTACTGCGCGAGCAGCATGGCGCAGTAGGGGCCGGCGATGCCCTGCGACAGGTCGAGTACGCGCAGCCCGGCGTAGGGGCGGTCGTAGCTCGGCGTGGGTGTGGGCGGCGAGGGGTTGGCAGGCGCTGACATCGCGCGTCGAGTCTAGCAGTTGACCTGGCGTGGCCGCGGTTGCAAGGCGCGCCGCGGGGATGATCCCCTGTGCCCGGATCGATCCCCCTTCAGGTCTTGAAAAAGCCGATCCCGCAGATCGGGATCAGGCTCTCAATCTCCGGTGCCCAAGATTCTGCGGTTGCGCGCCGTATCGCCGGCCGGCCGCATGAACGCATCAAACGGTGTGTCGGTGGTGTGGATCATGTGCCGCTTGACGAAGTCGACCGCTTCGCGCGCGCCGTCCATGGGATGCTTCAGGTAGCACTCCCATTCAACGGTCGCCCAGCCGTTGTAGCCGTGATACGCCAGGCGCGAGAACAAGGACTTGAAATCAACCTGGCCGTCACCGAGGCTGCGGAATCGTCCGGGCCGCTCGCCCCAGGTGTGGAAGGAGCCGTAGGTGCCACTGCGCGCGCTCTTCACAAACTCGGCGTCCTTGACGTGGAATGAACCGATGCGCTCGTGATAGATCTCGACGAAGCCGACGTAGTCGATGTGTTGCAGCAGCAGGTGGCTGGGATCGAACAGGATCCTGCAGCGTTGATGCCCGCCGAGTTTGTCGAGCAGGCGCTCAAAGGTAGCGCCGTCGTGCAGGTCTTCGCCCGGATGCAGCTCGTAGCAGACGTCGACCCCGACTGCGTCGAACGCGTCGAGGATGGGCCGCCAGACGCGTGCGAGTTCGGCGAAGCCGTCGTCGATGAGTCCGGCCGGCGCTGGCGGATAGGGATACAGGAATGGCCACAACAGGTGGCCCGAGAATGTCACGTGGCGCGTCAGGCCCAAGTTGCCGGAAGCTTTCGCTGCCAGCATGAGCTGCTCGCGCGCCCATTGCTGGCGCGCGGCATGGTTGTTCGCGCTCTCGGCCGGGCCCAGCTGCGCCAGCAGGGGCAGGTAGGCCGGGTTGAAGGCGACCATGTGGCCCTGGCGATGGGTGGACAGCTCGGTGATCTCAAGCCCTTGCGCGGCCAGCATGCCCTTGACTTCGTCGCAGTAGGTCTTGCTTTCGGCGGCGCGCTTCAAGTCGAACACGTCGGGGCGAAAGGTCGGGATTTGCACCCCCTTGTAGCCAAGCCCGGCCGCCCACTCGCCGAGTTCCGCCAATGAATCTCTGGGCGCACGCGGGCCTAAGAACTGCACAAGGAAAACCGCAGGTCCTTTCACGTCGCACCTCCGGGCAGCGGCACGCTGCGATCGATCAGGCCGGCATTGCGCAGGTCAGACCAGAACGCCGCGGGAATTTGTTGCCGGTAAGCAGAGAGGTTTCCGGCCACCTCCGCCGCAGAGGTCGCACCCAGCACCGCCGAGGCGACCACCGGGTTGGCCAGCACGAACTGGATCGCCGCTGCATTGAGCGGGACGCCGTGCGCGGCAGCTACGGCTTCGATGCGTCGCAGGCGCTCCATGACCTCAGCAGGCACCGGGCCGTAATTGAACAGTGCGCCCGAGGCCGAGCCTGCGGCCAGAAGCCCGGAATTAAACACTGCCGCCAGCATCAGCTTGACGTTCTTGCTGCGGCACAGATCGATGAAATCGAGGGCTTCCTGCGGGTGGTTGAGCAGCGTGTACTGGCCGGCTAACATCATGCAGTCGAAATTGCCGGCCTCGACGAAGCGCCGGCACCAGCGCGTGTCGTTGATGCCCGCGCCGATCGCACGGACCTGCCCGTTGCGCCGGAGTTCATCGAGCGCGCGATACGCGCCCTCCATGGCCGCGTCGAAAAGCGGCGCCGCGGCGGCGTCCGAGCCGTGCGTGAAGGCATCGACGTCATGGATCAGCACGATGTCGATGCGGTCGAGCCCGAGCCGCAGGAACGAATGCTCGAGCGAGCGCATTGCGCCGTCGTAGCTCACATCGAAGGTCGGGAAAAACGGCAAGCCGCCACGACGCATGCCGGTGGTGTCGTCGGTTGCGCGCAGTGGGCGCATCCAGCGGCCGACCTTGGTCGACAGGACGTACTCGCGCGCATCGACCGACTGCAGAAAGCGCCCGACCCTCTGCTCGGCGCGTCCGTAGCCGTAGAACGGGGACGTGTCGTACAGCCTGCCGCCGCCGGCCCACAGCGCAGCCTGCGCGGCCTGCGCGTCGACATCAGTGGTGTTGTATCGGAAGTTGCCGATCGGCGCGCTGCCGAAGCCGATTTCGGTGACTTCCAGACCAGCGCTTCCAATCCGGCGGCGTGCCATGACGGCCGTGTCTGCGATCCGGGTCATGATTCGAATCCCGGAGGCGGACCGATGAAGCGCAATTGCTCCTCGAACTGCAATTCGATCATGGGCCGGCCGCCAACAACTCTGCAGCCTTTCGCCTGCGCGGCCTGCATCAGTTCGGTATCGCGCACAGCGATGATGTCGATCAGGTCGGTTGTCGAATCGAAAGTCGCCGGGTCGATCGGCATGGCATCGCCCTGCTTCAAGCCAAGGGAGGTGCAGTTGACGACCAGGTCATATCCACGCGCATCGGCGGGCACTGCGCGCGCGTCAGCACCAGTGGCAGCGATCTGCTGGGCGAGTTTCTCGGCGCGTCCGGCGGTCCGGTTGGCGAGGCCGATCTGGCGTGCGCCGGCAGCGGCGAGCGCAAAGGCAACCGCGCGCCCGGCGCCGCCCGCGCCGACGATCAGGACCCGGCGACCGGTGGGCGCCATGCCATTGGCGAGCGCCGTCGCCAGGAGGCCGACGCCGTCAAACATCTCGCCGGCGAGTCGGCTGTCGGCTCCGATGCGCACGGTGTTGACCGCGCCCATCATGCGCGCATTCGGGCCGAGTTCATCGCACAGTCGCGCGATGGCTTCCTTGTGCGGGATGGTGACGATGATTCCCCTGATGTTGCCGACTTTGGCGAGTCGCGGCACGACATCGGCCAGGTCGGCGGCGCGCACGTGCAGCGGTAGCAAGAAGCCATCCAGCCCGCGACGCTCGAACATCGGGTTGACGAATGCCGGCGCGCGCACATGCGCTACCGGGTCGGCGATGAGCGCCCACAGATGGCTTTTGCCACTCAGTCGGCTCATCAGCGCCCCCTCTTCAATGTCGTCAGACCGGTACTTTGCTGCCTGTGCATCGTTGTCACCCCTTGACTGCGCCGGCGGTCATGCCGTGGATCAGGAACTTGCGCACCGCGATCGAGAACACCAGCACCGGCAGCATCACCATGGTGCCGCCGGCGGCGATGCGGCCCCATTCCCAGCCCTCGTAGTTCATGAAATTGACCACCGCGACCGGCGCTGTCATGGCCACCTTGCGCGTCAGGATCAGCGAGAAGAAAAAGTCATTCCACGAGTACAGAAAGCACAGGATCGCGGTGGCGGCCAGACCCGGGCCCGAGATCGGCAGGACGATGCGCATGAAGGTCTGCCACATCGACGCGCCGTCGATCCAGGCTGCTTCCTCGAGTGAGCGCGGGCAGGAGTCAAAGAACGAGCGCATCAGCCAGACCACCAGCGACAGGTTGAAGGTCAGGTAGATGAGGACCAGTCCGGTCCGCGTGTCCAGCAGTCCCATATAGCGGTAGGCGAGGAAATACGGGATCGTGAACGCGATCGGCGGCGCCATGCGCGAGGTCAGGATAAGGAGCGAGAGCGACTTCTCGGCGCGCATCGCGGTGCGCGACAGCGCGTAGGCGCCGGGCACACCGATCGCCATGGCCAGCAGGGTGGACGCCGTGCTGACGATCGCGCTATTGATGAAGGAGCGGCGAAAATCGCTTTCCCAGAGTGAGGCGTAGTTCGCCAGCGTCGGCCATGACAGCAGCCTGGAAGCCCCCGCGAAGATGTCTTCGGTGGATTTGAAACTCAGGAGCAGCAGCCAGAGGAAGGGGAACATCACCATCGCGGTCAGCACCACGACCAGCGCGTACAGCAGCCGGCGCGTCCACGGATCGACGTAGCGGAACGAATCAGTCGACACGTTCACCCCAGCCGACCATGCGGATGATCGCGGCACTCAAACCGACGGTGAGCAGCACCAGCACCACGGTGATGGCGCTCGAATAGCCCAGATAGCTGAAATTGAAGGCCTGGATGAAGCTGTAGTAATTGGTCACCTCGGTCACGCTGCCCGGTCCGCCGTCGGTGAGGATGTAGATCAGCGGAAATGCCTTGATGCTGTCAATCAGGCGGAACAGCGCAGCCACCAGAAGGACGCCCTTGATGTGCGGCAGCACGACGTACAAGGTCGTCTGCCAGGCCGAGGCACCGTCGATGCGGGCCGCCTCGATGTATTCGTCGGGCATCATCTGCAGCGCAGCGAGAATCATCAGCATCGTGAAAGGAAACCACTGCCAGGTGTCGGCGACGATGATCGCCGTCAGCGCCCAGTCCGCATGTGTGATGAGCGCCGGCACATTCCAGCCGAGTGCATTGAATATCCACCAGAAGGGGCTGATGTCGGGGGTGTAGAGCACCTTCCAGATGATTGCCACGACGATCGGCGGCAGCACCATGGGGATCAGGTATACGGTGCGCAGCGCGACCAGGACCGTGGAACGCAGGTTCAGCAGCAGGGCAAACAGGAGGCCGAGCAAAAGCTGCAGACCCACGGTCCAGAACGAGAGCTTGACCTGCACCCAGAGCGAATTGTGCAGCCGTCCGTCAGTGGTCAGCAGTTTGTAGTTCTGCAGTGGAGTGGAAAAGTTCCAGGCGGTCTCGGGCCGGGTGAGGTTGAGAGGCGTGAAGCTGGTGATCAGCAGGTAAATCGTCGGCGCTAAGGTAACCACCATCAGTACGATCAGGGCCGGCCACAGCAGCAACATGTAGAACCGTTGGCGGTGCGCGGTGACGGCACCGCTGCCCGCGCGAGGCGAGTGCACTTCAGTCGCACTCATGCAGCGCTCATGCCGCGATCGTTGCGGCGCCGGACCAGTCGACGGCCGCGTGCTGCGGAAGCGGCGGCGGACGCGCACCGCGAAACAGGATCGGATAGCGCATCGCCATGTAGCGCTGGTGCACCTGCAGCGCCTCATCGCCGTAAAAGCGGGTCGGCCGGGGCTCGTGCTCGAAATGGCCGAATTTGTCGCTGCCGCGCACCAGCTGCGCGCTGTCGGGGCCCACCCGCGGCTTCACCCGTGGCGCGATGAAAGTCATCACGTAGTTGACGCGCGGGTGCTCGCTGCCGTTGGGACCCGACGCGTGCGGCGTGTGCAGGTGGTGAAAGGAGACTTCGCCCGCATCAACTACCACGGGCACCGCGCGGCTCTCGTCGATGGCCAGGTCGATGGTCTCGCCGCGCGAGAGCAGTTCGCCTTCCGCCATGCGATCGACATGCGCGATCGCGCCCAGGCGATGGCCGCCCGGCAGGAACTTCATCGTGCCATTCGCTTCGGAAGACGGTGTCAGCGACAACCATGCGCGCACCACGTGGTCCGCATCGTCGAGTTCATAGTTGGTGGCGTCCTGGTGCCAAGACACGTAGCTGCCGGAGTGCGGTGACTTCCAGAACACACCCGAGGACCAGAGCAGGATGTCGGGTCCGATGAGGGATTCGATCGCGTCGAGCAGTGCGGCCTCGTGACTCAATCTGTCTGCCCAGTCGAACAGCAGGTGCGCCTTTAACAGGTAGAGCTGGTTTTGCGGGTCCGGATAGTGCTTCGGGACGCCGCCGGCCGCAAATGCCAGCACCGCGCGGGCGACCTGTGCCGCCACTTCCGGCGCCACCACCCGGTGCGGAAATAAATAGCCGTCGCGGCGAAAGGCCTCGACCGCTGGCCTGGCAAGGGTGGCCGGCATTGCCTGCTCGCGAGCGAAAACTTCAGACCTTGATGCCGGCCTTCTGCAGATCCGCGATCGCCTCAACCTGCGCCTGCTTCATGGCTTCGGGAGCCTTTTGCTGGTTGGTCGCGATGCGCTCAATGGCCTTGTTGATCTTGTCGCCGACCTGCGGGAACACCGGCACGGTGCGGTATTTCATGTAGCCGCCCTTGCCGCCGAGATCGAGCACCTGCAGGTAGAGCGAGGCCACGTCCTGGCCGTTGAGGGTCATCGCATTCCTGTATTCGGGATCGTTGATGATCGACCGGCGGCAGACGGCCGAGTAGCCCTTGGTCAGGGCGATCTTGCGCAGGGTTTCCTTGCTCATCGCCCACTTGATGAACTCCCACGCCGCGGCCTTCTTTTTCGAGCCGAGTGGAATGCCGAAGCCGTGGCTGTTGGAACCCGGGAAGTTGCCCGCCGGGCCGGCCGGCATGAGCCCGTAGCGTGCCGTCGTCTTGACGGTGCTCTCCGCGTGCTTGACCAGCGGGGTCATCCAGCCGATCGCCTGGGTGCGGATGTTCGCCCGACCACCGATCTGTGCGCGCATCGCCTGGTCGTCGGTGTAGGACAGCACGCCCGACGGGCCGTACTTGACCAGGAGGCTTGCGTACCACTCGGCGGCTGCGATCGCCTCCTTGGTGTCGATCAAGGGGAACAGGTCCTCCGGCGGGCCGCGGAACACCTTGCCGCCCAGGCCCATCAGGTAGGGAATCCAGTTCCAGTGGTGCAGGCGGTCGGCGACGTAGGGCGCGACGTTGTCCCGGCCCTTGGTCGCCTCGCACACGCGGACCAGTTCGTCGAAGGTGGTCGGCATCTTCATGCCGGCCTTTTCGATCAGGTCGCCGCGCGCGGCGCCCATGATCATCGCGCCGGCTTCCCAGGCGAAGCCGTAGGTTGCACCCTTTGCATCCTGCATCGAACTCTGCGCGCCGGCCGCGAAGTCGGCGGCATCCCAGGATGCCGGAGTCCGGTTGGGGTCCTTGTAGAACTCCTCCAGCGGCGACATCCAGCCCGCGCCGATCCAGCGGCCCGAGTAGATGAAGGTGATATTGCAGAAATCGTACGCGGACCCCTTGGTCGAGAGCTCCAGGTCCATGCGCTGGTTGTAGACCGGGAAGGCTTGCAGGTCGAGGTTGACGGTCATGCCGGTGGCCGCCTCGAACTCCGGGATGAATTCCTTCAGGTAGGTCTGGAAGACGTGCTGGAAACAGGCGCCGTTGAGCGTCACGCCGGCAAAGGGCTTGGCCTGTCCGAGCACTGCCGGCGCGCGCATGCCGAGCGCGGTTGCGGCGGAACCGCCGGCGATTGCCTTGAGCAGCTTGCGCCGATCGACCCGTGTGGCGCTCTGCGCCTGATCGGCTGACTGCGATTTGACACCTTGCTTGCTTCCGGAATCGCTGTCCATTGCGCATCCTCCCTTTTTTTACCGCGCGACACCAGGCGCGCAACCTGCGCGCCTGCGCATCGGAGGCGGTCGCGAGAGCGTTGCCCCGAAGGCGCGATGATAGTCATGCTAGCATGGCAAAGAGCGCTAACGCAACGCTCACTTTGCCGATGCCGAATGCAACCATGAAAGCCGCCAAACCGGCGCGCCGCCGACCGTCAGCCAGCGGCAGTGCCGGGCCGGCGCACGCGCGTCGCAGCGGACGCGCGACCACGCTGGCCGACGTTGCCGGTGCGGTCGGTGTGTCGCTCAATACGGTCTCGCGCAGCCTGCGCGCACCGCAGACCGTGCGCCCGGAGCTGCGGCGCCGCATCGAGCACATGGCCGAGCAGATGGACTACGTGCCGAACAGCCTCGCCGGCGGTTTGGCCGGCGCGCATACCGGCGTGGTCGGCGTGATCGTCACCTCACTGCACTACTCGGAATTCGCCGCAGTCATCGAGACCATGCAGACCGAGCTCGGCGCGGCCGGCTTGAGCCTGATGATCGGCAACAGCCGCTACCAGCCCGATGAAGAACTGCGCCTGGTGCGTTCGATGCTCGGCTGGCGACCGGCGGCTCTGGCGATCGTCGGCACCGACCACCACCCGCGGGCGCGTGCGCTGCTAAAAAGCGCCGGCCGGCCGGTGGTGGAGATCTGGGACTGCGCCGACACGCTGGTCGACTCCGGTGTCGGCATGGATCACCGCGCGATCGGCGCGCTGCAGGTCGACCACCTGATCCGGCAAGGATGCCGGCGTCTGGCCTTTGTCGGTTCGGCACGTGAGCACGACTATCGCGCGCACAAACGACTGGAGGGCGCCATCGCGATGGCGCGGCAGAGGCGCTGCCGCGCACTACTGGTCGCCACAGAACCCTCGATCGGGCATCCCGACATGGGCGAACGGCTGCTGCGGGACGTCCTCGCGCGAGACCCGGCGATCGACGGCGTGATCTGCAACGGCGACGTGATCGCGCACGGCGTTCTGCGCGGACTGCGGCACTTCGGGCGACGGGTGCCGCAGGATGTCGCGGTGATCGGCTTTGGCGAGCACCCGTCGAACACCTGCCTTGAACCCGCGCTTTCCTCGATCGACCCCCCGCGTGTCGACATGGGTCGTCGCGCGGCCGCACTGATCCTCGGCCGCATCGATGGCGAGGCACCCGGGCGGGTGATCGTTGCGCCGCAACTGATCGTGCGCGCCAGCAGCGCGCGCAGCACCCCCGACTGACGGAGATTGAACATGCCCGCCGCGCCGCCGAACATCATCCTGATCATGACCGATCAGCAACGCTTCGATACCATAGGCGCGCTAGGGGCGAGCTGGGTATCGACGCCCAACCTCGACCGCCTGGCGCGGGAAGGTGTCGCGTTCGGCAACTGTCACATCACCGGCGCAAGCTGCGTGCCTTCGCGCGCTAGCCTCTTCAAGGGTTTCTACCCGCACACCACCGGCATTCTGCGCAACGGCCAGCCCTGGCAACATACCTGGGTCGAGTCGCTGGCGGCGGCCGGCTATCGCTGCGTCAATGTCGGCAAGATGCACACCATCCCGTACAACGCGCCGGCCGGATTCCATGAACGTTATGTGGTCGAGAACAAGGACCGCTACATGGAGCACCGCTGGTACTTCGACGAGTGGGACAAGGCGCTCGCCGCCCACGGACTGAAGAAGCAGCAGCGTGCGCTCTACCGCGAGCGTCCCGACTACCGGGAGCGCCTGGGGGCATTCACCTGGGATTTGCCGGAGCACCTGCACTCGGACCTGTTTGTCGGCAACATGGCCAAGTGGTGGGTCGATACCTACCCGCCGACGCAGCCGCTGTTCCTGCAGATCGGCTTTCCGGGGCCGCATCCGCCCTACGATCCGCCGGCGCGCCACGCGGCGCCCTACCTCGCGCGTACCGACATCCCGATTCCGCGGCCGTCGCAGGCAGAGATCGACGCCCTGCCGCCTGCACTCAAGGAAAAGCGCCGCCACGATGTCGAGGTGGACCATGACTCGGTCGTCTGGAGCCTGGACCCGACGCCCGAGCAGCTGCATCGGGTGTGGGCGCACTACGGTGCGAACGTGCAGATGATCGACGAGCGCATCGGCGCGATCCTGGAATCGCTGCGTGCGCGCGGGTATCTCGACAACGCGGTGGTGCTGTTCACCTCCGACCATGGCGACTGCCTGGGCGAGCACGGACTGGTACAGAAGTGGGCGATGTACGACTGCATCACGCGGGTGCCGCTGATCGCCTGGTCGCCGCAGCGTTTCAGCGGTGGCCGCCGCGTCGATGGCCTGTGCCAACTCTTCGACCTGGGGCCCACGATCCTGGAGCTGGCCGGAGTGCCGGTGCCGGAACTGTTCGAGGCGAAGAGTCTTCTGCCCGCGCTTCAAGGCGGCGACTGGACGCCGCGCAGTCATGTGTTCTGCGAACAGGCCGGCGACACCAACCTGACCGGAGCCGATTTCATCACCATGGTGCGCACCGAGCGCTGGAAGCTGGTGCACTACAAGGGCGCTCCCTATGGCCAGTTGTTCGACCTCGAGCGCGATCCCGGCGAGGTGCAGGATCTGTGGAACGATCCGGCGCATGCGCCCATCCGCCAGCGCCTGCTCGATGACTTTCGCGAATGGTTGATCGAGAGCAACTACTCGACGCGCGAGAACATGGCCGTGCATCGCTGAGACATGGAGGACGCGTGACTGAAGGCGAGGCATTCGATTTCATCGTCGTCGGTGCGGGCTCCGCCGGCTGCGTGCTCGCGAACCGGTTGTCGGCCGATCCGCGCCACCGCGTGCTGCTTATCGAGGCCGGTGGGCGCGACACAAGTCCGTGGATCCACATGCCCGGCGGCTACTACCGGCTGATCTACCATCCGACACTGAGCTGGAACTTCACGACCGCGCCGGAACCGCATCTGAACGGACGCAGTCTCATCTGGCCGCGCGGCCGGGTGCTTGGCGGCTCGAGTTCGCTCAACGCGATGGTGTACATCCGCGGCCAGCGCATGGACTACGACGGTTGGCGCGATAGAGGCTGCGCCGGCTGGAGCCATGCCGAGGTGCTGCCTTACTTCCTGCGCGCCGAGGACGGCGGCGATGTGGAGGCGTCGTCGCTCGGCCGCGGCGGGCCGCTGGCCATCTCGGATTTGGTCGACAGCCACCCGCTATCGGACGCGTTCATCGCCGCCGGCGTTGCCGCGGGCCTGCCGGAGAGCCGGGACTTCAACGGCGCCTCGCAGGAGGGGGTCGGCTATTTCCGCTTCACCGCGCGGCGCGCGCGCCGCTCAAGCACCGCGGTGACCTACCTGCGGCCGGCCGAGCGGCGTGCGAACCTGACGGTGGCCACCGACACGACGGCGACGCGCATCCTCTTCGAGGGCCGTCGCGCCGTCGGTGTCCGCGTCATGCAGGGCGGCGCGCTGCGCGATCTGCGCTGCCGCGGCGAAGTCGTGCTCGCTGCAGGAGCGATCAAGTCGCCGCACCTGCTGCTGCTGTCGGGCGTCGGACCGGGGGCACAACTTGCGCAGTTCGGCATTCCGCTGGTGCACGACCTGCCGGGCGTGGGGCAAGGGATGCAGGACCACCTGCAAATCAAGCTGGTCTACCGCGTTCGCGGTGGCGGCAGCTACAACGAGATTCGCCGCAGCCCCTGGCGCATGCTGCGTGAGGGCCTGCGCTTCGCCTTCACGCGCGAGGGCGTGCTGGCACGCGGGCCGTCGACCGCCGGCGGTTTCGCGCGCACCGATCCCTCGCTTGCCACGCCCGATCTGCAGTTTCACTTCAACCCGGTGAGCGGCGACAGACCCGGGCATTTCCACGACTTTTCAGGTTGCTCCCCGATCGTGTCGCAATTGCGGCCGGAAAGCCGCGGCGCGCTGGCTTTGCTGTCGCCCGATCCGTTCGCGCAGCCGTCCATGACTGCCAACTACCTCGACGCGGAGATCGACCGGCAAACCGTGATCGCGGGCCTGCGCATGGCGCGCACGGTAATGGCGCAGGCGCCGATGCAGCGCTTTGGCGCCGAGGAGGTCCTCCCGGGGCCGCAGGCCATCGACGACGCGGCCTTGCTTGCGTACGCACGCGAGGCCGGCTACACCCAGTTCCACCCGAGCTGCACCTGCCGGATGGGCGTTGATCCTCTTGCAGTGGTCGATCCGCAGTTAAGGCTGCACGGCTGCGACGGCCTGCGCGTGGTCGACGCATCGGTGATGCCGGCGGTGGTGTCGGGCAACACCAACGCGGCGACGATCATGATCGCGGAGAAGGCCTCCGACCTGATCCTTGGCAAGCCGGCGCTTGCCGCAATCGTTGCGATTTGAAACGACCCTCACGGCCCGAACCCGTACTGACGGAGAACGAAAATGACCGGAACCTGCCTCATTACCGGCGGTGCACGCGGCATCGGCCGCGCCACCGCGTTGGCCGCCGCGCGTGACGGCTGGGACGTCGCGATCAACTATCGCGAACGCGCCGATGCCGCAGACGATGTCGTGGCCAAGGTGCGCGCGCTGGGCCGCAAGGCGGTGGCGATCAGGGCCGACGTCGCCACAGAGGCCGACATCGTGAGCATGTTCAAGCGTGCCGAGTCCGAACTCGGGCCGATCCAGGGTCTGGTCAACTCGGCCGGCATCTCGTACGCCAACCGGGTGGATTCATTCGATGCCGCGTCGCTTGGGCGCATGATGCAGGTCAACGTGATCGGGACGATGCTGTGTTGCCGTGAAGCAGCGCTACGCATGTCGACCTCGCGCGGTGGACATGGCGGTTCGATGGTCAACATCTCGTCGATGGCCGCGACCATCGGCGGGCGCGCCGGCGCGTCGGCCTACGCAGCGTCCAAGGGCGCGGTCGACGTGTTCACCAGCGGCTTCGCCAAGGAGGTCGGGGCCGAGGGCATCCGTGTCAACGTGGTGCGCCCCGGTGTGACCGAAACCGACATGATCGCCGCCAGCCATGCCGGTCCCAAGCGCGCCGAGATCGAGGCGTCGATCCCGATGAAGCGCTTCGCCTCCGCCGAGGAGGTCGCCGAGGCGGTCGTGTGGTTGCTCTCTGAAAAAGCGTCGTTTGTTACCGGCACGCACTTGAACGTCGGCGGCGGCGGCTTCCTGGTCGGCGCCGGCTGAGAAGCGTGTAACGATGGTCGCGCCGGACGGCGGGTCACGGCGTCGACCTCGGTTTACGCTGTCATGCGCGACAATCCGCGCTTCGCGGCGCTGCGCGCCGTGCCAAGGGCGCCGTATACCGCGCCACGCTTACGCAATGAAACTCGCCACCTTGAAGGACGGCTCGCGCGATGGCCTGCTCATGGTCGTCTCGCGTGACCTCAAGACTGCCCACATCGCCGACGGCATCGCGCCGACGCTGCAACGCGCCCTGGACGACTGGGCCTTCATCGCCCCGCAGCTGGAGGAACTGAGCCTGGCATTGGGTCAGGGCCGCGCCAAGCGCGCCTTCGCGTTCGATCCCGCGCAATGCATGGCGCCCCTGCCGCGCGCCACCCAGTGGGCCGACGGCTCGGTCTACGAGCAGCACGTCGAACTGCTCACGCGCATGGTGCGCGGCAAGCTGCCCGACAACCTGTGGCGCGAGCCCATGCTCTACCAGGGCGGCTCGGACGACTTTCTCGGCCCCTGCGATCCGGCGGTGTTCGCCGAGGAGCACTGGGGCATCGACTTCGAGCCCGAGATCGGCGTGGTCCTGGGCGACACGCCCATGCAGACCCACCGCGACGATGCGCTGGACCATGTGCGCCTCCTGGTGCTGATCAACGACTGGTCGCTGCGCAACCTGATTGCGGGCGAACTGGCCAAGAGCTTCGGTTTTTTCCAGAGCAAGCCCGCCACCGCGTTCGGCCCCTGCGCGGTCACGCCCGACGAACTGGGCGAGGCCTGGCGCCAAGGGCAGGCGCACCTGAACGTCGTCTCGGCCTGGAACGGTGTCGAATTCAGTCAGGTCGCCGCCGGCGTGGGCACCCGCTTCAACTTTGCCGACCTGATCGCGCACGCCGCCCGCACGCGCCGGCTGGCGGCCGGCGCGATCATCGGATCGGGCACCGTCGCCAACGGTGGTCGCCCCGGCTGCATCGCCGAACTGCGCGCCCAGGAGGCCATGGAAGGTGCGGAAGAACGTGGCGGCAAGCCCGGCCGGCCGCGCACGGCCTATATGAAGTTCGACGACCGCGTGCGCATCGACGCCACCGACGCCAGCGGCGCGTCGGTGTTCGGTGCCATCGACCAGCCGGTCGCCAGCCTGCGCCGGCGCCGCGTGCGTGCCGGGGCCGAGGGTGGCGAGGGCGAAGGCGAAGTCGCCGCCGCCGAGGCGCCGGAAACGCAGGCGTCGGCCGGGGAAGCCAACGGCACGCCCGCTTAACCCCGTTTGCCCGCCCGGCTCGTTTATGCCGGGATGCGCTATCCGGGGACCATCCATGCGTCGGGCGAGGCGATGACGTTCGGGCAGGGCGGCGACGCCGCCAACGACGCCGCCGCCGCGGGCGCTGGTGTTGCCGCCGGCGACTCCCACGCGGCCGGACCGGGGGATGCCGACGCTGGCTTGATGGAAAAGTTCGCCAACGGCGACGCCGCCGCCTTCGAAGACCTTTATCGGCGCCACAAGGGCGGCCTGCTGCGCTTTTTCCTGCGCAGCCTGAAGGACCGTGACCTGGCCGAGGAACTGGCGCAGGATGTGTGGGCCGCGCTGATCCGTGCGCGCGCCAACTACCGGGCGGAGGCACGCTTTGCCACCTGGCTGTATCGCCTGGCGCAGCATCGCCTGATCGATCACTACCGGCGCGCCAAGCTGGTCGGCTTTTCGTCCCTCGAGGACGAGGAAGAGGCGCCCCTGCCCGCCGCCGGCGTGACCGCGGTTACGACCGAGGATGTGGTGCATCAGCGCGCCGCCGCCGCGCGCCTTGTCACCTTGGTCGAGGGCCTGCCGCTGGCGCAGCGCGAAGCTTTTCTCATGCAGGCCGAGGGCGGCTTGTCCCTGGCCGAGATCGCCGCCGCCACCGGCGCCGGCTTCGAGACCGTCAAGAGCCGTTTGCGCTACGCGTTCGCGCGCCTGCGCGAGGGCATGCAGGGCTATTTGCCATGAGCGATCGTGACCAGACTATTGTTGAGCTTTATCGTGCCGGTGCCACCGAGGAGCCGTCGGCCGCCGCCGACGCCGCCGTGCTGGCTCTGGCCCGTGCCGCGGCCGCCGAGGCGCCGGCCGCGCAGCGCCCCGGCAACCTCGTGCGCCGCGCCCGATTGCCCCTGGCCATCGCCGCGACCGTGCTTCTGAGCTTTGGCATCGTCTTCAATGCGCCGCTGCTGCCGCCGGAGCCTGCTCAGGCGCCGGTTGAAACCACTGTCGATGATGCTCGGGAAAAAGTGGTGTCACAGACTGCTGCGCAGCCCGCCGCAGAAGCGGCCCCGTCAGCAGCGCCGACTGAGGCTGCCGCACCTCCCGCCGCGATGCGCGAGTCACCGCGCCCGGCTGGCGAGGTGGCCAAGCGAGCGAGCGATCCGGCTGCGCCGCGCGCAATCCAGGATGCGATCGCCGATACCCGTGCGCGCGCAGCGCCCGCACGCGCTGTCGCGGCTGCGCCGGCATCGCCCCCGGCGCCGAACGCCTCGCCTGTAGCTGAAGCTCCGGCTGTCGCAACGGCGCCCGCTGCGGTCGCGGCAGCCCCTCCGGCTGCCTCGACCACGCCTCAAAGTCCGGCGGCGGGACCGCCCCCGGTTGCGGCCAAGCCGGCCCAGGCCGCGGAAGCACGCGCGCCGCTGGCGAACGCATTTCCAGCCGGCCCCGGCGCGCTGCAAGCACCCGCAGCGCCACGTGCCGCCGCTGCTGCGCCGGCCGCAGAGATGGAGTCGCGCGTGCGGGCCTCATCCGCGCCGATGCGCCGTGAAATGGCGCGTGATTCCGTCGGCAGCACGCAGGGCGAAGGTGCTTCTGTTGCCGCGAAATCCGCGGCGGCTCTCCACGACGCCTTGGGCGCTGAGGTCGAAGCCACACTCGCACCCGACGAATGGCTGCGGCGCATCGTGCGACTGCGCGCGCAGGACAGGCATGCCGAAGCCGAGGCGAGTCTGGCGCGCTTTCGCGAGCGCCATCCGTCGCTGCGCATCCCGCCTGAGGCGCTGGGCCCGGCTCCGGCAGGTTCTGGCCGGCCGTAGTCCGGGCAGGGATGTCCCCGGCCGCGGCGCGCCGGGCGTGGTGGCTTGCTACTATCGAGTTTCCACGCCGACCGATCTGCCCATGCTCTCGAACCTTTTCAACGCCTTGCGCGGCCGGTCGGCCCGGCAGCCTGCCGCCGGCAATTCGGCGCCCGCGGGTGACGCATCGGGCGAGGCCGATCAGGCCACAGCGCTTGCGCAGTCTCATTACCTGGAAGCCCGGCAGATGGCCGATGAGGGGCGACTCGAAGACGCGCTGGCTGCATGCCGCGCAGCCAATCGCATCGACCCTCATTTGCACGAGGCGCGTGTGCTCGCCGCCGCGTTGCGCCTGCCGGGCCCGAACTATCTGGAATTCCTGGCGCACCTGCACGAGCGCCTGAAACCGGCCAACTATGTCGAGATCGGGGTCTCCCAGGGCGCCTCGTTTGGTCTGATCAGGCCGGGCACGCCGGCCATCGGCGTCGATCCAGCGCCCCGCGTGGACTTCGCGCTTTCCGCGGGCAGCCGAGTGGTCGAGGCGACCAGCGACGAGTTCTTCGCCAGCCACGATGTCTGCGCCGAGCTGGGTGGTCCGGTGGCGCTGGCCTTCATCGACGGCATGCACAATTTCGAGTACGCGCTGCGCGACTTCATCCAGCTCGAGCGCCTGGCCATGCGCGAGTCGACGCTCCTGATCCACGACTGCTATCCGCTGGATCGCGAGACCGCCGCGCGCGAGCGTTCGACCCGTTTCTGGAGTGGCGACATCTGGCGCCTTGTCATGGTGCTCAAGAAGTACCGACCCGATCTGGCCGTGCATACCCTGGCGCTGCGCCCGACCGGGCTTGGCATGGTGCGGCGCCTCGACCCGACATCTACGGTCCTGGCCGACAACTACGCGGCCATCGTCGAGGAATTCCTGGCGCTGGACTATTCGGTGCTCGA
>JBJXGS010000325.1:0-35966 GCA_046160545.1 Burkholderiales bacterium
TTCCAGCACGTACAGTCCGCCGGCATGGCGGTCCTGCGTGTAGACGATGCGCCGGTCGTCGACGAATACGTCGTTCAACTGGATCGCGCCTGCCGGTGAGAGGGGCGGGGCACCGGGTACGTAGTAGGCGATTTCCTCGACCTGATACGGGTTGCTGGTGTCGTAGACGCGCACACCGGCGTTGAAGAAGGTGCCAATGATGATCGTGTCGGATGAGAACGAGGTTTCGACCGGCAGGTTCTCGTGCAAATTGTGCGCGCCAAAGCGCCCGCCACGCTTGAGGAACGCATCCACCGGCGCAGGCGGGAACGTGCCGATCGGCACCGGGTTGTCCTCGCGCCGGGCGTCGAGCATCCAAACGAGCTTGGGCCAGTCCGCGCCATTGTCCTGCACGCACTCGTCGCTGACCACCCACAGGTCGCGTGAGAACAGCGGCAGGATGGTGTGGATGAAGCCGTTGAAGGGCGGCGAGTGGTTCCAGCGCGACGCGACCTTGATGTTGGACAGGTCCGAGATGTCGAGCACAAAGGCGCCGCCGTCGATGTAGCCGATGTAGGCGCGGTCGGGGCGCTGCGGGAAGACATTGGTGTTGTGGGCGCGAAAGCCGGTGTCGAACCGGGCGGCCATGCGTTCCGGCGGCGCTGCCGCGTCGCCTTTGCGCGTGCCCGGGTACCACCAGCGCCCGGCTTCGACCGGCCGGGCAGGGTTGGAGACATCCAGCACGCGATAGAACTGGTCGTCCAGCGGGTTGCGCGGCTGGAAGTCCGGTGCGCCCGCGGCCATGTGAACGGTCTTGCCGTCAACGAACCAGACGGCATGCACGCCGCGTGAATGCGGCCCCGAGCAGTCGAAATGCGAGATCAGCCTGGGCGCTTCGGGCGTGCTGATGTCGAAGAGGTCCACGCCGGCGGGCTGCATGCCGACTTCCTGGGTCTGGTAGGCCACTGCCATGATGTCGCCGACCACATCCAGGGAGTTGGAGCGCACCTTCGCGTGCGGCAGTTCGGTCTGCACGACCATCTTCGGTTTTCCCGGGTCGGTCACGTCCACCGCGGTGAAGTTCTTTGGCGCCGACTCGTGCGCCATCCACAGGATGCGCCTGCCGTCGCGGGCCTTTTGCATAGCCATGCCTTCGCCCATGCCGCCGAACCCGGCGAGCTCGTGGTGGGCCAGAAGCTTCATGTTGCGGCTGAGCGTCTGGTCGGCGCGAGCGGCTTGCGAGGGTGCGTTCAGGGTGGCCATGGCGGTGTTCTTGTTTATTTAGCAAGCGATAATATAGACTACTGCGAGAGGCGGCCCTGGTGTCTTTTTCGCGCCGGGAGCAGGCATCAACACCAACTCAGGGAGACACCATGAAGATCACGCAAATTGCGGCCGCGGCGACCCGCCTGATGGTGCTGCTGTCGGCGGCGGCCGGACTGTCAGTGGCGCAAGCGCAGAACTTTCCCGCAAAGCCGGTCAAGCTCATCGTGACCTACCCGGCCGGCGGCAGTTCGGACTTGATGGGGCGCATCATGGGCCAGAAGTTGGCCGAATTCTGGGGCCAGCCGGTGGTCATCGAATCAAAGCCCGGCGCGGCCGGGTCGATCGGCATGGAGTTCGCCGCCCGCCAGCCCAACGACGGCTACACCTTCGTCATCGGCAATCTTGGTCCTGCGGCCGTCAACCCGCTGATCACCAAGGTTCCATACAACGTGGATCGCGACTTCGTCGCCGTGTCGCTGACAGCGACCGGGCCCAACATCCTGGTGGTCCCCGCCTCGTCTCCCTTCAAGACGCTGGGTGATCTGGTCGGTGCCGCGCGCGCGAAACCCGGGACAATCAATTTCGCCACCAGCGGTCCCGGCAGCATGTCGCACCTGGCCGGTGAACTGATGATGCGCCAGGCCGGCATCAAGATGGCGCAGATTCCCTACAAGGGAGGTGGCCAGGCGGTCATCGACGTGCTAGCCGGCCAGGTGCAGATGATCGTCTCCGACGCGCTGCCGGTGGCGCAGCACATCAAGTCCGGCAAGCTGCGCCCGCTGGCGATCACCAGCGCTCGGCGTTCCCCGCACTGGCCCGACATTCCGACCTTTGCCGAAGGTGGGCTCACGGGCATCGTCGCGGTAAATTGGTGGGGCGTGTTCCTGCCGGCCGGCACGCCGCAACCGGTCGTCAACAGCTATCTCGCCGCACTGGTCAAGACCCAGGCCGACCCGGACCTGAAGGAGCGCTTCAACGGCCTGGGCGTGGATGCGCAGGCGAGCACGCAGGAGGAGTTCCGCGCTTTCCTGGCCTCCGAGCGCGCCATGTACGCCAAACTCGTCGCCGACAACAACATCAAGTCCGAGTAGACGTGGAGGCGATTCCCGGCGTCGACGAGTCAGGCCTGCCAAGCCGGCGCGTCCCCTATTCGGCCATCGTCGACCGGCCCGCACTCGTCGGCCCCGACGGCGCGCGTCTCCTGGTGTGGATCATCGTCAATGTCGAGCACTGGAGCATGGAGCGCGCGATGCCGCGCATGGTGCTCTCGCCCCCCATGGGCCAGCCGCTCAAGCCCGACCTGCCCAACTGGGCCTGGCACGAGTACGGCATGCGGGTTGGCTACTGGCGCCTGCACGAGGCGCTGGCCTCGCGCGGCATCGTGCCCACGCTCGCCATCAACGGCGTGGTGTGCAAGAGCTATCCGCGCATCGCCACAGCTGCCAAGGATGCCGGTTGGGAGTTCATGGGCCACGGCTACGTGCAGGGGCCGATGCACGCGTTGCCCGACCAGCGCGCGGCGATCGCCGACACCGTGGCCGCGATCCGCGACTTCACCGGTCGCGCGCCGAAGGGCTGGGAGAGCCCGGGCCTGACCGAGACCGCCGAGACCATCGACCATCTCTCCGAGGCCGGCATCGAGTACGTTGCCGACTGGGTTTTCGACGACCAGCCGGTATGGATCCCGGCGCGCCCGAAGCCGGTGGTTTCGGTGCCCTACAGTGTCGAGGTCAACGACATTCCGATGATGGTCCTGCAAAGCCACAGCGGCGAGGAACTTTATCTGCGCGGCGTGGCGCAGTGCGACCGCCTGTGGGCGGAGGGCGAGCGCATCACGCGGGTCATGGCCATCAGCGTGCATCCCTACATCACCGGGGTGCCGCACCGCATCGGCGCCTTCGAACGCCTCTTGGACAACATCACATCCCGTCCCGGTGTGGCCATCCGCACCGGTGAAGCGATCGCCGACTGGTACCGCACGCAGGTACCGGCGCCGACCTGAGAAGGATGCCAAGAAAAGCCGCCACCCGGCGCACCCCGCGGGAGCGCCTGTCGCCGGCCGAGCGCGAGCAGCGCATCGTCGAAGGCGCGATCGCCTATTTTTCGGAAGCCGGATTCGCCGGCCAGACGCGCGAGTTGTCGCGCCGCCTGGGCGTCACGCAGCCGCTCCTGTATCGCTACTTCCCGTCCAAGCAGGCGCTGATCGAACGCGTTTACCGCACCGTCTTCGAAGGGCGCTGGAACCCGCAATGGCTGGATCTGCTGCGCGATCGCAGCCAGCCGCTGCGCGAACGCCTGCTCGAGTTCTATCGCCAGTATTCGGAGGCCACCTATCGGCCCGAGTGGATCCGCATCTACATGCACGCCGGCCTTTCGGACCCGGCGCTCAACCGCCGCTACATCACCCTCATCCGCCGTGAACTGATGCCCGTGTACTGCCGCGAGCTGCGCGACTATTGCGGCGTGCGCAGCGACAAGGCGCCTGTCACAGGCGAGGAAATGGAATTCGCCTGGAACCTGCACGGCGGACTCTTCTACTACGCGATGCGCCGCGACGTCTACCAGATCCGCATGGAGGTGGACTTCATGGACAAGGCGGTCTACGCGATCGATACTTTCCTGGCCGGCGCGAAGATCACTTATCCACGGCTCCTGGCGGCGCACGCAGCGGTCGTTCGGCGCGAAGGGACGGCGAAGCGCGCAAGCAAGTCGTAGATCGCGTCACCGTTGCCCCGCGGCAGGCAAGCCCGGGACGATGCCCGTGAGTCAGCCCCGTATTGCGCGGGCGAGTCGGGTGGCCGAGGCCGTATTCACAGAGCCCTTGGGAAACCGCCCTTGCAGAATCTCTCCTGCCTGCGCGACAGTCTCGAGCGACTGATGCTCGATCGCCTGCGGCGTGAGCCCGGCCATGTGCGGCGTGGCGATGACCTTCGGGTGGCGCGCCAGTGCGGGCGTGGGCATCTGGTCTGGCGCGCGGCCGACGTCCATGGCGCAGCCGGCCAGGTGCCCGCTTTCGAGTGCACGCAAGAGCGCTGCTTCGTCGACCAGGTTGCCGCGTGAAGCGTTGATGAACAAGGCGCCCGGCTTCATGTGCGCGAAGGCCGCGTCGTTCATGAGGTTCTCGGTGGCCTCATTGGCCACCGCGAGGCAGGTGACGTAGTCGGACTCGGCCAGCAGTTGTTCCTGCGAGACCTGGGTGATACCCGGCGCGTCGGCTTTGGCAAACGGGTCTGAGACAAGCACGCGCATGCCGAAGGCGACGCCGATCGGGCACAGGTGTCGGGCGATCTGTCCGTAGCCGATGACACCCAGCGTGGCTCCAAAGAGTTGCCGGCCCATGGGTGGCAGCGGGACTTCGCCGCGGTGGTAAGCACTGGCCAGCGCCGTCATCGAGCGCGACATGTCGATCATCGCGCCGATGATCCATTCCGAGACCGAGGCAATGAAACCCGCGCTTGCCTGTGTGACGAGGATGCCGTGGCGGCTGGCGGCATCCACATCGATGTTGCGGATGTCGATGGCGCAGCGCGAGAAGGCGACGAGATTGGGCAGGCGGGAGAACAGGTCCAGGCCAGCCGCGGTCTGACGGTAGGAGACGATCAGTTCACAGTCGCGCGCGAGGTCGGCGATTTCGTCGACGGTGAGTTCGCGCGCTTCCGGGTTGCGCACCACCTCGCCCAGGGCCATGAGGCCCGCCAGCGCGCGCGCGCCGTAGTAGCGATCAACCGCGTCCGGCGGGTGCGTGAGGAAGATGCGGGCCATGAACAGGGGCGAGTGGTCAGGCGCCGACGCGGTCGAGGAAGGCCAGCATGGCGCGGTTGTAGATCTCGGCCTGCTCGATGTTCGACAGGTGCGAGGCTTTGGGGATCACTAGCAGCTCCGATCCCGGCAGGTTTTCATGGATGGCACGCGCCTGGGAGACCGGGGTGCCCATGTCCTCCTCGCCGACGATCACCAGGGCAGGCAGCTTGATTTCCTTCAGGCGATCGGTGAGATCGATGGAAGCGATGGCCGGGCCGCAGCCGCAATAGCCTGCGGCCGGCGTCGCAGCGATGACCTTGCCTATCCTCGCCATCACGTCCGGCTGGGCGGCGCGATAGGGGTCGGTGAACCAGCGTGCCAGGGTGCCGTCGACCAGTGCACCCATTCCCTTCGTCCTGGCGATCTGGATGCGCTCCCCCCACATTTGTGCGGCATTGTCCGGACGGCGACTGGTGGTGTCGGCCAGGATCAGGCTCTTGAAGATGCCGGGGTGACGCAGCGCAAAGGTCTGACCGATCATGCCGCCCATCGAAAGGCCCATCCAGTGGGTCTCTTTGATCCCCAGCGTGTCGAGCAATCCCTTGACGTCGTCGGCCATCTCCTCGAGCGTGTAGGGCCGGTCGGGCGCATCCGAGCCGCCGTGTCCGCGCGTGTCAAAGCGCAGCACCGTGAAGCGGCTCTTGAGCACCGCCATCTGCGGGTCCCACATCGAGCTGTCACAGGCGAGCGAGTGCGAGAGGGTGATCCAGGGGCCGCTGCCCTCGACGCTGTACTCGATCTGGATGCCGTTGACTTTGGCTTTCATGGCAGGTCTCCGCAGTGTGGGGTGATGAGGACTACTTGGACTTGATCTTGAGCAGACGCGCCGCGTTGCCGCCGCGCACCAGGTCGGCATCGGCGCGCTTCAAGCGCGCGGCCTGGATCGTGCCGAGCGGGTCGTAGTCTCCCATGTCGTAGGGATAGTCGGTGCCGAGCACGACGTGTTCCGCGCCGAAGCGCTCGACCAGGCGCTTCAACATCAGCGGGTCGTGGGTGATGGTGTCAAAAGTGAACTTGGCCAGATAGGTCGACGGCGGACGCTTGATGCGGGTGCGAGTGTCGGGCCGCGCGTGCCAGGCGTGGTCCATGCGCGCCCAGTAGTGGGCGACGTAGGCGCCGCCGTGGGCGACGACGAATTTGAGCTTCGGATGGCGTGCCAGAACGCCGTCGAAGATCAGGTGCCCGACAGCGACGGTCGACTCGAGCGGGTTGCCGATGACGTTGTTGAAATAGTGGTGGGTGAGCCGGTCCGCTGGCGACCAGCCCAGGGGGTGCATGAACAGGACGACGTTCAGTTCCGCAGCCCGCGCGAAGAATTTCTCGAGCTTCAGGGACGGGTCGGTGAGGTTGACGCCGTTGACGCTGGTGCAGATCTCGATGCCGCGAAAACCCAGGGTCTTGACGCAGTACTCCAGCTCCTTGATGGCGAGCCCGGCATCCTGCAGGGGTACCGAGCCCATGCCGACGAAACGGTCCGGGCGGTCGGCGGCCAGTTTGGCGATGCCGTGGTTGACCTCGCGCGTGAGTTCCGCGCCCAGGCCGGGTTCGGTCCAGTAGAGGAAATGGTAGGGCGCCGGGCACACCGCCTGGATGTCGATGCCCATGTTGTCCATGTCCTTTAAGCGCACATCGACCCCGGTTAAGCGCGGCGCGCGGTCGCGCATCTGCGCGACGTTGGTGGCGCGCGTGATCTCGTCGGCGTAGACGGTGGTCGGGTCGTACTGCCCTGGGTTGAGGTGAGCGATCCTGGCGTTCACCGCCGGGTTCAGGTAATGGCAGTGCATGTCGACGACCTTGGCGCCGCCCTTGATGCGGCGCGCGATCGGGCGCGTCGGCAGGGCGCCGGCGCGCGGCAGGGGCGAGACCGGTCGGCCGCCGGTCTTGCGCGACGGGGCCCTGGCGGCCAGCGCGTATGTCGGGCGAGGCGCGTGGCGGTGGGTCGGGTCAGTGCAACCCGGGGTGCAGGTGTAGAACATGGCGTCTCCTCGGACGGACAAAGCATGCGCCCGGCGGGCACCTTGTTTATCCAGCGATAATCGGTGGTACATTAGACGGCGGCGGCTCGGGGTCTGTCAAATCCTGAGCGGTCGGAGCGAAGCCTCCAAACGGGGCCGCGTGGAGGAGACGGGATGCGCGTAGGAATAGCCGGAGTGGGGCGCATGGGCTCGGCGATCACCGAGCGTCTCATCGCCCAGGGAGTCGCGATCACGGTCTGGAACCGCACCCCCGCGCGGGCCGAAGCGCTGCGCGCGAGCGGCGCCGGCATCGCGGCGACGCCACGCGAGCTCGCGAGAAGCGTCGATACCGTCATCACCATCCTGTCTGACGCCGCAGCGTTCGAGTCCGTATACGGCGGTGACGACGGGCTCCTCGCGGGCATCGCCGGGCGCCTGGTCGTCGAAATGAGCACGGTGCGGCCGCAGGAACAACAATCGCTCGCCCGGCGCATCGCGGATGCGGGCGGCACCCATGTCGAGTGCCCGGTTGGCGGCACGGTCGGGCCGGCGCGTGAAGGCAAGCTCTTCGGATTCGCCGGCGGCCAGCCCGACGCGGTGGCGCGTGTCCGACCGCTGCTTGAAAAGTTGTGCCGGCGCATCGAGCACGTCGGCCCCACCGGCGCCGGCGCGGCGATGAAGCTGGCGATCAACCTGCCGCTGATGGTGTATTGGCAGGCGCTGGGCGAGGCCTGGGGCTTGGTCGACGCGCTAGGCCTGGAACCCGAGCGCGTCGTCTCCATTCTTTCCGACACCTCCGGGGCGCCGGCCATGCTCAAGAACCGCGGGCCCGCGATCGCCCAGGCATTCGCTGCCGGACGGGCCGGTGCGCCCTCGGTCGACATCGTCACCATGCGCAAGGACGTGCGCGCGATGATCGACGAAGGCACGGCGCACAAGCGCGCGATGCCGGTTGCAAGCGCTGCCCTCGCCGCCTTCGACGCGGCGATTCGCGCCGACCAGGGGGCGTCGGACTGCACCGGCATGCCGCTGTGGTGGGTGCAGGAAGGCGCTCGCCTGAGTCCCGGGAATTGATCCATTTCGTGTTGCAGTCCGACTAAAACCTGATAATCTCGCGCGACATTGAAGGCAGGGCAATGACCCGGCCCGAGACCGCCAACCAAGCTGTCGATCCATCTTTTCCACAGGAGACATTGCCGTGAAATCCAGTCGATTCGCAGGTGCCCGCGGGCGCCGCA
The DNA here is from genome assembly GCA_046160545.1 of Burkholderiales bacterium. Classification (GTDB taxonomy): domain Bacteria; phylum Pseudomonadota; class Gammaproteobacteria; order Burkholderiales; family JAEUOS01; genus JAEUOS01. The sequence continues at coordinate 8,240 of JBJXGS010000325.1, forward strand.
CCTTTCTGGCTGCGTCGGGCGCCCTCGCCGCAGCTGCCTCCACCGGAATCAAGGCGCAGGGTGCGCCGATCAAGATCGGCCTGTCGATCGCGCAGACTGGCGGCCTCGGCGCTGGCGGCAAGGCCGCGCTCCTGGGCCAGCAGATCTGGCGTGACGACATCAACGCCAAGGGCGGGCTGCTCGGTCGCAAGGTCGAGCTGATCGTCTACGACGACCAGTCGAACCCCGCCAATACGCCGGCGATCTACACCAAACTCCTCGACGTCGACAAGGTCGACCTGGTGGTGGCGCCCTACGGCACCAACCCGACCGCGCCCATCATGCCGCTGGCCAAGCAGCGTCAACTCCTGCTCATCGGCAACTTCTCGTTCGAGGTCAACGAGAGGGTGCAGCACGACATGTGGTTCAACAACAGCCCCTGGAACGACTCGGTATCCTGGTCGATCGGTTTCATGGAGCTGGCCAAGAAGCGCGGCGCCAAGACGGTCGCGTTCCTGGCTGCCGATGCGGAGTTCTCGCAGAACCTCGTCACCGGGGCGCGCAACCTTGCCAAGCACCAGGGCCTCAATGCGGTGTACGACCAGAAGTACCCGCCGAATACGGCCGACTTCTCGGCCATGATCCGGGCGCTCAAGGCGACCAAGCCCGACATCGTCTTCGTGATGTCCTACCCCAGCGAGTCGGTGGCGATCGTTCGCGCGGTACGCGAAATCGGACTGGGCGACAACGTCAAGTTGTTCGGCGGTGGCATGGTCGGCCTGCAGTTCGCGCCCATCATGGAGAGCCTGGGCAGCCAGTTGAACGGCATCGTCAACTACAACGCCTACGTGCCGGAAAAGTCCATGAACTACCCCGGCATCCAGGACTTCCTCAAGCGTTACAGCGAACGCGCCAAGGCTGAAAAGGTAGATCCGCTGGGCTTTTACCTGCCGCCGTTCAACTACGCGATCGGGCAGATTCTCGAGGCTGCGGTGACCGCGACCAAGAGCCTGGATCACAAGCAGTTGGCCGGCTGGCTGCGTACCAATGAAGTCAAGACCATCGTCGGTCCGATCACCTGGGGCAAGACCGGCGAGTGGCGCAATGCGCGGGTCATCATGGCGCAGTTCCAGGGCATCAAGGACAAGGACGTCGAGCAGTTCCGCCAGCAGGGCAAGCAGGTCATCCTGTACCCGGACAACCTCAAGACCGGGGAACTCAAGTTTCCGTTCGAAAAGGCACGCTAGCCTAACGGGCTGTCAGCGCGGGGCGGCTTGACGCCGTCGCCGCGCGCTATTGAGGAAATCTCGATGTTCTCCTGGGACTTGCTGGTCGGGGCGCTCATCTTCGGCCTTCTGATCGGCTGCTTTTATGCCGCGGTCTCGATCGGCCTGTCGGTCGCGTTCGGGCTGCTCGACGTTCCCCACATCGCGCATCCGTCGTTTCTGGTCGGCGGCGCGTACGGAACCTGGTGGATGGCCGGTTACGGCTGGGATCCGATCCTCGCCGGACTGGTGCTGTCCATCCCGTTCTTCGTCCTGGGCGTCCTGATGTACCGCATCTACCATGTGACCTTCGAGAAGCGTGGGTCGGATGCGGGACTGCGCGGCCTGGCGTTCTTCTTCGGCATCGCCTTCATCATCGAGGTTGCGCTGATCCTGGCTGTCGGCGTCGACCAACGCCTGGTCGAGGCCGCGTACATCGGCAAGAGCATCGATTTGGGCGACGACCTGCGCGTGCCCATGCGACTCCTGGTGGCCTTTGGGGCAGCGCTGCTACTGACTGTCGGTCTCTCGCTCTATCTGAGCCGCACCTTCATGGGCCGCGCGATCAAGGCCGTGGCGCAGGACCAGATCGCGCTCTCACTCATGGGTGCGGACCCGGTCAAGGTCAAGCAGTGGGCCTTCGGCATCGCCACCGCTGTGACCGCGGTCGCGGGAGCCCTGCTCATCATCGTCGGCCCGGTCGATCCGCAACTGGGCCGCCTGTACATCGGCCGCACCTTCTGCGTGGTCGTTCTGGCGGGCTTGGGCAGCATGAGCGGCACGGTCGTCGCCGCGCTCATCCTGGGTGTGGCGGAAAACATCGTGTTGACGTTCTTCGGTGCTTCATGGGCGCCGGCGGTTGCCTTCGGCCTTTTGCTGGTCGTGCTCGGAGTGCGGCCGCAGGGATTGTTCGGCCGCTGACACACCGACTTGGCCAGCGAGGGGAGAAAAGCATGGAATTCAAGGAACAACTGCCGCGGCGCGGCTACTCCAGAGGCGAGATGATGAAGCGCGTCGCGCGCTTCTCCAAGCTCAAGGGATTTGACGGTGGCCTGCCGGACTCGCGCCTGCCCGGCTGCGAGCGCACCCTTTTCAATGTCATCGGATTCCAGCCGCCCAAGGGCGAAGGCCGCGGCATGCAATCGCCGGTCGGCGCCGACGCATCGCGCATGGCGGCGATCAAGATTTCGGAGGGCTTCAACCTCGGCTATTGCAAGGCTCTGCCCGGCAAGGGGCCGCTTCTGCACAACCACGACACCAATGAGACCTTCATCGCGATCACCGGCCTCTGGCGTGCGAGCTGGCAGAACGAGAAAGGCAAGCTCGAGCATGTGGATTTGAAGCCGCTGGACCTGATCTCGTTTCCAGCAGGCGCCTCGCGTCGCTTCATGAACGTGACCCGCGGCCCTAAGAACCGGGAATCCATCCTGATGTTCGTCATTGGCGGCGACGCGCCGGGGGCCGAATTCACCGAGGAATCGATGGCGGCGTGTATCGCGGCGGGCGTCGCCAATGCCGCCGGCAATCCTGTGGAGAAACCCGCAGCCCGGCGCAAGCCCCGCAAATGAGGATGCGAAACCAGATGCTGTCGATGGCCGATGGAGCGCGGCATGGGTAGGGGAAATGGCGTCTTTATAGGCGGCGCGATCGCCGTGCTGTTACTCGGTGCCCTGCTCATGGCCGGGGTGAAGAACGAGTATGTGTTCTTCGCGGCCTATGTGGTCCTGCAGTTCGTCGTGCTGGCCACGGCCTGGAACATCCTGGGCGGGTACGCGGGGTACGTGAATTTCGGTACCGGCGCCTTTTTCGCGATTGGCGGCTATACCTCGGTCTTGATGATCAAGGCCTTCGACGCGCCACTTTTGGTGCAGATCTTCTGCGCGGCTGCTCTCGCCGGGCTGCTTGGGCTGATCATCGGTCTCTTGTCGCTGCGCTTGCGCGGCATCTTCTTTTCAATCGCCACCGTGGCCGTTGCGATCGTTCTGGAGACCTTCGTCACCAATTCGGACTACCTGGGCGGCGCCAAGGGAATGCAGATGACGCGGCCGGCGCCCATGGCGCCGTTCGACAACTACACCGAGCTGCTCTTCTTCGTCATGCTTTGCATGGCCGTGGGCGCCGTGGCGATTGCGCGTTACGTCGAGAACTCCTGGATCGGGCGCGGCCTGCGAGCGATCCGCGACAACGAGGAAGCGGCCGAATCGGTCGGTGTGCCGACGCTCAAGTTGAAGCTCATCGCGACCGTGATTTCGGGTGCGCTGATGGGGGCGGCCGGCGCGCCCATGCCGATGTACCTGAATTTCATCGAACCGGTCAGCGCGTTCAGCCTCAACTACTCGGTCTCGGCACTGGCCATGCCGATCATCGGCGGAACCGCGTCCTGGATCGGCCCGGTGATCGGCGCGCTCCTCCTGGCGACAATCCAGCAGGCGGTGACGGTTACGATCTCCTCCGAGCTCAACGTGCTCATCATCGGCGTGCTGCTGGTGTTCTTCGTGGTGGCGGCGCCGGACGGCATCCTGGGTCTGGTGCGCAAACTGCGCGGCCGGCGCGGCGACGCGCAGGGCAAGGCGACGCCATGAGCCAGACTCTGCTCAAGGTGGAGGACGTCTCCAAGCATTTCGGCGGCTTCACCGCGCTCTCGCACGTCAGTGTCGACGTGACGCAAGGCGAGCGCCTGGGCCTGATCGGTCCGAACGGCTCCGGCAAGACCACCCTCATCAACTGCATCTCGGGCATGCTCAAGAATGACGGTGGTGCCGTCGTCTTCAAGGGCGAGAACCTGAACGGCCTGGCGCCGCACCAACGCACGCGGCGCGGCATCGCGCGCTCGTTCCAGATTCCGCGTCCCTTCCACAGCATGACGCCGGTGGAGAACCTGGCCATTCCGCTGGAGTATGTGACCCACCGCGGCAAGGCAGGGCGCGTCGATATCCGCGGTGAGGCCGAGGCCATCCTCGATGACATGGGCCTGGGAGCCAAGATGAACGCCCCCTGTGTCGGCCTGTCCCAGGTGGAGTTGCGCAAGCTCGAGCTCGCGCGCGCAATGGCTGCGCGTCCGGCACTGCTGATCTCGGATGAGGCCATGGCGGGCCTTTCGAATGCGGAGTGCGACGAAGTACTCGCCATCCTCTTCAAGTTGTCCAAAACCGGCATCACCATCATCATGATCGAGCACATCATGCACGCGATCATGCGTTTCTCCGAGCGGGTCATCTGCCTGGACGCCGGCAAGCTCATCGCCATGGGCAAGCCCGAAGAGGTCGTCAAGAACGCCGACGTGCAAAGGGCCTATCTTGGCGCTTGAACTCAAAGCCGAGAAAGTCTCGGCATCCTATGGCGCGGTGCGCGCCCTCGAAGGCGTCTCGATTTCGGTTGCCGAAGGCGAGGTCGTCGCGCTGCTCGGCACCAACGGCAACGGCAAGAGCACCCTGATGAAATGCCTGACCGGGCTGGTGCGCCCGAGCGCCGGGACGATCACGCTGACCCTGGACGGCCAGACCCACGACCTGGTGGGGCGCGGGCCGCAGGAGATCGTCGAACTGGGCGTGGCCATGGTCGCCGAGGGGCGGCGCCTGTTCCCGCGCTTGACCGTCGAAGAAAACCTGATGCTGGGCGCCTACCGGCCGGCGGCGCGTGCCGCCATCGGCAAGAACCTGGAATTCTGCTTCGAGCTCTTCCCGGTCTTGCAGGAAAGACGCAAGCAGCTGGCCGGCAGCATGTCGGGCGGCCAGCAGCAGATGGTGGCCATTGCGCGTGCACTGATGTCGGCGCCAAAGCTGCTTTTGGTCGACGAACCTTCGGTCGGCCTTTCACCACTCCTGGTTTCGCAGACCATCGAGAAGATCGGCGAGCTCAACCGCAAGCACGGCATGACCGTGCTGATGGCCGAGCAGAACTTCCACCAGACCATCAAGATCGCTCACCGCGGCTACGTGCTGGTGCACGGCGAGATCGCCTTCGAGAGCCGCGACGTCGCCGAGCTCGAGAACAACGATCTGGTCAAGAACCTCTACCTGGGGACCTGACCCCGGCGCCGCCGCGGCGGCGTTCGACCAGGCTTTTCGGGCCTAGGCGGCGCGCTTTCCCTCGCGCGCGATCGCCGCATTGACCATCGGCATGACCTTCTCGGCCAAGAGTTCCATCGAGCGAGCGCCGAGCTTCGCGTCGACCCAGTCCGTGCCGCAATAAAGCAGTGTGCCGAAGTCGCCGATTTCCGCGCGAAAGGCGAGGATTTGCTCGGCCACCTCTTCAGGCGTGCCGGCGATGACCAGCCGATCGACCACACGGTCCAGGGTCACCGAACTGTCCGGCGCATCCTTGGACTCCTTGAAGAGATTGGACCGTCCAGCCTTGACCAGCTTGTACAGAAGCTGCTTGTAGTAGAAGCGGTAGGGGCTGGACTCGCCCTTGCCGTAGGCCTGAGCCACCGCGCCGTCGTCGGCCACGAAAATCGTCTTGGCTACGCGCCAGTTGGCCGGGTCGGCTGGGCGGCCGGCTTCGGCGCAGCCGGCCACGTATTTGCCCCAGTGCGACTTGACCCACTGCGGCAGGAGGAAGTTGGCCGAGATCGGCTCCCAGCCGCGGGCGGCGGCGGCGGTCACGCCGGCCGAGAAGGGTTCGACCGCGGTGATCACGATCGGCGGGTGCGGGCGCTGGAAGGTCTTGAGGATGCTGCCCTGGCCGATCTCGGTGATCAGCGTGCGCCGGGTCGACACATTCCAGAACTTGCCGGTGATGTCGTAGGGTGCCTCGCCGGTCCAGATCGCGATCATGTGGTTGATGCACTCGAGGAACATCGCCTTGCGGTCGCGGTCGAGGTTCTCGAAGGCCTCCATGTCCGAGGGCAGCCCGCCCGGGCTGATGCCGACGATGAGGCGCCCCTCGAGCATGTTGTCGAGCATCGCGACGTTGGCGGCAAACGCGGCCGGGTGGCCGTTGGGCAGGTTGAGCGTGCCGGTGCCCAGCTTCACGCGCGAGGTCGCGTGCACCAGGCTGGACAGGAACATGAGGCACGAGGGAATGGTCTCTGCCAGGTCGGTGGTGTGCTCGCCGACATAGGCCTCCGAGAAGCCCAGCCGGTCGGTCATGATGATCGCCTCGCGGTCCTCCTTCAAGGTTTCAACATAGTTGCGCCCCGGGGGGTGCAGCGGCATGGTGAAGAAACCGAGCTTCATGATCGCTCTCCGAGGAGCGCCGCCTCGGGCGCTACCTTAATTATCGATCTATAAATTATACAGCGCCCGCCACGGCGCGACCCTGGCGGCACTTCAGCTTTCGCCCGGGCCCTTGGGCTTGCGAAAGCGCTGCCAGTTCGCGAGCATGCGCTTGTTGACGTAGATCGTGCCAAAGAAGCCGGCGCCGACGACGATGGCGGCCAGCAGCATCGACGCCTGCGAACCATTGCGGCTTGCGCCCCACAGCGCGAGCAGCCCCATCACAGGAAGAAAGAGTTGCCAGTACTCGATCGGGTTGACGTTCATCTCGACTTCGGTACGGCAATGCGGGCAGAACATCGCGCGGCGATTGCCTTCGTTGGCAAGCCGCGTCGAGACGATGGTCTTGGTGGTGATCGCGCGTGCGCAGTGGGGGCAATTCCAGAGCATGGGATGGGCGGGAAGTATTCAGACCGGCTTGTCGCCGGCGATGGTGACGCGATTGCCGCTGCGCGTTTGTGGCCAGTAATCCCACATGGCGCGGTGCTGGGCGCAGCGGTTGTCCCAGAACGCGATCGAATTGGCGCGCCAGCGGAAGCGGCACTGGAAGAGCGGGTTCTCGATGTGCGAATACAGGTAGTTCAGGATACCGTCGCTCTCATCGCGCGGAATGCCATCGATATATCGGGTGAAGCCGCGATTGACGTAAAGCGCCCTGCGGCCGGTGACCGGATGGGTGCGCACGATCGGGTGGTGGGAGCGCGGGTAGGCCTCCTTGTCGACCACGCCAAAGTTGGCATAGGTGCCGCGATAGACGTCCTCGCCGTCGTGCAGCGCGGTCAAGCCGTCGAGGTATGCCTTCATGCGGTCCGACAGCGCGTCGTAGGCTGCATACATGCTGGCGAACAGGGTGTCGCCGCCTTTGGGCGGACACACGCGAATGTAGAGGATCGAACCCATCGGCGGCTCAGGGTCGCAGCTCACGTCGGTGTGCCAGCCTTCGCCGTTGGCGCGCGGCGAATCTTTGTCGGCGTGGATCTTCATGAGGCCGGGCAGCCCGGGTTCGTGTGGCGCGGCCGGGTGCACGTGGAGGTCGCCGAATCGTCGCCCGAAATCCATGTGCTGCGCCTGGGAAAGCGTCTGGTCACGAAAGAAGATCACCAGATTCTCGGCCAGGGCGCGCTGTACCTCGTCAAACTGCGCCTCCGACAAGGGCTTGGCCAGGTCGATGCCGCTGATCTCGGCGCCGATGATGGGCGTCAGCTTGTCGACGCCGATGGTCTTGTAGGGCGCGCCCTCGTCGACCGTGTGGCGATAGCGCGGTCCCTTGTTGCCCTTGAGTTGCGTGTCCATGGTGTTCCTTTCGGGTTACAGCAAGTCTGGTTGCAGCGCTTCAGTCGAGCTTGATGTTGGCCGCGCGGATGATCTTGCCCCAGCGGTCGATCTCGCTTTTCGTGAAGGAGGCGAATTCGTCCGGCGTGCTTGTGACCGGGCGTCCGCCCAGACCTTCGAAACGTGTCAGTACCTGCGGGTCGTTGCAGGCGGCGACGATGTCGCGGTTGATGCGCACGATCAGGTCGCGCGAGGTTCCCTTGGGGGCGTAGAAACCGGTCCAGGTGGTGATCTGGAAATCCGGCAACCCGGCCTCGACGCTGCTGGGCACCTGCGCCAGCCGCGGCTCGCGCTGCGGCTGGGTGATCGCCAGGCCGCGCATCTTGCCGCCGTCAATCTGCAGGCGACCGTTGGTCGTGTCGATGGTCATGAAGGTCAGGCGCCCGGACAGCAGGTCCGGAAAGGCTTGCGGGTTGACCTTGTAGCCCACGTGCACCGCGTCGACACCGGCAAGCTGCCGATAGAGTTCGGAGGCGATGCGCGCCGGCAGCGAACCTGCCCCGAAGTTGTGGCGCCCGGGTTCGGCCTTGAGCAGCGCCGTCAGGTCGGCCAGCGTCTTGAGCCGCGAATCGGTCGGCACCAGCACCACGAAAGGCAGGCGGCCGAACTGCGAGATCGGCTCGAAGTCATTGATCGGGTGGTAGGGCAGCTTGTCGTACAGCCAGGGGTTGACCGCGTGGGTCATGGCCGAAGTGAGAAAAAGCGTCAGGCCGTCCGGACGGGCACGCGCCGCGAACTCCGCGGCCGGCAGGCCGTTGCCGCCGCCGCGGTTGTCGATGGTCACCGGCTGGCTCCACATCTGCGACAGCTTCTCGGCGATCACGCGCCCTGTGATGTCGGTCGCGGCGCCGGCGGGGAAGGGTACGACGATGTTCACGCGTCCTGGTGGCCAGGCCTGCGCGCGCGCTCTCGAAGGCAGGGCGGCCATGCCCGCGCCGGCGGCCAGGGCTGTCATGATGCGGCGACGATCGAGCATGATTGGTGTTTGCCTTTCCTGATATCGCAATGGGCAGAATGCCTGCTTCGGGCCTGCAATCGTACAACAGGGCTGCGCCGCTGACCGTGGGCGCTTATGCCTTGTGCGCGGTCGCGACCGCCCCGGTCGTGATCAGCGCCGTTATCTCCTCTTCGGCGTAGCCCGCCTCGCGCAGCAATTCGCAACTGTGCTCGCCCAATCGCGGCGGTGGCCGCTCAAGCTCCTGGCGCGCGCCGTCAAAGCGCAGCGCCTGGGCCACGCCCTTAAGCGTCGTCCCGTGCGCGCTGGGGTACTCGAACACCATGCCCGATTCCGCCGTGTGCGGATGCGCGGAGAGTTCAGCCAGGTTGTGCACCGGCGAGCAGGGAATCCCGGCCGCGCCCAGGTCTTTGATCCATTGCGCGCGGCTGCGCGTGCGCATGATCGCCTGCACCACGCCAACGGTCTCGGCGCGATGGCGCACCCGATCGGCGTTGGTACGAAAGGGTTCGCGGTCTGCCAGCGCAGGATCGCCGGCGACCCGGCAGAACTCGCGCCACAGCGCATCGTTGGCCACCCCCAGGATCACCGGCGCATCGCTGGTTTCGAAGGCCTGGTAGGGACACAGCGATTCATGCCCGGAACCAACGCGCATGGGCTCGGTACCGCGCTGCCAGAAGCCTTGCAGGAAATAGCCGAGAAAGGCCACCGCCGTGTCGAACAGGGCGGCCTCGACCTTGACGGCCCGCCCGGTGCGCGCACGCTCCAGGAGCCCGGCCAGGATGCCGATGGCCGCGTGCATCCCGGTGCCCTGGTCGACCGGCGAAAACGGGCTGCGCAGAGGCGGCCCGCCAGGCTCACCGGTGATTGACAGCATGCCCGTGAATGCCTGCAGCACGACGTCATAGCCCTTGCCTTCGCGCAGCGGTCCGACAGTGCCGAACCCCGAGATGCCGCAGTGAACCAGGCGCGGGTTCTGCGCGACCAGGCTCTCGAAGTCCACGCCCAGACGCGCCGCCACCCCGGGGCCGAAGCTCTCGACGACCACATCCGCGCTGCGCGCCAGGCGCTCGCAGACTGCGCGCCCACCAGCGCTCTTCAAGTCCAGCGCCAGGCTCCGCTTGTTGCGGTTGACCGCCAAAAAAATGGTTCCTTGGTCGCCTTCAAACGGTGGCCAGTGGCGGGTGTCGTCGCCACGGTCACAGGGTTCGACCTTGACGACGTCGGCCCCCATGTCGCCCAGGATTTGGGTGCAGATCGGGCCGGCGAGGATTTTCGACAAATCCAGCACACGCACACCAGCCAAGGGAGAGAAACGGGCCAAGGAATGCCTTTCAGGCGTGTGCGGCGCGTGCCGCGAGTTCGACCACTGCGGTTCCGCGCGCGGTGGTCTCGCCCAGTTGATTATCGACCCAGATCTCGAGGTCGACCAGATGTGCGCCTTCCTCGACGCGCTTGTCGGCCACGCGGGCGCGGCACCACGAGACGTCGCCGAAGATGTTGGGCCGGCGCAGCGAGACCTTGAGCCTGCGCAAGAAGCCCTGGTCCCCCATCCAGTTGGTCATCAGCTGGCCCAGCCAGGAGATGCGCTGCGGTCCGACATCGTAGCCGCCGGGCATGCCGACCTCGCGCGCCATGTCGCGTTCGGCGTGGCCACGCGCCGGGTTGTCCTGGGCGCCGGTCTTCGGGTCGACGTAGGCATCGGCCGGGTGGCGCTTGCGGTGCATCGCGGCGCGGCGGTGCGCCTGGTAGCTGTGGCCGCCGCCGGAATACCAGCAGATCATGTCGGTGATGTTGAGCGGGCCCTTGGCCATCGGCTGCACGGTGCTGTCGACCACGACATCCTCCCAGAATCGCGCTGTGGCGCCGCGCAGTTCCTCATTCTCGATCGCGTGTGCCAGATGCTCGAGTTCCTCGTGCGTGTAGCGATGCGTCTCGCGCGCCTCGTACCTGAGCCCGCCGGAAGCCCTGGCGCGCGGTACCCGCGCGGTGCTGCCGATGGCGCGGCACACCAGCTCGCCGCGCTGGTTGGTGTAGAGCACCTCGCCGGTCTGGATGATGAACTTCTGCGCCTTGCCGCCTGCCTTCTCGACTGCATCGGTCAGGCGCGCACGCACCTGGAAGCTGTCGCGATGGCGGATCGGCGCGTACCACTGCCAGTCGGTGCCGCTGTAGAGCCACTGGATGCCGCGCAGCTTCGGTGCCACAACAGTGGTGTCGACGGTATAGAGGAATGTGCCCGGAGCGAGTGCGGAGCGCCAGTGCGTCGCTCTGCCATAGGCGGGGTCGCAAAAAAGCGGATTCTCGTCGCCGATGCCCCAGCAGAATTGCCGCACCGCGTCCGGCGCGGCCTCGGAGTTCCAGGTCTGGCTCGTGCGCCGCAGGTCCACGCCGATCAGGCTGCGGGCTTCCTCGAGCGCACCTTCCCACAGCGCGGGCGCCTGGCCGGTGGCGGCATCGGCCGGCGCCTTGTCTTTGTGGTGGTTCTTGCTCATCGCAGGCTCAGGCGATCACGCCGAGTGCCTCAAGCTCGGTGATCTCTTGGTCAGTCATGCCGAGCATTTCCTGGAATACCTCGCGGTTGTGCTGACCCGTACCGGGGCCGCAGGCCGACACCTGCGGCGCAAAGTCGGAGAAGCGCCACGGCGCGCTCATCACCTCATCCGGTCCGTAGACCGGGATGTCGATCGTGTGGCGCATCGCCCGTGCGGCGAATTGCGGGTGGCGCCACATTTCCTCGACCGCAAGCACGGGTGTGGCGGCGATGCCGGCTTCGCGCAGCTGCGCGGCGAGCACGTCGCGCCCGAAGCGCCGGGTCCAAGTGGCCAGTGCCACATCGAGCTCGGCCGCGTTGGCAAGGCGCCCACCGGCATGATCGAAGCGCGCATCGTCTGCCCAGGACTCGCCCGAGGCAAGCCGGGCCAGCGCGCGCCACTGCGCGTCGTCGGCCACTGCCACGGTCAGCCAGGCATCGTCGCCGGCGGCCGGGTAGACGCCGTGGGGCGCCATCTCCGGATGACGGTTGCCGGTCGTCGCCGGCTGCTGCCCGTGCGCCTGCGCGGCGAGAAGGTAGGGTGAGAGTGTGCCCAGCAGGGCCTCGTTCTGCGACAGGTCGATGTAGCAGCCACGTCCGGTCAGACGTTGCCGGCGCAGCGCGGCCAGCACGGCGAGAAGGCCATGCACGGCGGCGTTCGGGTCGCCCAGCGCGACGTTGAGCGCGCCTTGCGGCGCCTCGCCGGCATAACCGATCAGCGATTCCATGCCGATGAAGCTCGACATGGTCGGCGCGTAGGCGCGCATGCCGGACAGCGTGCCGAACTGGCCCGCTGCCGACATCGCCAGCATGACCAGGCGCGGGTTGACCGCACTCAGTTCCGCATAGCCCAGGGAGCTTCTTTCCATCGAGCCCGGTGACATGTTCTCGATGACCAGGTCGCTTTGCGCCACCAGGCGCCTGAGCAGCGCGACTGCGCGCGCATCCTTGGTGTTGAGCGTGATGCCGCGCTTGCCGTGGTTGACCTGGTGGTACATCGGCGACATCTCGCGCGACGGCCCTTCGACCACGCGTCCGTCGCGCACCACCCGGCCTGACAGGCGCAGGTTGTCCGGGCGCTTGCCGTGCTCGATCTTGACCACCCGCGCGCCCAGTTCGCCAAGCATTGTGCTGACCCACGGCGCCGACCAGACCCAGCCGAAATCCAGTACCTTGAGTCCTGCCAGGGGCCGTGCCGGCGCTGCGTGGGGCGGTCCGGGTGGGCGCGCATGTGCGAGGTCGAGCAATCCCGCCGTGATGTCCGGTGCGCCGGCCGCGCGCGATTCGCGAAAGCGGAACGGCAGCCCCGGCACGCGCAACCGCCTGCCGGCGACGCGGGCTTCCGAGAAGTAGTTGCGCTCTGCAAACTGCGTCGTGTCCAGCACCTCGGCGAAGTCGCGCAGCGGCGAGACGATCAGGTTGTTCGCAATGGCAATCGCTTCCAGTTCCGCCTTGGTGCGGCTGGCAAACCAGGGCGCCACCAGCGTGTCGACCTCGTCGGGATAGCGCGTGCCCATCGAGCGCAGGTCCTGGTAGCGCGCCTCCCCGGCCCACGCCGGACTGCCCATCGCCGCGACCAGACGCTGCCATTCCTCGCGGGTGCGCCCGCACACGCACACCGCACCATCGCGGCAGGGCAGGATCATGAACGGGTAGGCGCCCCCCGAACCGGACGCGCGGCGACCGCTGCGCCGCCACGCAAGGCCGTGGTGCACGTAGAACCGGCAGTTGCCCGCCACGTGACTGGCGAGGACGTCGGCGAGCGCGATGTCGACCAGCCGGCCGCTGCCGCAGTCGTCGCGGACGTTAAGCGCGGCGAGGCAGGCGGCCGCCAGCATCGCGCCGGCCTGATGCTCGACGATGCCGGGCGGCAGGGTCAGGGGCTCGCGCGCCGGGTCGCCCAGTGCCCAGACCATGCCGGAGAGCGCCTGCGCATCCAGGGCGGTGCCCGGCTGCCCGGCCAGTGGCCCATTCAGCCCGAAGGTGCTCGCGATGCCGATGATCAAGTCGGGTCGCGCGGCACGCAGGTCCGCCAGCGGTCCGGCTTGCGCCTCCAGCTCACGCGGTGCGTCGCAGAGGAGGACATCACAGTCAACCAGCGCCTCCAGCCACAGGGCGGGAGTCGACGGACGCGCGGTGACATCCTTGCCCATCGCAAGCGCTGCGCGCGCCAGTTGCAGCGGGCTGTTGGCCGGCATGTCTGGGGCCGCAGGGTCCGCCAGGCGCGTGACACGTGCGCCCATGCGTGCCAGGAGCCAACCCGCATACGCAGCGGCGATGCCGCCGCCGTCGACCTCGGCGATCCGGAGTCCGCCCGCGGCCGCGCGCTGCGCCGTCATCGCTACGCTCACTCCGGCTGGATGCCGGCGCCGCGCGCCAGGTCGCGCCACTTGCGGGTCTCACCCACTACCCAGTCACGCAATTCGGCCGGCGTGGTCGGCGCGGCGTCGACACCTAGCGCGACCAGGCGGTCGACGACCTCCTTTTCGCGCAGGATGCGGTTGATCTCCTCGGACAGGCGCCGCACCACCGGCTCCGGCGTCCTGGCGGGCGCGAATGCGGCGATGAAACCGACCAGCTCATAGCCCGCGACGCCGGCCTCCTGCATGGTCGGCATCTCCGGCATGGTGGCCGAGCGCCGCGCGCTCGACACCGCCAGGCCCTTGACCGCGCCGGAGCGGATGTGCGGCAGCATCAACGCGATGTCGCCGAACAGCATCTGGATCTGCCCGCCGCGCAGGTCGGTAAGGGCCTGCGCGTTGCCCTTGTACGGTACGCTCAGGATGTCGATGCCGGCACGCGCCTTGAGCATCTCGGACGCCAGGCGCGCCGAGCCGGTGCCGCTGCCGAAGCCGATCTTGCCCGGATTGGCTTTTGCATAGGCGATGAATTCCTGCACATTGGTCGCCGGCACCGAGCTGTTGACCGACAGCACCAGCGCGGCGATGCCCATGCGCGAGAGCGGCTCGAAATCATTGATCGGGTCGTAGGGCATGTTCTTGAGGAAACTCGCGTTGCCGGCATGGGTGGTATTGGTGCCGATCAGGAGCGTGTGGCCGTCCGGAGCCGCGCGTGCCACCGTCTGTGCGGCGACCACGCCGCTGCCGGCCGGCTGGTTCTCCACCAGTACATTGACCCCGAGCGCCCTGGAGAGGCGCTCGCCCATGGTGCGCGTGAGCACGTCGGTGGCACCGCCGGCGCCGACCGAGACGATCAGTCGCAGCGGCCGATTGGGAAAAGTCTCCTGCGCGGCGGCAGGCAAAGCGCCGGTGAGGCAGGTTGCGGCGAGAACGATTGCAAAAGTACGTACGACGATACCGGCAGCGCACGACACCGGCTGGGCGATGAGGAACATGGTTTGTCTCCTTATGAACAATCTTCGGTGCAGGAATTATTCGGCGTGCGCATCGAATGCCAATGCGCCGTACTCATCTTCGACCCACAGTTTCCAGGCTGTACCCTCGCGGCGCGCACACAGCCGCAGTGGGCGGCCGCACAACATCGGCGCCACGTTGCGCGAACTGAATGCCGCAGGCTCGCGCCCGGCGCAGGCACGGAACAGCTCCAGCAGGAACATCGCCGGGATGCTGCCGTTGACGACCAGCGCCGGATAGCCTTCGCCCGCGGTCGCGTACTGCTGGTCGTAGTGGATGCGATGCGGGTTGTCGGTGATGGCCGAATAGCGAAACAGCAGGCGCTCGTCGGGCAACAGCGCGCGCTCTGCGTCGGCCGGGGAGCGCGTACCGGCTGCTGGCGCCGCCGCAACCGCCGCGGGCGCGGCACTGCCCGCCGCTTCGCGCAGCAGGTATTCCTGGCGCTCGATGACAGCTGGCTCGGCCGAACCGGAAACGAAAATGCGGCGCTCGACAGGCACCAGGGCGAAGCGCCCGGAGCGCCCCTCTTTGACCTTCACCTCACCCTGCGTGGTCTCGCGGCGCAAGTGCGCGCCGATCGGGATGTCGCCGACAAAGCGCACCTGCCGGCCGCCCAGCATCAGGCGTGGCAGTCCGATGTCGGGCAGTCGCACGCCAAGGCTGGCGGCGCCGTCGCTGCGCAGCTCTGACTGTCGGGTCGGTGGATTGAAGAGCGAGACATGCCAGCCGCGCGGCAGCGCGTCGCCCTCGCGCAGACTGGCGGGATCGCGATCGAGCATGGCGGCCAGGCGGCGGACCAGCGGCAATGCGCAGATGTCCTCGGCAATTTCCACCGACGCCACCTCGGCAAGCGCGCTCATGGCAACCACCGGTTGGCTTCGATATGCACGCGCCGGCCGACGAACTCCTCCACCTGCATGCGCGCGATCAGCGCCGCGTCGTCAGCGCTGATGAGCGCGCGTCGGCCGTCGGGCGTGTCGGCCAGCGCCACACCGCGGGGCGTCTCGCCGCGTCCGTGCAGCACCGTGTAACCGGCGATCGTCGCCGCGCCGCTGTAGTCCAGCGCGACATCCAGTGGCGCCATGATCGCAGCCACCGCATCGCTCAGGTCGGCGTGCACGAAGCTGCGCGGACCGGGCGTGGTGCTCCACACGCCAAAGCCCTGCTTGGTGAGGATGCCGGAAACACTCGATACCAGCGCGTCGCGTCCGCGCCCCTCGCGCAGGAGTTCGGCGGCGCGGCAGGTCGCCTGCAGTACATAGTTGTTGTACGGCCCGCCGGCGAACGGCATGCCGCCCGTGATGGTCAGTTCGCGCGAGTCCGGCAGGTCGAGCGCCTCCGCGTAGGTTTCGACGGCGATGGGAAAGCAGCTGTAGAGCTCGACCAGGTCGATCTCTGCAGCTGACTTGCCGAGTGCATCGAGCGCGGCGCGGCCGGCAATGCGCGCACCGGGACAGCCGGCCAGGTCGGCGCGCGCCGAGACCGCGACCATGTGATTGGACTCGCTGGAAGCGACCGGGAAGACCCAGCGCGAGCGCGCGATGCCCAGTTCCTCTGCGCGCGCGGCCGAGCAGAACAGGAGCGCGCCGGCCTGGTCGACATTCCAGGTCGAGCAGTGCGAGCGCGTGTATGGAAAAGCCTGCATCGGGTTGCGTTCCGCGGCATCGCGGATCGTGGCGGGTTCGAGGACGCGGCGCTGCCACGCGTGCGGGTTGGCGGCGGCGACCTGCGTGAAGCGCGCATAGAGTCCGGCAACCCGGTCGCGGTGTTCAGCCACGCCCAAGCCCTGGCGCGCGCGATAGGCGCTCTCCATGATCGCGTAGAGGCCTACCGGCATGCGCAGCCCCGCGCGCTTCTCGGCAGGGTGGCGCAGTTCCTCTGCCGGCGCGAGCAGCTCGTGCGGTTCGTCATCCTGGTTGCGTTCCGGCGCCTCGACGCCGGCGATCTGCGCGCGTAACAGGCGGTAGCCCGCGTCGGCGCCCGCCACCAGGGCGGTGTGGCTGCGCCCATCGGCGATGCGCGCGCAGGCTTCACCGATCAATGTCTGCTGCAGCACCCCGACGGTGGCCAGGACGCAGGTCGCATCGGCGGCGCCGTACGCGCGCGCGATCGCGCCGGCCGGATTGCGATAACGCCAGCGCCCGCGCGGCACGGCGATGTAGCCGGCGCCGGCCAGCGCCGCCGGCGCGCCGCAGTCGCGTCCGGCGGCAGTGATGGCTTCCAGCATCAGGTCGAGCGGCTCGAGCGCGTTGCGGAAGTCTTCTTCGCGCCGGCTGGCAACGCCGACGCCGACCAGGACCGGGGTGCGCGGGTCCAGATTCATGCCAGCGCGGTCGCGCGGCCCGCAGCACGGCGCGCGGTCACCTTGCCTGGCGCACTGCCGGCCGCTCGCACCGCCACCAGCAGATGGCGCGCATAGGCCTGCAGGTCACGCTCGGCGCGCGAATGCGCGACCGCCTCGTCACCCGCCTCGATGGCGGCCAGGATGCGGCGATGCGCGTGCGAGACCAGCGAGCGCACTTCAGGCGAGGCGAAATGCTCGAGGCGCGAGGCTTCCAGCATCAAATCCGAGATCGAACCGGTGAAGGCGCGCAGCAGGTCGTTGTGGCTGGCGGCGGCCAGGGCGTTGTGCCAGTTGGCGTTCTCGAGCAGGAAGGCAGGCACGTTGTCGACCGCAGCCGCATCCAGCCGCGCGGCGATCTGCTTGAGTAGCTTGAGGTCGTCGTCGGTACGGTGGCGTGCCGCGAGCCGCGCGACCATCGGCTCGAGCGCCTGGCGCGCTTCGACCAGGGCGCGCAGCGATACGCCGTGGCCCTTGGCGAACATGCCGATGTGGCTGGCGAGCAGCGCGTCGCTGGGACGCGAGACCACCGAGCCGCCGTAGCGTCCGGCGCGTGTGCGCAGCAGCCCCTGGGCCTGGAGGATGCGCAGTGCCTCGCGCACCGAGCCGCGTCCGAGCCCCGTGGCCTCGACCAGCTCGCGTTCGGTGGGCAGGGCTGCGCCTTCGGGCAGCGTCCCGGCGAGGATCTGGCCACGCAGCCGCTCGGCGAGAACGTCGCAGGATTTGGGGACGTTGATGTCACCAAGCTCGCCCAGCAAATCGGTGGCAGGTGCGTTCGCGGGTGGGCTTGGCATCTCACAAATATAGGTATATTATCCGCTCGTGTCAATTGTCATACCATAGAATTCGCATTTCGCTGCGCGACCCAGAGCCGCCAGAGACCGCGACCCGGAGACGCCTGCACGATGTCCCACCTGCTAGTCGAGCGCCGTGACGACATTGCTGTGGTCACCCTCAATCGTCCGGAGAAGCGCAACGCCCTGTCGCCGGAAATGGTGGTGCGCCTGGCGCAGTTCTGGCGCGAGGCCGCCGACGACCATGCCTTGCGCGCGGTCGTGGTCACCGGGGCCGGCGACCAGGCGTTTTCTTCCGGCGGCGACCTGGGCAGCCTGATTCCGCTCATGATGCGCAGCCGCGCGCCGGTGGGTGAGTGGGAAGAGCGCTTCTCCGCCGATCGCAAACAGCTGGGCGCGGCACTGCTGCGCGGCGCGGGGTTCTACAAACCGGTGATCGCCGCCATCAACGGGCACGCCCTGGCAGGGGGGGCCGAATTCGTGCTCGCCACCGACCTGCGTGTGATGGCGGAGTCCGCCAGCATCGGCGTGACAGAAGTACGGCGCGGACTCATCGCCAGCGGCGGGTCGCTGGTACGCCTGCCGCGCCAGGTGCCGTGGGCGCAGGCGATGGAACTGCTGCTGTTGGGCGAGCCCGTGCCGGCGCGGCGTGCGCTTGAGATGGGCCTCATCAACCGCGTCGTCGCGCAGGATCAGGTACTTGAGGTCGCACTCGATCTCGCCCGCAGGGTCAGTCTGGGGGCGCCGGTCGCGCTGGAGAAGACCAAGGAAGTGATGCTGCGCTCAAGTGGTCGGCCGCTGGACGAGGGTTTCGCCATCGAGACGCAATGCACCAAGGAAAATGCCGCCATGGACGACGCCCGCGAAGGTCCGCGCGCGTTCATGGAAAAGCGCCCGCCGGTCTTTCACGGGCGCGCGCCGCGCTGAATCAGCTTCAATCCGTCAAACCATCTCCCGAGGCCGACATGATTTCAACCTTTTCCGTTCTGTCCCGGACCGTAACGCGCCTGCTGTTCGTGGCCGGCATCGCCTGTGCCGCCGTCGCACCTGCGCAGGCGCAGGGCGTCTACCCCGACAGGCCTGTGCGTGTGATCATCGGCTTCGGGCCTGGCAGCGGCACCGACATCCTCGCGCGGCTGATCGGCGAGGAATTGCGCGTTGCTCTCGGTCAGCCCTTCGTGGTCGACAACCGGCCCGGCGCGGCCGCGCAAATTGCCGCCACCGCGGTGGCCAAGGCGCCGGCCGACGGCTATACCCTGTTCCTGACTTCCAATTCATCGCACTCGGTCAACCCGCACATCTTCAAGAAGCTGCCCTACGACCCGATCGCCGACTTCACGCCCATCGGCGGCATCGCCTACTTCCCTTTCATCTTGGCGGTCAACGCCACGCTGCCGGTGCGCACACCGCAGGAGTTTGTCACCTACGCCAGCGCCAATCGCGGCAAGCTCTTCTATGCCTACGGCACCCCGACGGTGCAGATTCCGGCGGCGGCCCTGTCGCGCCTGCTCAAGCTCGAGGCGGTCGGCGTGCCCTACAAGAGCAGCCCGGCCGCACTTACGGATGTGATCGGTGGACAGGCCCAGTTCCTGGTCGTCGATTTGGCCTCGGCGCGCGCGCACCTGGCATCGGGCAAGCTGCGTGCTTTGGGCGTAACCACCTCCAAACGCACCGGACTCGCGCCCGACCTGCCGACCATCGAAGAGGCCCTGGGACTGCGCGATTTCGACCTGGCGGCGTGGACCGGGCTCTTCGGCCCGGCCGGCCTGCCGCGCGAGGTCACCGAAAAGATCTCAACGGCATTGCAGCAGGTGCTGGCCCGGCCGGAAGTTCGTGAGCGCATCCAGTCCTCCGGCGCCGAGCCGACACCGTCAGACTCCGCCACCTTCTCGACCCTGGTGCGCCGTCAGCTGGAGATCTGGGGCCGCAAGGTGAGTGACGCGGGCATCATGCCCGAATAATCCACGTCCCGGCCGGCAAGGTTCTTTCGCGGCAGGATTGCCCTCGTTGCTCTAGACCGAGCCTCGCCGCCCGCGCAAGCGCCCGGCCAAGATCACCCCTGCCAGCACCACCGCCCCCGCGATCAAGCCCACCACGCCGTCGAGCAGCAGTGATGTCATGGGGCCAAGCAGCAGGCCTGCGGTGGGCCATGCAGCGACCGCCGCGGTAGTGGCGCCGATGGCGTGATGCAGCGGCGGCACGCCATGCACGAGGATGCCGCCGCCCACCAGAAACATCGCAGCGGTACCAACGACGGTCAGCGTCTTCATCAGCCACGGCGCGGCGCGCAGTATGCCGCGCCCCAGAGCCGCCGCAGCTCCCTCCTTGCGGCTCAAGGCGAGGCCTGCGTCATCGAGCTTGACGATGCCCGCCACCAGGCCGTAGACGCCCACCGTCATCGCCACAGCGATGCCGCTCAGCACGCCCAATTGCGTGATGAAGGGGCTGGCGGCAACTGTGCCAAGCGTGATCACGACAATCTCGCCGGAGAGAATGAAGTCGGTGCGGATCGCGCCCTTGATCTTGTCTGCTTCGAGTTGCACCAAATCCACCTCCGGGTGCCGCACGGCATTGGCGAGTGCCGCCTGATGCGCCGCGTCGGCCGCGCCATCGTGCAAAAACTTGTGCGCCAGTTTTTCGCAGCCCTCAAAACACAAAAATGCGCCGCCGATCATCAACAGCGGCGTCACGGCCCAGGGCGCCAGGGCGTTGATCGCCAGAGCAGCCGGCACCAGGATCAGCTTGTTGAGCGCGGAACCCTTGGCCACCGCCCAGACCACCGGCAACTCGCGTTCGGCAGCGAGGCCCGACACCTGCTGCGCGTTGAGCGCCAGATCGTCGCCGAGGACGCCGGCGGTTTTCTTGACCGCGACCTTGGACAGCACAGCAACGTCATCGAGAATTGTCGCAATGTCGTCAAGCAGGGCCAGCAGACTCGATGCCACGATAAACCTCCTCTGAAACCATTGGCGGATACGGTTCTCAGGCCGAGCTCGGCCAGAACCCTTGACTGGCGCGCCTCAGCAGGGACCCGCACTCTCAAGAATGTCTCAAGAAAGGCAATCATCTCGCGATAGCCGCGCGACGTTGACAGATACGGACAGGCAATTCAACGGCCTTTCTGGGAGTATGGGTGACGCCGGGTGTAGCCATCAATCGCCGCTTTCGCGCTGGCATGCGTCGCAATTGGCAGAAAGGCCCGCGCAATCGCACCCCAAGCACTGCCTGATACCTGGCGAGCGGCGGCCGGCGGGCATTCTCCAGGCATCGGGTTACGCGTTGAGCCGCGCGTTCGAGCCAGTCCGACTCACGGGCCCGGCAACTGTCGAAAAACTTGACGCTTTTCTTTTCGGATGGATCTGCCTGCCGATGCCTGAATAATAAACTATTGATTAAAAACAATAAAAATACATGCCTCCACTGTCGGCGCGAAAATTGCTTGTACGTATGGTGCGGCAAGTCCCTTACTCAAGCGAGGAATCGCCCCCGGCCGCAAACCCGATTTCCCGCGCGTTTACGACGACACAGGAGTCAAGATGCAACGCAAAATCTCTAGGTTTCTCGCCGGAGTCGCTTTGGCCGGCGCCGCGGCGACCGCGCAGGCGGCGCTTTTCACCCAGGGCCATGGGTTCGGCGAGTTCGGCAGCAGCTTCTCCGAGTGCTACTCGGCATCGGCCACTTCCGCATTTGCGACCGGCCTGGCGTTCGACGCTTCGGCCGGTTCCGGCGCCGGCTGCGTAGGCTACTTCGACGTCCTCATCGACACAACCGCCAAGACCATCACGCTGCGTGGTGAAGAGCATGGCAACTACGACGGCGGCTACCTTGAGATCACCGGCATCACGGAAGAAGTGATCAGCAGCTTGGCGACGGTGAGCTCCGTCGGGCTTTTCGACCCGGATTTTTATGGTGATCCTCTGGAGTTTGGTGGTTTGCCGGTTCCGCAGTTGAGCTTCACCGGCAACTCGATTCGCATCCAGTTTTCCACCTTCGGCGGGGCGCCGCCGCAGTTCACCTACGACGGCGACGGCGGGACGGCGGTCTTCTCGTACAACTCCACTCAGGTGCCGGAGCCGGGCGGCCTGCTGCTGTTCGCCACGGCATTGGGGCTGGTTGCACTGCGCAATCGCCGCGCCCGCGCGGCCTCCTGAAACACGGAAGCGCCCGGCCGCCGGGTCCGTTGCGGCAGCCTCGGTGAGGCCCGGCAGGCCTCACCGAATCGAATCAAGGCCCCGACTTCGGTCGGGGCTTTTTCGTGGTGCGCCAGGCATCGCGCAGGTCAGTGGGCGCGACACCAGCGCCGCGATCTTCGTGATCAGCGGAAGCGGAAAGTCGCGCGAGGCAAATCATCCATGGCGACGGCCGGCTCGAAGACGCCATCGATGACGCAGCCGTGGAAATGGGCGTGCTCGTTGAGGGATGAGCCGAAACCGCGGATAAAGGCAACCGCCCCAATCCGGGCATCGGTGGGACTAACGGAGCTATGTTGGCACAGGCAGCGTTCCACCTCAGACACAAGAATGCGCAGCAACGTGCCATGCAGAGCCGCGTCGCGGGGAGTGAAGTAGCGCAGCCGTTTGGGCACGGCGAGCACCCATTGCCGCACTGGTAGCGGCGCAAACACGTGGTTATAGGGCGAGGGAGTGGATGCCCAAAGGCGTCGAATCCTACGTCTTCATCGCCCGTGCCAACTTGGGCGATGAGCGTGGATAATTTCGATTTTGCCTGCGCAACAGTGACTGCCTTCATCTGGAAAAGTCTTCAGATGATCCTTTGTTTGAGCTTGGGCATGCGGATATCGCGCTCGGCCTGGTTGTTGACGAAGGGCACATGCAGGTCAACGTGACAACGCAGACGCAGGGGAAGATTGACCGCGGAGGATTGCTTGACGCGGCCATGCTGCTGGTCGAAATCGGCACCGACATGCAGGCCTTCGGCAGCGCCGATCGCCTCGCGTACTGGGCTGGCATTTGCCCCGGCACCAACGGGTCCGCTGGAAAACGCAAGTCCGGCCGCGTCCCCAAAGGCAGCCTCTAGGTCCGCCCAGTTCTGTGCGAATTCGCCGATGCCGCCAGTCGCACCAAGTCGGTCTTCAAATCGAAGTTCCAGTCGTTCCTGCTCCGGCGCGGCCGCCAATGTTCCGTCGTGGCTATCGGCCACAAAATCTTGCGCACCATTTTCTTCATGCTCGATCGGCGCGAACACCACCGCGATTCCGACATCGACCATGAAGCCCTTTCCGTTCAACGCTACGCCCTGTGCTGGATCAAGTCCCTGACTCGCTTCGGCTTCATCCCGGCCGCAGCCTGACTCGCCTTTACTTCGCAATTCTTGACCTTCGGCGATCAGGGTATCGTTCGCCTTTGAATCGGGTTCTTTCACGTTAAGCGCCATGCCAGTCATGCGACTAAGATAATTTTGCTCCGGCCTCGCGCGGATGAGCAATCGCCATGCAAGTAGACTTTCCGCAGGGTGGCCGTGGCGGCCTCAATCCTGCATTTTCGCTGCACGCGTTGAGGATACGTTGCCGCATCTGATCGCCGGCTTCGATACTCGAACCCTCAATCGAAAACGGTCGGTCACTCCGTCTCACCCCCCTACCGGTGGATCATGCTTAGCGAATTGTTCAAGTCCCTGAAACGAGCGTCGGCGCAGCAGCAGAAACGCAGGACCGATTTGCTTATCGACCGGGCCAAGACGCTGCATAGCGAATCCCGCTTTCAGGAAGCGATCGACTGTTTCGAGGAAATAGTCGCGATCGCCCCGGAATCGTCAGCCTCACTTTACGGCTACGCCTTGTGTCTGGCCGAACTCGGTAGGAAGGCCGACGCCGCGCGGATCCTCCTTCGCGCGGTGGATTTGAGGGCGGACATACCGAATATCGGCGTGTCCATAATGAACCTTTTCGACACAATGTCGTCGGCGGAGGCTGGAGCGAAACAGGAAGACGTGGTCGGCTGGTTCGCTCGAGCCAGCGACGCCATGTCGCGCGCCGACTATTCTGCGGCGAAGCGATTTCTCGAGCTTGTACTGCGAGATCGACCAGGT
This sequence comes from Burkholderiales bacterium, assembly GCA_046160545.1. Lineage (GTDB taxonomy): Bacteria > Pseudomonadota > Gammaproteobacteria > Burkholderiales > JAEUOS01 > JAEUOS01. The sequence continues at coordinate 32,077 of JBJXGS010000325.1, forward strand.
TTCGGATTGGCACAGCAGCGTCTCGGCTGCATTGCGGCACTCGAAGGCGCGCGTGATCAGGCTGACGCGTATTTCAAGGCATCCGGCGCGCAAGGCATACCGCCAGACGGATTCATCCGCCTCGCCCCCGACTTTCTGGCGTCAATGGACGCCGGCGGCATCCCGGCCTTGTCACAGGAACTGATACCAACCGACGACGCCCAGGCTGTGATATTCGCGGCTTGCGATTCAGTGTATTTCAGGCGCTTTGCATACCCTTTGCTCAATTCCCTGCGCTTGCGGAGCGCGACCCGGTTGCGAGTGCATCTGCATGTCTTCAACCCCGATCCCTGGATCGAGGACGAAATCGCCACGTTGCCCATCAACGGCAGTCTGGTCAGCCTGGAAATGACCAGCGAAACACGTCAATTCGCTTCGGCGGACGAGGCGAAAACTTTCTATTCATGCGCACGTCTATATCAGGTGCCTGCTTTGCTCACGCGCCACCGGCTACCCGTAATCATGATGGACATGGACGTGCTCGCGTTGCAGCCTCTCGCCGCCCTGATCGCACTCGCGGAGAGGCACGATGTCGCCGTCTTGCAATGGCCGGGGCCGCGCTGGCGAATCTGGGACACCATATACGCCAGCACCGTGGTATTCCGGCCGACTGTAGGTGGACTCCGCTTTGCGACCATGGTGGAGAACTACGTTCGTTCTTTCATCTCGCGCCCGAGCGGCGCCTGGTATCTGGATCAGATTGCCTTGTTTGCCGCATATACGCATCTGCGCGACGCGGGGGTGTCTTTCGGCATGATTCCGTCCGCTTGGTATTCCCTTTATCTACGTGACGGTGAAGCGGCCTCGGCCGACGCGGTCTTTTGGTCGGTCACGGCCAATATTCCCGCCTCGCGGGACGCCATGGCAGGGCGCTTGTTTCGCACCTATCTCCCGGAGACACGGCGGGCGTTTGGCTGGACGCTGCCGGGGACTGACCGATTTTTCGTCGACGTTCTCAGCGGCGTTCCCGAGGAGAGTGGTAGAAAGCGTTGGGATCTGGCAGTGATGCAATTTTGCGAAAACCATTTCGGGTCACGGCGGCGCCGCGCCCTCGATATTGGTGCTCACGTGGGTTTTTGGAGCGAGTGGTTGGCGCGGCGGTTCGACCATGTCGACGCCTTCGAACCACACCTCCTGATGCGCGCGTGTTTTCGCAGCAACGTGCGTTTCCCCAACGTGGTCCTGCATGAATGCGGGCTCGGCGAACGGGAGATGCGGGTGGCAATGACCTTCGACGAGGAAAAGTCGGGCATGACCCACATCGATCCGGGAAAATCCGGGGATATCGAAATTCGCGCTTTGGATAATTTCACTTTCGACTCGGTCGATTTCGTCAAGATCGACACAGAAGGTTTCGAGGCTTTGGTGCTTCGTGGCGGCGCTGAAACCCTACGCCGCAATCGTCCGCTGTTGTTGGTTAATAACATTGAGCACTACCAGACCGAGCGCTATGGGACGCTGGCCGGGGAAGTCAAACGGTTGCTGGAATCGCTCGGCGCATCTCTGGTTGCACGCTCTTCCGATGCCAACGAGCTATACGCCTGGACCGACTGAAATGGCCTGCTTCCTGGGTATTTTTTTCAACGACGAACTGGCCCGCGCGATCTCCGGAAGGGGATGCTCTCGATCAAAGGCATGGGCCTTGCCGGCGGGCTCCGCGCTGAAACAAATGGCGCAAGAGAATAATTTTGGCTCACGGTTAGGAAATTGAATGGCCTTTCGGGGAGTATGAGTGACGCCGGGAGTAGCCATCGATCGCCGCTTTCGGGCTGGCATGCGTCGCGATTTGCAGAATGGCCGGCGCAATCGCACCCCAAGCAGCGCATGACACCTGGAGAGTGGCCTGCGGAGGCCACTCTCCAGGTATCGGGCACGAGACTCCCGCCAGCTAGCAGGCGACGCGCTGATCGAACTCGCTCTCCGGTGCGTTCCGGGCTGCCGAACCCCACCGAGGATCGTTCTCCACCTGTGCGGCGGGCGCGCGGCGCGCCGGCTCCGCCCTGCCGCCGCTTGCACCACCCTGCAGCCAACCCGCGACCGTTCTGGCCCGCCAAAGCGACGTCGAATTCCTGATATGTTTTCGCATGCGCGCGCAGGCAAGGCGCCACGCCCGCGGATCACCTGCAAACTTTATTCCTCCCGCCATCCCGTCCAAAGGAGCAACATCATGGGTGAATATTTCAACGAAGAGCGCAACGCCCTGGCCGATATTCGCGACCTGCCCGTCGGCAAGCTCGCCAAGCGCCAGGTCTTGACCGATGATGCCAACACCCGGGTTGCCCTGTTCGAATTCGAACCCGGCGACAACACCGGCTGGCACAAGCATGAGTTCAACTATTGCGCGGTCTACCTGACCGCCGCCAAGCTGTTCCACACGCGACGCGACGGCTCGGAACTCAATACCGAGCACAAGGCCCACGAGTCCAAGGCCCATCCGGTGGGCACCGAGCACAACGTGCGAAATGTCGGCGGCAGCGTGGTGCGCCTGCTGGAAATCGAGTTCAAGAGCTAGTCTGAAGTCCCTGGCAGCGGCGGCGCCGCGCAGCGCGGAGATCGACGACACGTTGACCACCTTCCGACAGTGCGGCGCGCCGCCGTCGGCGATGATGCGATCGGGAAGTTGAAACGCGGCTGAGTCCGCCACGCTACGAATCCCAGAACACGCTCTTTTTCTGCGCCACGCCGCGCTCGTCCCAGGCGCGCAGCTTGCCCGGGTTGAGCAGGCCCGCGGGGTCCATCGCGACCTTCAGTTCGACGTGGCGCGGGTTGATCGACTTCTTGCCGCCGTCCTCCACCACCCAGGTGTGCGGATCGGCGATGTACACGCCCTCCGCCTCGAGGATGCTCATCACCTCGCGCAGCCGCGGCTCGCCGTTCCAGCGCACGATCGGCAGCCCGCTGCAGGTCATCGCGCCCTTGACGCGGATGAATTCGACGTGCTGCACCACTTCCGCGCCGAAGATCTCGTCGATGCGGCGCACCAGCTCCAGGTTGCGCCCGGCGGGATAGCCCAGCTGCAGGTAGGTGATGCCGCCGTGCATGCCCGGCCCGGCGCCGGCCGCTTCGGCCTCGCGGATCGCATGCAGCGTGGCGTGGTTCCACATGAATTCCTGCAGGGTGAGGCGGCGCGCGCCGGGCGCAAGCGGATCATTGCGATAGGTGATACGCCCTCCCGCGGCTGCGACCTGCTCGGCGAACGCGGTCTCGTTGTAGGCCGCCACCAGGGTCATGACCACGCTCTGGCCGTCGGCGACCACGTCCTTCAGCGGCCGGTAGCTGCGCGGCAGCGGCCACTGGTGCGCGGAGATGCCCTTCTTGGCGATGCCGTCGGCTTCGCCAAGCGCCTGGGCAAACGCCACCGCCTCGTTGAAGCCGGCGAAACTGACGATGAACTCGACCCAGGGCAGCGCCGGCGCCAGTGCCAACTCGACCTCGAGCACGATGCCGTTGACGCCGTAGGCGTGGTGCAGGTCGACCGCGTCGCGGCCGCGTAGTTCGACCACGCGCGGCTTATCTTCCATCGACAGCGCCTTCACGGCGAGAATATTGCCGGGGTCCTTGAGCATGCCGTAGTTGTTTGAGCCGATGCCGACACCACCGCCGCAATAAAAGCCGCCGACGCTCGAGCCGCGGAAGGTGGAGGGCAGCATGCGCTGCTCCCAGCCGGCTTTGCGCGCCTCGGTGTCGATCTCCGAGAGCCGCGCGCCGGCCTCCGCGCGCACAGCGCCGGGCTGGACCCAAAGCACGCGTTTCAGGCGCGACAGGTCGAGCACCACACCGCCCATCAGCGGCATGGCCTGGCCATAGTTGCCGGAGCCAAGGCCGCGCGGTGTGACCGGCACGCCGGCGCG
>JBJXGS010000326.1:0-2540 GCA_046160545.1 Burkholderiales bacterium
GCCTGAGCGAACCGGGGCCCGAGGACCGGCTCGTCGGCGACGAGCCACCCGCCCTCCGGGTGCATCTCGCCGCCCGGCGCGGCTGGTTCGCGGTGCCGCTCGAAGTCGTCCGCCAGGGTCTGGCCGAATTTCCCGGCGTGAGTTATCACCCGGGCTGGATTCCGGCCTCCCTGGCCAGCCTGCCCGAGCGCCGCTACCGCTTCGTGCACCTCGACCTCGACCTGCACGACCCCACGCTGGGCGCCCTCGAGTACTTTTTTCCGCGGCTGGTTCCAGGCGCGCTCCTCGTCTGCGACGATTTCAACTGGCCCGGCGAACGCAAGGCGATCGAGGATTTCTGCGCGCGCCAAGGCATCGCATTCGAGACCACGCCGCACAACCAGGCCGTGCTGAGGCGGAGCCGGTGATCCGCGACGTACCGACGTGCCGACGTGCGCATCTTCCGCATCTGCCAGGGCACCAACCGGATCCGCCTCGTCAATACAGGGAAGCATCTGCTACGCTAGAGCCGCTCTTTGAGGAGGGAGCGGCCATGACGAGATTCGCGATCGCGCTTTGCGCAGTTGGTTTTGCGCTGCCCGTATCAGCCCAGATTTTTCCGCAACCCGGCAAGCCGATACGCATCGTGGTCCCTTTCGCCCCCGGCGGCCAGACCGACATCCAGGCACGCGCCATCGCGCAGAAAATGGGCGCGACGCTCGGCGCCTCGGTAATCGTCGAGAACAAGCCCGGCGGCTCGACCGTGATCGGCGCGCGCGAAGTGCAGAAAGCCGCGCCCGACGGGCATACCCTGCTCTACACCATCGCCACGCACGTCCAGACCCCGCACCTGTTCAAAGTACCGCCATGGAACGTGTTCAAGGATTTCACGCCGATCACCCCGGGGGCACGCTCGAACACCATCCTCACTGCGCACGTCTCGGCCCCGTTCAACAACGTCAATGAACTGGTGGCGTACGCCAAAGCCAACCCTGGCAAACTGAACTACGCGTCCTTCGGCGCCGGCAGCACGTCGCACTTGAACGGCGAAATGTTCGCGCGCCTGGCGGGCATCAACATCGTGCATGTGCCCTACAAGGGCAGCGGCGACGCCATGAAGGATCACCTGTCCGGCGTGGTGCAACTGTTCTTCGACGGCCCCACCACCGCCATCTCCAATGCCAAGAGCGGTCGGGTGAAGCTCATCGCCACTGCCTCGGAAACGCGCTCGACCGGGTTCGCCGACCTGCCGACCATGCGCGAACAGGGCTACGACGTCGGCTTGTGGGGCTATCTCTGGTTTTGGGGCCCGGCCGGCATGCCGCCAACCCTCGTCGAGACGGTTTACCGGCACCTCGCTTTCGCGATCAAGCACCCGGACATCGTCAAGCTGTTCGCCGAGGGCGGCTCCGAGGCGTCGGGTATCACGCCGGCGGAGATGGCGAAGGAAGTGCGCCGGCTGGACGAGCGCTGGGGCGCGATCATCCGCGAGGTCGGCGTCAAGCTGGACAACTGACCGCGCGATGGCGGCCGGCAGCCTCCTTGCCCTGCTAGACGACATCGCCACCGTCCTCGATGACGTGGCGATCCTCACCAAGGTCGCGGCAAAAAAAACGGCGGGCGTGCTGGGCGACGACCTTGCGCTCAACGCGCACCAGGTCGCGGGCGTCAAGGCAGACCGCGAACTGCCGGTGGTCTGGGCCGTCGCCAAGGGCTCCTTCCTCAACAAGCTGATCCTCGTGCCGGCGGCACTCGCGATCAGCGCGCTCGCGCCCTGGCTGGTGACGCCGCTCCTCATGGTCGGGGGCGCATTCCTCTGTTACGAAGGCTTCGAGAAAATCATTCACCGCAGGCAGCCCGTCCACCTGCCTGAAGACCCGGCGGCGGATCTTGTGGTGCTGGAAAAGGACAAGATCAAGGGCGCGATCCGCACTGATTTCATCCTCTCGGCGGAGATCGTCGCCATCACGCTCGGCACAGTCGCGACTTCCAGCTTCATGACACAGGTCGCGGTACTCTCCTGCGTCGCCATCCTCATGACCGTGGGCGTGTACGGGCTTGTGGCCGGCATCGTCAAGCTGGATGACGCTGGGCTTTCCCTCAGCCGCAAGCCGGGCGATTTCGCCCGCGCGCTGGGCGGCGCGATCCTGCGCACTGCGCCCTGGCTCATGAAGGGCCTGTCGGTGGCCGGCACCGTAGCCATGTTTCTCGTCGGCGGCGGCATCCTGGTGCACGGCATCCCGCCGCTGCACCACCTGGTCGAGCACGCCGGAATGCTCGCGTCGCTCACAGTGGATGGCACCTCTGGAATCGTCGCGGGCGCGCTCGTGCTGGCCGGCGTCACACTGTTGCAGAAGCTGCGCAAGCTATGATCCCGGCCATGGGCCCTCTCTCCGGCATCAAGGTTCTCGAGTTCGAAGCCATCGGCCCCGGGCCGTTCTGCGGCATGATGCTCGCGGACATGGGCGCCGACGTGCTGCTCGTCGACCGGCCGGGCGACCCGCGCCTCGGCCTCGGCCGCGACCGCTGGTTCGACGTCATGATGCGCGGCCGGCGCTCGG
>JBJXGS010000327.1:0-11876 GCA_046160545.1 Burkholderiales bacterium
GTGACGCCGTCGTCGTTGAAGCGGCTCGCCATGGTGCCGTAGACCGGCATGTCCTCGGGCGACTTTCCGAACAGTTCGCGATTGCGCTGGTATTGCTTGCGCACGTCGCGCAGCGCGTCGGCGGCGCCCTTGCGGTCGAACTTGTTGATCGCGACGAAGTCGGCGAAGTCGAGCATGTCGATCTTCTCCAGCTGCGAGGCGGCGCCGAACTCCGGAGTCATGACATACAGCGACAGGTCGACTAAGGGCACGATGGCCGCGTCGCCCTGGCCGATACCCGAGGTCTCGACCAGAATCATGTCGAAGCCCGCGACCTTGCAGGCGGCGATCACATCGGGCAGGGCCTGCGAGATCTCGCTGCCGGCGTCGCGGGTGGCCAGCGAGCGCATGAAGATCGTCGGGTGGTTGATCGCATTCATGCGGATGCGGTCGCCCAGGAGCGCGCCGCCCGACTTGCGCCGCGACGGGTCGATCGAGATCACTGCGATCGACAACGCATCCGCTTGGTCTAGTCGGAAGCGGCGGATCAATTCATCGGTGAGCGAGCTCTTGCCCGCACCACCTGTGCCGGTGATGCCCAGGGTCGGCGTCTTCGCCTGTGCCGCGGCATCGCGCAAACCCTGGCGCAGCGCCGGTGCGGCGCGGTCGTTCTCCAGCGCCGTGATGAGCTGCGCAAGCGCACGCCGTTGCGGCTGCCCGGGACCGCGGATCGCCTCCAGCGTCGCCGGTGCGTGCGGCGAGAGATCGACATCGCAGCGGGTGAGCATGTCCCAGATCATGCCCACCAGCCCCAACTTCTGGCCGTCCTCGGGCGAGTAGATGCGCGTGACCCCGTAGTCCTCGAGCTCGCGAATCTCATTCGGCACGATGACCCCACCGCCGCCGGCGAAGATCTTTATGTGCGCGCCGCCGCGCTGGCGCAGCAGGTCGACCATGTACTTGAAGTATTCGACATGCCCGCCCTGGTAGGACGACATCGCGATGCCCTGCACATCCTCCTGCAGGGCGGCGGTCACGACCTCGTCGACCGAGCGGTTGTGCCCGAGGTGGATGACCTCGGCACCCTGCGCCTGCAGGATGCGGCGCATGATGTTGATCGAGGCGTCGTGGCCGTCGAAGAGCGAGGCGGCGGTCACGAAGCGCACCTTGTGGGTCAGGCGCGGCGATTCGAGCTGCTTTTGCACGGAAAGATCGGTCATGGCGGTCTCAGGCGTTGGCCCGCGCGGCGCGGGCAGGCATTTTAGGACAGGCGGCGGCAGGCGCGCCGGGCCGGGGCACGCACGCAACAGCAGCAAAGGCTACTTTACGTTTACGTAAACGTCAACTGCGCCTCGATTTGGGCGACCGCTTTGACCTCCGCCCGCAGCAACGCCTATGATTGCGCTCCCCAATGCCCGTTTGGACGATCGCCATGACGCAGAATTTTCGCTTTTCCGGCCCTGATCAGAATCAGATGATGCAAGGGCGGGTAGCCCGCTACGCGGACTTGGTGCCGCTGCCCGTGCAGCGCGATGCCTCGATTCCCCTGCCGGCGCTGGACCTGATCTACGCGCGCAAGCTGCTGCCGGTCATCGGCCTTGCCGGCGGTGGCGATACACCGATTTCCGCCAGCGCCCCGGTGCAGGGCGCCGCCGGCGTCACCATGACCTACGCCGCCTGCCCCCCCGGGCAGGGGCCGGGCCTGCATACCCACAAGAACACCTACGAGACCTTCATCGTCATGCAGGGCGAGTTCGAGATCACCTGGGGCGACGCCGGCGAGTACCGCACGGTGCTCAAGGAAAAGGACGTGGTCTCGATCCCGCCGGGCATCAGCCGCGCGTTCCGCAACACCGGCAACGCCGAGGCGGTGCTGCTGGTGGTGATCTCCGGCGGGGAGAACAACATGGCCGACATCCATCTGCCGGCCAAGCAGGTCCAGGCCCTCAGGGCGACTTCCCCGGAACTCCTGAACCGTGTCGTGACCGCGGGGATGACCTACGACGACGTTCCGGCTTGAACCGGCCCGCCGACCCAAAGCAACCTTGGACAAAGACCTCGCATGGCCCACCATATCCACACCCCGAGCAAGCAGGAAATGGACGCGCGCCTGGCGCGCTACGACGCACTCCAACCCATGAGCACGGCCGCGGACCTGGCCTGGGTCCCGCAGGGGGCAATGGACATCGTCTTCGCGCGCAAGATCATGCCGGTCATTCTCGACGACGCCGAGAAGCTCTTCGGCAAGAGCGCGCCCATCATGGGCGCGGCCGGGTCGACGATGTTCATTTCCATCCTGCCGCCCGGCCAGGGCGCGTGCCTGCATTCGCACAACACCACCTATGAGACCTTCATGGTCCTCGAAGGCTCGATCGAATACGACATCGGTGAGCCGCTCGCGCACCGCTATCTGCTCAACAAGTGGGACACGCTCTCGGTGCCGCCCGGGGTCTATCGCGGCTTTCGCAACACGGGAAGCAGTGACGCTGTCCAACTGACCGTGATCAGCGGCTTGGTCGCCGGCAAGGATGCGGTCTCGATGCCGCAATCGGTCGACGATCGCCTGCGCACTGAATATGGCGAGAAGGTCGCCGCAGCCTTTCGCAAGCTCGTCCCGATCGATCCTGCGCCACCCGCGCCCGCCTGAGGGTGGCCCGACCAAGCCGTCGACCCGGTGCGTCACCGGCTTGCGCCATGCCGCGCGCGACCAGGCAGCACTGCAGTATTGACGGCGGGCTGCGCGTCGGCGTAGGATTGATCTAAACGCTGGTTAAAACAGCGTTCAAGTGCGCTGGCTAAATCGGCGCATGTCTTCGCGATCCCCCTCCCGAGTTTCCGTCAATGGATGATCCCAGCGTACGCATCCTCGAATCGGCGGCCCGGCATTTTGCCGAGTCCGGCTTCGAAGATGCGTCGGTGCGCACCATCGCCGGCGACGCCGGCGTCAACCCGGCGCTGATCAACTACTACTTCCGCTCCAAGGACGACCTTTACCGCGAAGTCGTTGTTCACTCGGTCAAGCGCCTGGCCGAGGCGCGCCTGGAGACCCTCGATGCCCTGGAAGCCGAGGCCGACGGCAAGCCGATTCCAGTCAAGGTCCTCCTCGCGGCGACTGCCGGACCGATCTTCGCCGAGAGTCGCGAGCCCGGTACCGATCGACGCGCCTATATCCGCTTCCTCTCGCGCCTGTTCACTCACCCGGGGCCGGCCACGATCGAGGTCATTTTCGGTGGCCTGTCCGACCTGCGCGTGCGCCTGTTCGAAGCATTGCGCCGCTCGCTACCGCAGGTGCCACGACGCGAGCTCGCCTGGCGCTACCTGTTCCTATCAGGCTCGGTGCATTTCACCGCGGCTCAAATCGGCTACGTCGAGGTCATTTCCGGCGGCGAGTGCGATTCGACCGATCTAGCCACGGCGCTACCGCATTTCATCAACGCGCAGGCGGCGATGCTTTCTGCTCCGGCTAGCGGCGTAGAAGACCGACGCCTGGCGCGCAAATACCTCAAGGTGTCCGCAGCCGAGCCTGGCGCGGCACCGAAACACACGCGAGCGAGCGCAAGACGTCGCCGCGTTTCCTGAATCCACCGCCTCACCCCCCCAGGAGAAAGCTATGCCCCTCATTATTTCCGGCCTCCCCCGACTGGCCGGCGTTCTCGCAGTCATCGCGAGCCTTGCCGCGACGGCGCAATCGAATCCGGCCGAGGACTGGCTGTCGGGCCGCACTGGCGCCACGCCGGTCACCTATGCGGGCGCACCATTCGACGTCCGCTTCGGCCACCCGGCGCCGCCGACCTCGCTCCTCAACCAACCCTGGCAACGCACCTTCGACCGCCTGGCCAAGATTTCCAACGGCAAGATCATGGTCAAGCACCAGGGCGCGGGCACGCTGATCGGCGCGCGCGACGGCTTCAAGGGGGTGCGCGGCGGCGTCGCCGAATGGGCGACCTGCTACGTGCAGAACGAGGGACGCGGTCTGCCGCTGTCGCGGGTCTTCGAACAACCCTTCGTGGTGCCGTCCAACCCGATGGCGGGCGTGCGCATCGCGCAGGAACTCGCCGCGAAGTATTTCGTTCCGGAATTCCAGAAGCAGGGCGTGGTCTGGGGTTCGGCCATCGTCGCCATGCCGGCCGACCTCATGAGCAAGAAGCCGGTGCGCCGCTGGGAGGACTTGAATGGCATGAAAGTGATCGCCCAGGGCTTTTCGCCGGAGCTCGCAAAGGCCATGGGCATCACCCTGGTCAACGTACCCTTCCCCGAGGCCTACGTCGCCCTGCAACAGGGCCTGGCCGACGGCATGTTCTGGGTAGACGCCGGCTTCGTGCCCTACAAGATCTTCGAGATTGCCAAGTTCCACACCACGGTAGGCATCGCCGGCTTCTCGATCAACCAGTGCTACAACCGCGAGTTCTTCGACAAGCTCCCCGCCGATCTCAAGGAAGTCTTCTACAACGTTCAGGAGCCGATGGCCATGGTGGCCACGAAGATCTCCATGCAGGACTTCAACCGCACGGCATTGGCCACTTACAAGGAACGCGGTGTCGAGATGATCACGTTGCCGCCGGCGGAGATGCAGCGCTGGCGCGACATGGCCGCACCTACCGTCGACAAGTGGGCCGCCGATCTTGAGAAGGATGGCTTGAGCGCACGTGCATTGCTCGCCGACATCCGCCGCCTCGGCGAGAAGTACAACCGCATGACCCCCGACGAACTCGTCAGGCTGTCGGTCGAGAGTCCGGTCAAGGGCATCCGCTAGGGCCCGAAGGTGCCTGATCCCGACCCGGCTTCGCTTCCGGACCCGCGGGCGCCACCCGGCGGGCCGGCGGCGGCCGACCCGCTGCTGGGCGCCGCCGTGGCGGGTACTGCACCGGTGCCGCCGGGTCTTGCCGGACTGGTCCACCGCGGCGTCGCCTATGGGCTCCTGCCGACCATCGTCCTGGTCGTGGCCGCCGAGGTCGTCGCCCGCTATGTATTTCGCGCGCCGCTGCGGTGGAGCGAGGAGGTCGTCAGCCTGACGCTCCTCATCGCCTTCGTCGGGGCCATCCCGGTGTGCGTCGCGCGCGACGCGCACATCCGCGTCGAGTCCCTGTACGAGAAATTCGCTCCGCGCATGCGTCGCCTGGCGCAAGCGCTGGGGGACCTTTGCGGCGCGACCTTCCTGGGCATGCTCGCCCTCGGCGCAGGTCGCGAAACCCTGGGCATGCTGCGCCGGGGCGACGGCACCGAGCATCTCGGGTTCCCGCACTGGCCCCTGTCTGGCCTGGTCGCGCTCATCGCCGGCGCCACCGCGCTTGTGCTCTTGTGGCGCATGTTCGCCGGTGCGCGCACGAACGGCCCTCCCGCATGACCCCGCTCCTCCTCGGCATCATCGGCGTGGTGATGCTTTTCGTCCTGCTCGGCCTGGGTGTCCCGATCGCCTGGGCGATGGGGGTCATCGGAGTTGTCGGCAACATCGCCGCGATCGGCTTCTTCCCGACCAGCGTACAGGTCAGCCTGGTCGTCTGGGAAAACGGCACCCTGTTCCTCTTCATCGCGCTGCCCATGTTCCTGCTCATGGGGCAACTGGCCTTCCATACCGGCATCGCCAACGACCTCTACGACTGCGTGCACAAGTGGCTGGGCCGGCTGCCCGGCGGCCTCGCCGTCGCCGCGGTCGTCTCCAACGCCGGCTACGGCGCGGTCACCGGCAACTCGATCGCCGCGGTGGCCACCATGGGCCCGATGGTGATGCCGCAGTTCCGCAAGTATGGCTACAACCTGTCGCTTGCGACCGGCACCCTGGCCTCCGCCGGCACCCTCGCCGTGCTGGTGCCACCGTCGGCCCTGATGATCATCTACGGCGCCTGGACCGAGACTTCGGTTGGCGACCTGTTCCTTGCCGGCATCATTCCCTGCGTGATCCTCGCGCTGGCCTACTGCGCCACGCTCATGACGATGTGCCAGTTCAGGCCGGCGCTGGGACCGCGCGGCCCGGCCTACCCCTGGCGCGAACGCTTCGCCTCGCTCACCAAGCTCGTGCCGACCGCCATCGTGATGCTGATTGTCATCGGCGGTATCTACGGCGGCATCATGACGCCCGCCGAGGCGGGCAGCGTCGGCGTGGTCGGGGTGCTGGCGGTGGCGTGGGCCTACGGACGCCTCACACGCGGCGCGGTCGCGGCCTCGCTGTGCGAGGCGACGGTCACCAGCGGCATGGTGTTCGCGATCCTGGTGGCCGGCGTCCTGTTCAGCCGCTTCCTCGTGCAGACGCAGGTCACCGCCAACCTGGTGGCGTGGATCGGTTCACTGGGCCTGTCGCGGGTGGCGCTGCTGATCTGGCTCCTCGGGCTCTACTTTCTCCTCGGTACCGCGCTCGACACCTTCGGCATGCTGATCCTGTCCCTGCCTTTCGTCATGCCGATTGTCATCGCCGCCGGCATCGACAAGGTGTGGTTCGGGGTGTTCGTGGCCGTGATGGTCGAGCTCGCGGCGGTCAGCCCGCCGGTGGGCATCACGGTGGCGGTCATGCGCGGGGTCGCGCCTGACGTGCCCACCGCGGACATCTTCCGCGGCTGCTACCCCTTCGTCATCCTCACCCTTCTCCTGACCGGTCTGCTGATCGCGGTTCCGGAGGTCGCCTTGTGGCTGCCGCGTACCGCCCGAGCATGAACGCGCCGCTCCAGCTCTTCGGCCACTGCGACGACGCCTTCGCGCCGGTTCGCGAGGCTTTCGCCGCCAGCCTCGCCGACGGCTTCGCCATCGGCGCCTGCGTCGCCGTGGTCATCGATGGCAAGCCGGTGGTCGACCTGTGGGCCGGGCACCGCGACGCGGCGCGCAGCCTGCCGTGGCAGGCCGACACGCTGGTGTGCATGATGTCGGTCAGCAAGGCCCTCGCGGGAGTCTGCGTCCTCAAGCTCGCCGACCAGGGCAGGCTCGACCTGGACTGGCCGGTCGCGCGCGTCTGGCCCGGTTTCGCCGGCGGCGGCAAGGGCGCCATCACCATCGCCCAGGTGCTCGGCCAGGAGGCCGGCATTCCCTTCGCCGACGCCGCCCCCGAGGGCTCGCTCTGGCAGCCCGGGGTACTCGCCGCGGCGCTGGAGTCGCAGGCGCCCGAGTGGCCACCGGGCAGTACGCCGTGCTACCACTCCTTCACCGCCGGCCCCTTGTACGGCGAGATCGTGCGGCGCGTCGATGGCCGCAGCCTCGGGCGCTTTTTTGCCGAGGAGATCGCCGCCCCGCACGGCATCGATTTCCACATCGGCCTCTCCGAGGAGGTCGACCGGCGCCGCGCCGAATACGTGGCCACACCGGGCACCCCCTCCTGGGACGGCATCACGCGGCGAGTGAGCGCACCGCTGAATCGCGCCTGGCGACCGCTGCCCGCCGACGAGGACATCAATTCGCGCCATTGGCGCTTCTCGGAGTTTCCGTCGGCCAATGGTCACGGCAACGCGCGGGAGGCCGCGCGGCTCTATGCCCTCCTCGCCGATCCGGCCGGGCCGGTCCTGTCGCGCCGCATGGTCGAGCGGGCCATCACCGCGCGCTGGGATGGCGTCGAGGCGATGACGCAGCGACACTTCCGCTATGGCCTGGGCTTCATGCTCGACTGTCCGCCGTTCCCGCTCATCGGCAAACGCAATTTCGGTCATCCGGGCGTCGGCGGGCCGGTCGCCTTCGGCGACCCCGACCGCGCGCTCGGCTTCGGCTTCGCGGTCAACCGCATGGTGCCGGTGGCCACCATCGGCCCGGCTCGCGCCATGATCGAGGCGACCTACGCTTCGCTCCCTCAGTAGTTTCCTCAACCCGCACAGGAGAAACGACCATGAAAACCGTCCAGATGAGCAAAGACGATGTCACCGCGCGCACGGCGCGCTTCGACAAGCTGCAGGCGATGTCGACCCTCAAGGACAACCCGATCGTCCCGCAGGCGGCCAAGGACATCTTTCTCGCGCGCAAGATCATGCCGGTCCTGCTCGAGCAGACGCAGAACGCCTTCGGCAGCGTCGCGGCGATCTATGGCGCGGCCGGCCTGACGATGAACATCTCGGTCTGCCCTCCGGGACAGGGCCCCGGTCTGCATGCGCACCACAAGACCTTCGAGACCTTTTTCGTCCTCAAGGGCTCGTTCGAGTTCTATGTCAACGACGATGGGGGCGAGAAAGTCACCCTCAACCAGTGGGACACCTTCTCGGTGCCGCCGGGCGTGTGCCGCGGCTTTCGCAACGTCGCCAGCGAGGACAGCGTGCTCCTCACCGTCATCACCGGCGGGGTGCACGATCGCAACGACATCAGCCTGCCGCCGTCGATCGGCAAGGCGATCGATGCCCACGGGCCGGGCGTGCTCGACGAGGTCAAGAAGATCGGCCTGACCTTCGACGCCGGCGTCGAGACGGCGGCCTGAGGGCGAACCACCATGGCGACCAAACGCGACGGCCAGCGCTGGGTTCTCGACGCCCTCATCAGCTCGGGGGGCTGGAACGTCCTCCACCCCGAGGCCGGACATCTCATGCAGCAGCTCGGCTACCACTCGGCCGACATCGAGCGCATCTTCGGCCAGGTCAAGAGCACGGCCCACATCAAGATGGCCTTCTCGACCGTCGCACAGGAAGTCGAGACCAAGGCGCTGTACTGGCTGGAGCGCGGCTTTCATTCGGCAGCGGCCAACCTCCTGACCCGCGCCATGCTGCTCTACGGGCGCGCCTACTACTCGTTCTTCGGCGACGACCCGCGGCGCAAGCGTTTCCTCGCCTGCCAGCGGCGCTGCTACGACCGCTTGGTCAAGCTGCAGTCGCATAAGGTCGAACGCCTCGAACTCGACTTCGAGGACAAGCGCCTGTACGGCATCCTGCAGGCCCCGGCGAACGCGGCGAAACTGCCCTGCGTCATCGTCATCGGCGGCATGGACATGGTCAAGGAGGACTGGCATCACTACATCGCGCAGAGCATCGTCCCGCGCGGCTGGGTCGGCTTCACCTTCGACGGCCCGGGGCAGGGGGAATCCCTGACCCTCGGCCTGAAGGCCAAGATCGACAATTACGAAACCGCGATGTCGCGGGTCATCGATGCCTTGCAGGCGCGTCCGGAGATCGACCCGGACAGGATCGTGCTTTTGGCCACCAGCATGGGCTCGTGGTGGGGTTCGCGGGCAGCCGCGCGCGAGAAGCGCCTGAAGGCGGTGGCCATCAACATGCCCTGTTACGGCGGCAAACACGTGATCTTCAACCTCGCGCAGCCGAACTACAAGGCGAACTTCATGTACATGGCGGGCATCAACGACGAGGACGAGTTCGACCGCTACGCCGCCGCGATGGACATCAGCGCGATGCTGCCCGACATCTCCTGCCCCTTCCTCATGGTCACCGGGGAGTACGACGAACTGACGACCCTGGAAGACACGCTTGCGGCCTATCGCACGCTCACCGCACCGAAGGAGTTGTGGGTCTACGGCTACGAGTTCCACCCGATCGGTCCGCCCGCGGCCGAGTGGCTGCCGGCCTCCCTGGACTGGCTGGAACGCGCGCTCGACGGCGCCTACGGCAAGGGGTACGCCAAGGGCATCTACATCACACGCGATGGCCGGTACCGCGAGGGCAGCGGCGAACCGGACTGGTGGCATCCGAGGGAGTAGGCAACGATGAAAGGCCCGATCGATGGTCGCTGCGCCCCCCGCTTCGCGCGCGTGCGCGCGGCGCTGGAACGCAACATGACCGCAGGCGAGGAAGTCGGCTGCGCGGTCTGCGTCACGCTCGAAGGCGCGACCGTGGTCGACCTGTGGGCCGGGCACCGCGACCGCGAGCGCACCCTGCCCTGGGAGCGCGACACGATCACCGACATGAAGTCGGTCGGCAAGTCGGTCTTCGCGCTCACGGTGCTGCGCCTGGTCGGGCAGGGCAGGATCGGGCTGGATGAACCGGTCGCGCGCTACTGGCCGGCCTTCGCCGCCGCGGGCAAGGAGCGCATCGCCGTGCGCACCCTGCTCGCACACCTGGCGGGCCTGCCGTTTCCGGACGCGGCGCCCTTCGGCTCGCTCTATGCGCCCGGCGTGGTCGCCGCCGCGCTCGCCGCGCAGGCGCCGGAGTGGGAACCGGGGACGCAGCCCTGCTACCACTCCTTCACCTACCCGCCGCTCCTCTCCGAACTGATCCGCCAGGCCACCGGTCGCACCGCGCACGAGGTCCAGCGCGACGAGATCGCCACGCCCTTGGGCGCGGAGTACTGGCTGGGGCTGGACGACCACCAGTTCGGGCTGTGCGCCGAATACATCGAGACGCCGGGGACGCCGAGCCTGGAGGGCATGAAGCGCAACCAGGCCTCACCGCTGTACCGCGCCTGGCGGGCGCTGCCGCGCGAGGAGGACTACAACAGCCCCGAATGGCGGCGCTACGGCGGCCACGGCAACGCGCGCGGCATGGCGCGCATCTACGCCGCGCTTGCCGCCGGCGGGACCATCGACGGCGTCACCGTCGTCGAGCGCGACGTGCTGAAGGAAGCGACGCGCTGCGCCTGGGACGCGACCGAATTCATGACCAAACGCCACTTCCGCATGGGCTTGGGATTCATGCTCTCCTGCCCGCCGTTTCCGATCGGCGCGGACAAGTTCGACTGCCCCAACAACTTCGGCCACCCGGGCGTCGGCGGCGCGGTCGCCTTCGCCGACCCGGACCGCCGCATGAGCTTTTCCTACAGCCCGAATCGCATGCTGCCGGTGGCCGACGCCGGCCCCTACGCGAGCGCCCTGATCGACGCCACCTACGAAAGCCTCGCATGAACCTCAATCGCCGCCGCAACCTGCAAGGCCTCGCTGCCCTGGCGCTTCTCCCCGCGCCGCTCGCGGCGCAGACCTGGCCGTCGCGACCGGTGCGCATCATCACGCCCTTTGCCGCCGGTGGCGCCACCGACATCTACGCGCGCGGCCTGGCACAGGCGCTGGCGGCCCCGCTCGGCCAGCCGGTCATCGTCGACAACCGGCCCGGCGGCAACTTCGCCATCGGCACCGAGGCGGCGGCCAAGGCCGAGCCCGACGGCCACACCATCTTCACCGTGACCAGTTCGCACGCCGTGCTGGAGGCCCTCGGCGTCCATCGCGACAAATACCAGCTCATGCGCGATTTCGTGCCCGTCGCCTCGCTCAACCAGACCACCTGCGTACTGGTGGTCAACCCGGCCGTGCCGGCCACCTCGGTGCGCGAACTCATCGCCCTGGCGCGCGCGCGGCCCGGGACGCTCAACTACTCCTCGACCGGCAGCGGCGGCATGCTGCACCTGGCGGGCGAGCTCTTCAAGTCCTTGAGCGGCACCGACATGACGCACGTGCCCTACAAGACCGGGGGAACAGCGCGCATCGACCTGATGAGCGGCCGCGTGCAGCTCATGTTCGACACCCTCACCGATGCCGCCGCCAATGTGCGCGCCGGCAAGCTGCGCGCGCTCGCCACCTGCGGCGCGAAGCGCTCGCCGCTCTTCCCCGACCTGCCGACGATCGCCGAGGCGGGCGTGCCGGGCTACGAGCTGCCGGTCGTGATCGGCATCATGGCCCCGCGCGGGACGCCGCGCGCCATCGTCGAGCGCCTGAACCAGGAAATCAGTCGCATCGTCATGGTGCCCGAGCTGCGCGAAGCCTGGTCGAAGATGGGCGTCGAATCGGCGGTGATGTCGCCGGACGAACTCGGCCGCGTGCTCGAGGGCGAGATCGTCAAGTGGGACCGCATCATCAAGACCGCCAAGGTCAGCCTCGACTGATAACCGCGGCGGGCGCGCCGCGGCGCGTCGTCACTGTCGCTGCGTCGTCGCGGCTGCCGGCAGGTATCCATCCGGCGCCCCCGGAGGAATCGGCGGCGCCGCCTTCAGCGACTGCTGGAAGGCATCCACCATCTTGCGTATCGGGCCGCGCACCCAGCCCTGGGTGCTGCTGACATCCGACT
>JBJXGS010000328.1:0-31623 GCA_046160545.1 Burkholderiales bacterium
CCTGCAATCCGGATACATCTATCACTACGCCTTCGCGATGCTGGCGGGCGTGGCGCTGGTGCTGTTCTTCTTCCTGACGATGCCCTACATCTGGCCGAACATCGCGGCCTCCGCGCGCTGACCTCGCCCCGCAACGGCAACAACAAGAATGCAGAACACGTTCCCCTGGCTGAGCTTCGGCATCTGGATCCCGATCTTCTTCGGCGTGCTGATCCTGGCCGTCGGCCGCGATCGGGCGGCGCCGCTGGTGCGCGTGCTGGCGCTTGCCGGAAGCCTGCTCGGGCTGCTGGTCACGCTGCCCCTTTACACCGGCTTCGACGCCAGCAAAGCGGACATGCAGTTTGTCGAAGACGTGATCTGGATCGGCCGCCTGAACGCGCACTACCGCCTCGGAATCGACGGGATTTCGGTGTGGTTCGTCGGCTTGACCGCCTTCATGACCGTGCTGGTCGTGCTCGCCGGCTGGGAGGTCATCGAGGAGAAAGTGGCGCAGTACTACGCGGCCTTCCTCGTGCTTTCCGGACTGATGATCGGCGTCTTCACCGCCATCGACGGCCTGCTGTTCTACATCTTCTTCGAAGCCACGCTGATCCCGATGTACGTCATCATCGGCGTGTGGGGCGGCCCCAACCGCGTCTACGCGGCGTTCAAGTTCTTCCTGTACACGCTGACCGGCTCGCTGCTCATGCTGGTCGCCCTCATCTACCTCTACTACGCCGCGGGCGGATCCTTCGATCTGGCCGTCTGGTACAAGCTGAAGATCCCTGCCGGCGCCCAGACCCTGCTGTTCCTTGCGTTCCTGGCGGCGTTCGCCGTCAAGGTGCCGATGTGGCCGGTGCACACGTGGTTGCCCGACGCGCACGTCGAAGCGCCAACCGGCGGATCGGTGGTCCTGGCGGCGATCATGCTGAAGCTCGGCGCCTACGGTTTCCTGCGGTTTTCACTGCCGATCGTGCCCGATGCCGCGCGCGACCTCGACTGGCTGATCATCACGATCTCGCTGGTCGCCGTCGTCTACATCGGTTTCGTCGCTCTCGTGCAAAGCGACATGAAAAAACTGGTCGCGTATTCGTCGATCGCGCACATGGGTTTCGTCACGCTCGGATTCTTCGTCTTCAGCCCGGCGGGTGCCGAAGGCGGCATCGTGCAGATGATCTCGCACGGTTTCGTCTCCGGCGCGATGTTCCTATGCATCGGCGTCATGTACGACCGCATGCACTCGCGCAACATCGCTGACTATGGCGGCGTCGTGAACACGATGCCGAAGTTCGCCACGTTCATGATGCTGTTCGCGATGGCCAATTGCGGGTTGCCCGCGACCAGCGGATTCGTCGGCGAGTTCATCGTCATCCTGGCAGCGGTCAAGTACAACTTCTGGATCGGCGCGATCGCCGCGACCACGATGATCCTCGGCGCCGCCTATTCGCTGTGGATGTACAAGCGCGTGATTTTCGGCGAGGTCGCCAATGAACGGGTCGCGGCGCTGCAGGACATCGGCACGCGCGAGTTCGTCGTGCTCGGGCTGCTCGCCATCGCGGTGCTCTGGATGGGCATCTATCCGAAGCCCTTCACCGACCTGATGCATGCGTCGGTGAACCAGTTGCTGCAGCACGTCGCGCAGAGCAAGTTGCCGGTGCAGTGAGGCGGACCGACCCATGGAACCGATGAACCTCTACGCCGCCTTGCCCGAGATCGCGCTGCTGGTCGCGGCGCTGATCGTCCTGATCGCCGATACCTTCATCAGCGACGAACGCCGCAACATCACCTATGCGCTGGCGCTGGCAAGCCTCGCCGTGGTGGCGGGCATCTGCGCGATCTTCCTGTCCGAGGAAGCGGTCGTGTACGCCTTCGGCGGCATGTACGTCGCCGACCCGATGACCCACCTGCTGAAGATGGTGGCGTGCCTGCTCACCGGCCTGATGCTGGTCTACGCGCAGGGTTACGCGCGCGACCGGGAGATCTGGAAGGGCGAACTGTTCTCGCTGTCGCTTTTCGTGCTGCTGGGCGTGCTGGTGATGATCTCGGCCAACAACCTGCTGGTCATCTACCTCGGGCTGGAGCTGCAGTCACTGTCGCTGTATGCCCTGATCGCGCTGCGACGCGACGACGCCAAGGCGACCGAAGCGGCGATGAAGTATTTCGTGCTCGGTGCGCTGGCGTCGGGTTTCCTCCTCTACGGCATGTCGATGCTCTACGGCGCCGCGGGCACGCTCGACATCAACGATCTCGCGCGCCAGGTGGCAAGCGCACGCACTGCCAACCGGGCGGCGCTGGTGCTCGGCACGGTCTTCATCGTCGCCGGCCTCGCGTTCAAACTCGGCGTGGTGCCGTTCCACATGTGGGTGCCCGACGTCTACGAGGGCGCACCCACGCCGGTGACCGTGCTGGTCAGCTCGGCGCCCAAGCTCGCGGCGTTCGCGATCGCCTACCGGCTGCTGGTGGAGGGTCTGCTGCCGCTCGCGGTCGACTGGCAGCAGATGCTGATACTCCTTTCGGTCGCCTCGCTCGTCATCGGCAACGTGACGGCGATCGCGCAGACCAATCTCAAGCGCATGCTGGCGTATTCGACCATCGCGCAGATGGGATTCATGCTGCTGGCGATGCTCTCCGGCGTGGTGGGCGGCAACGTCGCCAGCACCGCGAACGCCTACTCGGCCGCGCTGTTCTACGTCATCACCTACGCGCTGACGACGCTCGGCACGTTCGGCATCATCATGCTGCTCGCCCGGCAGGGTTTCGAGGCGGAGAACATCAGCGACCTGCGCGGCCTGAACAAACGCAGCCCCTGGTTCGCCTTCGTGATGCTGCTGCTGATGTTTTCGCTGGCAGGCATTCCGCCCACCGTCGGCTTCTACGCCAAGCTCGTCGTGCTGCAGGCGTTGCTCGGCAACGGCATGACGACCGGCATGGTGTGGCTGGCGGTCGTGGCCGTGCTGCTGTCGGTGGTCGGTGCTTTCTACTACGTGCGCGTGGTCCGCACGATGTACTTCGACGAACCGGCCGACCTCACGCCGATCGTGGCCACCCAGGACATGCGGGTCGCGCTCACTTTCAACGGGCTTGCGGTGCTCGTGCTGGGCATCGTGCCTCAGTACCTGCTCGCGTTGTGCGCCAGTGCAATGATCAAGGCGCTTGGCGGCTGAGGGCGGTGCCGGCATGGCGAGCGAGAAGGACGATCCGCTGGCGGAGGAGACGCTCTCCTCGCGCGTGGCGTTCGAAGGTGTTTTCCTGCGGCTGTTCCAGGATCGGGTACGCGCGGCCGACGGTCACGTCGGCATCCGCGAGTACGTGCAGCATCCCGGCGCAGTGACGATCGTCGCGCTGCTGGCAAACGGCCACGTCGTCCTGGAGCGCCAGTTCCGCCATCCGCTCAGGCGCACGATGATCGAGATACCGGCGGGCAAGATCGACCCGGGCGAAGCCTTGCTCGCTTGCGCGCAGCGCGAGTTGCGCGAGGAAACCGGTTACGCTGCGGCGACCTGGGTACATCTCGGCGGCTTTCACAACGCGTTCGGCTACAGCGACGAACGAATCGACGTTTTCCTTGCGCGCGACCTGACCCGCCAGAATGCGACGCAGGACGCCGGCGAGGTGATCGACGTCTTCACCGCACCCTGGCAGGACGTCTGCGCGTGGATCCGCGACGGCAAGGTCACCGACGTGAAGACCATCATCGGCATCGGCTGGCTCGAGAAGTGGCTCGACGGCAAGTGGAAGCCGGACTGAGGTCGCTACATGTTCGGGTAATTCGGCCCGCCGCCGCCTTCCGGCACCACCCAGACGATGTTCTGCGTCGGGTCCTTGATGTCGCAGGTCTTGCAGTGCACGCAGTTCTGGAAGTTGATCTGCAGCCGGTCGGCGCCGTTGGCGTCCTTCACGAACTCGTACACGGCTGCCGGGCAATAACGTGACTCCGGGCCGGCGTAACGCGCCAGGTTGATCGCGACCGGCACGCTCGCATCCTTGAGCGTCAGGTGTGCGGGCTGGTTCTCCTCGTGGTTGGTGTTCGACAGGAACACCGACGCAAGCCGGTCGAACGTCAGTTTTCCATCGGGCTTCGGGTACACGATCGGCGCACATTCATTGGCCGGCTTCAGCTTGGCGTGATCCGGGGTCGAACGATGCAGGGTCCATGGCGCCCGGCCGCGGAACACCACCTGGTCGATGCCGAACATCAGCGTGCCGAGATACAGGCCCTTGTCGATGCACGGTTTGAAGTTGCGCGCCATGTGCAGTTCGTCGCGCAACCACGACGTTTCGAAGGCCGCGGGATAGGCTGCGAGTTCGTCGTGGCTGCGCTCCGCCGCCACGGCGTCGAACGCCGCCGCTGCCGCCAGCATGCCGGTCTTGATCGCCGCATGCGAACCCTTGATGCGTGCCGCGTTGAGAAAGCCGGCGTCACAGCCGATCAGCGCGCCGCCCGGGAAGACGAGTTTCGGCAGACTCTGCAGGCCGCCCGCCGTGATGGCACGCGCGCCGTAACCGACCCGCTTGCCGCCCTCGAGGAACTGGCGGATCAGCGGGTGGGATTTGTAGCGCTGGAACTCCTCGAACGGCGAAAGGTGAGGATTCGAATAACCCAGGCCGACGACGAACCCGATCGCAACCTGGTTGTTCTCCTGGTGATAGAGGAACGACCCCCCGTAGGTACTTGCATCGAGCGGCCAGCCTGCCGTGTGAACGACCAGCCCCGGCTGGTGTTGCTTCGGGTCGATGTCCCACAATTCCTTGAGCCCGATGCCGTAGGCCTGCGGATCGCACCCGGCGTCGAGCTTGAAACGGGCGATCAGCTGCCGCCCGAGGTGCCCGCGCGATCCCTCCGCGAAAAGCGTGTACCGGCCATGCAGTTCCACACCCGGCTGGTAGTTCTCCGTCGGTTGGCCGTCCTTGCCGATCCCCATGTCGCCGGTCGCCACGCCGCGCACGGCGCCGCGCTCGTCGGACAGGATCTCGGCGGCGGCGAACCCGGGAAAGATCTCCACCCCGAGTTCCTCCGCGCGCTGCCCCAGCCACCGCACGACGTTGCCGAGGCTGACGACGTAGTTGCCGTGGTTGACGAAACACGCGGGCAGCATCCAGTTCGGCGTGCGCCGCGCGTTGCCTTCGGTGAGGAAATAGAAGCGGTCCTCGCTGACCGGAACATTGAGCGGCGCGCCGCGTTGTTTCCAGTCCGGAAACAGCTCGTCCAGCGCCCGCGGATCCATCACCGCCCCCGAGAGGATGTGCGCGCCGACCTCCGAGCCTTTTTCGACCACGCAGACGCCGCATTCGCGCCCGCGCTCCGCGGCGAGTTGTTTGAGCCGGATCGCCGCAGCGAGCCCGGCCGGGCCGCCGCCGACGATGACGACGTCGTACTGCATCGATTCCCGCTCGACTTCCCGCATTCCGGTCTCCGCGTTCTTGTCTTGTGAAGTGCCTTGTCGCGGCGGCGACTCGCCCAGGGCGACGCTGCCGGGAGGGCGATTCTAGTGTGCGATCATCGAGCCGCCATCGAAGCACAAGAGGGGAAGGGTCCGCATGCAGACGAATCTGGCTGAAAGAATCGCGCTGGTCACCGGCGCGAGCAGCGGGCTCGGTTCCCAGTTTGCCCGCGTGCTCGCCGCCAACGGGGCGCTGGTCGTCCTGGCAGCGCGGCGTATCGAGCGGCTCAAGGAACTGCGTGCCGAGATCGAGTCGCAGGGAGGGGAGGCGTCGGTCGTGCAGATCGACGTCACGGATCTCGACTCGATCGCCGCTGCGGTCAACCATGTCGAATCCGAAGTCGGCCCGATCGACATCCTCGTCAACAACTCGGGCGTCTCCACCACCCAGCGACTGACGGAGGTCGCGCCGGTGGACTTCGACTACGTTTTCAACACCAACACCCGCGGCGCGTTTTTTGTCGCGCAGGAAGTGGCCAAGCGCATGATTGCGCGGTCCCGCCAGGCGCAGGACTTCCGTGCCCGGATCGTCAACATCGCGTCGGTCGCCGGCCTGCGCCCGCTGGCGCAGATCGGCGTTTACGCGATGAGCAAGGCCGCGGTCGTGCACATGACGCGCGCGCAGGCGCTCGAGTGGGGCCGCTACGGCATCAATGTCAACGCGATCTGCCCGGGCTACATCCGCACCGAGATCAACGAGGACTACTGGGATACCGACGGCGGCCGCAAGCTGATCCAGATGCTGCCGCGCCGGCGCGTCGGCCTGCCGGAGGACCTCGATACCGCGTTGCTGATGCTGGTGGCGGACGAATCGCAGTTCATCAACGGTGCGATTGTCGCCGCCGACGACGGCATGTCGAGCACATGAAGGAGTTCGCCTGTGACGTGCCCCTGCGCTGGGGCGACATGGATGCGATGGCGCACCTGAACAACACGATCTACATTCGTCTGATGGAAGAGGCGCGCATCCAGTGGTTCCACCAGATCGGCTTTGCCACCCTGCCGAGCGGCCTGGCGCCGATCCTGGCGCACATTTCGTGCGACTTTCGCCGTGCGATGACCTATCCGGGCGTGGCGCGGGTGACCCAGGTCATCACCCAGGTCGGCCGCTCCAGCGTCGAGATGTCGCTGTCGATCGAGCGCACCGACGAACCTGGCACGCAGTATGCGACGGGTCGCTCCGTGATCGTCTGGTTCGACTACACGACGAACAAGGCACAGCCGTGGCCCGAGGCGGTGCGCGCGCTGATTGCATAGAATCCGGCCGTGTTGCCGGTGAACGTACTCGATCTCTCGCGGCCGATTCTGAAAGGGGCTCCATGAACAAGATCTACCCGACAGCGACGGCAGCGCTGGCGGATGTCGTCAAGGACGGGCAGACGATCGCTGTCGGCGGGTTCGGTCTGTGCGGCATTCCGGAGGCGCTGATTGCGGCGCTGCGCGATTCCGGCAAGCGTCAACTCACGTGCGTCAGCAACAACGCGGGCGTCGATGGCTTCGGCCTCGGCCTGCTGCTCGCCACGCGCCAGATCAGCAAGATGGTTTCCTCGTACGTCGGCGAGAACAAGGAATTCGAGCGCCAGTACCTGGCCGGAGAACTGGAACTCGAGTTCACCCCGCAAGGCACCCTGGCCGAGAAGCTGCGCGCCGGCGGCGCCGGCATCCCGGCGTTCTTCACCAAGACCGGGGTCGGGACGCTGATCGCCGAGGGCAAGGAAGTGCGTGAATTCGACGGCCACAAATACCTGATGGAACGCTCGCTTGTGCCCGATGTTTCGCTGGTCAAGGCCTGGAAGGCGGACAAGTCCGGCAACCTGGTCTATCGCAAGACCGCGCGCAACTTCAACCCCAATGTCGCGATGGCCGGACGCGTGACCGTGGCGGAAGTCGAAGTCCTGGTCGAGAACGGCCAGATCGACCCCGACCAGGTGCACACACCGGGGATCTTCGTGCACCGCATCGTCGTCAACCCGACGCCGGAAAAGCGCATCGAGCAGCGCACCGTGCGCGCCAAGGCAGGAGCCGCCTGACGTGAAACTGCCCCCGCTTTCACTTTGTTCACTGCCCCCCGAGGGGGCGGGTCAGTCCCTCGGGACGGCCCTTCGGAACTGACATGGCCTGGACACGCGATCAGATGGCCGCTCGCGCGGCGCAGGAACTCGAGGACGGGTTCTACGTCAACTTGGGGATCGGCCTGCCGACCCTGGTAGCCAATTTCGTGCCGCCGGATAAGGAAGTCTGGCTGCAGTCGGAAAACGGCCTGCTTGGCATCGGCCCGTTCCCGACCGAGGACGAACTCGACCCGGACATGATCAACGCCGGCAAGCAGACCGTGACCACGCTGCCGGGCTCCTCGATCTTTTCCTCGGCGGATTCGTTCGGCATGATCCGCGGCGGCAAGATCAACCTCGCTATCCTGGGTGCGATGCAGGTCTCCGAAAAGGGCGACCTCGCCAACTGGATGATCCCCGGCAAGATGGTCAAGGGCATGGGTGGCGCGATGGACCTGGTGGCCGGCGTCGGCCGCGTGCTGGTCCTCATGGAACACGTCGCCAAGGGGGACGCGCACAAGATCCTGAAAGCCTGCGACCTGCCGCTGACCGGTGTGGGGGTGGTCAACCGCATCATCACCGACCTGGGCGTGCTCGACGTGACGCCGAGCGGCTTGAAGCTCGTTGAGCTCGCGCCGGGTGTGTCGATCGACGAAATGCGGGCCAAGACGGGGGCGCCGGTTAGCGTGTAGAGTTTCGCCGGAGCATCGAACCCGCAAAGGGCCGCGCGATGCGCGGCCCTTTTGCCTGGTGCTCTGGGATTCACAATACCGTTTGCAACGGAGGAGACTCATGAAGCGATCGACCTTGGCCTTCGCGGCAGCGCTCGGTGCGGTACTCGGCCCCCAGGCGCATGCCCAGCAGGAAATCAAGATCACGGTATCGGCCGGCCACGCGCCGGTGTTCCTGTGGGTCAAGCACATCCGCGAGACCATGATCCCCGCGGTAAACCGCGAATTGGCGAAGACCGGCAAGTTCAAGGTGACCTGGAACGAGGCCTATGGCGGGACGCTGGCCAAGATCGGTTCGGAACTGGAGACCATCGAGCAGGGCGTCTCCGACATGGGCATCGTGGGCTCGGTGTTCCACGCCGCCAAGCTGCCGCTGCAGAACGTCTCCTATGTCGCGCCCTTCGGGCCGGAGGACCCGCGCGTGGTGTCGAAGGTCATCAACGAGATGCACGCGAAAATTCCGGCGATGCAGAAGTCCTGGGAGAAGCACAAACAGGTCTACCTGTGCGGCTTCGGGCTGGACGAGTACGGTGTCTTCGCGCCGACGCCGATCATGCGCTTCGAGGATTTTTCCGGCAAGAAGTTCGGCGGTGCGCCGACCACCCACGCCTGGATCAAGGGCTCGGGCGCGGTCGCGGTGGCAGCCGGACTGCCGTCCTTCTATAACGACGTCAAGTCCGGTGTCTACAACGGCGTGCTGATCTTCGCTTCGGCGGCGGCGGCGGCCAAGCTCTACGAGGTCGCGCCGGCCTATACCAAGACCGGCTTTGGCGCCATGTCGGCCGGCGGCATTTCGATGAACAAGGCGCGCCACGACAAGCTGCCGCCGGAAGTCAAGGCGGCCTTCAAGGTCGGCTGCGACGAGTATGAGTCGGCCTACAGCAAGGAACAGTTCGTGCGCGCGGTTGCGGCCATGGATGTCGTGCGCGCCAACAAGGGCAGCGTCAACGTCATGCCCGATGCCGAACGGGCGCGCGTGGCCAAGTCGATCGAGAACCCGGCCCGCGCCTGGATCGAGACCGCGACCAAGGCAGGCTTCCCGGCGCGCGAAGTGCTCAAGGCCTACATGGACGGCGCGCGCCGCGAAGGGCACAAGTTCCCGCGCGACTGGGATCGGGAGTAGGCGGCCGGCCCGACCCCGGCAGGGTGGTGCGGCGATGAAGCGTTCGCCCCTCGCGGTGCTGTGCGCGCTCATGAACGTGAGCGGCTCGCTCCTGGTGCTTTTCATCATGGGCGTGATCCTGACCGACGTTTTTGGCCGCTACCTGTTCTCACGGCCCCTGCCGGGCACCGCCGAGATCGTCGCGATGTCGATCGCCGCGGTGGTGTTCCTGCAGTTCCCTTCGACCTTGCGCGCCGGCCGTGTGATCGCCGCTGACGGCCTGGTCGAGTGGGTGGGGCGGCGCTCGGTGCGCTGGGAGCAGTGGTTGCTGGCTTTCTGGCATCTGCTGGGCGGCATCATGTTCGTCGTCGTCTGCACGCACGTGTGGCCGCTGGCGTGGTCGGCGCATCAGAATGCCGACTACTACGGCTCGCTCGGGGTCTTCACGTTCCCGAAGTGGCCGGTGTTCGCGATCATCACCTTCGGCTGTGCGGTCATGGCGCTGCAATACCTGCTGCTGGCGGCGCAGTACGTCGGCGCCGGGCGGCGCGGCGTGCGTCTGATCGAGATCGACCCGGCCGACAGGGTGCTCTCGTGACGGGCACCTCGCGCAGGGCGAACGCATGACGCCGCTGGAGTGGGGTATCGCCGGTTTTGTCGCGCTCACCCTCCTCATTTACGCCGGCGCACATATCTCGACTGCGCTTCTGACGGTCGCCTTCGTCGGCACGGCGCTGATCCGCGGCGACTGGGACATCGCCGGCACCATGCTTGGTCAGGCAGCGACAGACTCGGTGACAGAGTACGAATTCGGCACGGTGCCGCTCTTTGTCCTGATGGGATTTCTCGTCATGGTGGCCGGGGTCGGGCGCGACGCCTACATGGTTGCGCATCGCCTCTTGCGCGGCGTGCCCGGCGGGCTGGGGCACGCGACGGTGGTCGGCAACGCGATCTTCTCGGCCATCACCGGCATCACGGTCGCTGCGGTGGTGCTCTTCACGCGCCTGGCCGTGCCGGAGATGTTGAAGCGCGGCTACCACCCGCGCTTCGCGGTGGGCATCGTCGCCGGGTCGGCGATGCTGGGCATGCTGATCCCGCCCTCGGTGCTCATGATCGTCTACGCGGTCATCACCGAGACCTCGGTGGGCGACATCTACAACGCCGGCATCGTCCCCGGGCTTTTGCTCGCCGGTGCCTTCATGACGGCGATCTGGGTTGTAACGCGGGTGCGGCCGGGTTGGGTCGGCACCGGTTCCCAGGCTGTGGCGACGGCGAATGCCGAGGATGATGGACAAAGCCTGGTCCTGCAGATGCTTCCCATCCTGGCCTTGATCGCGCTGGTCCTAGGCGGGATGTACGGCGGGCTTTTCACCGCCACCGAGGCGGGCGCAGTCGGCGCAGCAGGCGCGCTTGTCGTTGCGCTCTTGCGCCGTTCGCTCGACTGGCCGACCTTCTGGTCGGTGCTGGTCGATACCGGCTACGTCACCGCGAGCCTCATCCTCATCATCGCCGCGGCGGCGATGTTCTCGCGCTTTCTCGCCATCAGCGGCCTGCCCTCGGCGCTGTCGAACTGGGTCACCGAGCACCAGTTCACGCTGCTCACGGTGATGCTGGTCTACATCGCGGTCGTGCTCTTCCTGGGCACGGCGCTGGATTCGACCTCGACCGTGCTGATCGCGGTGCCGCTGTTCGCGCCCATCTTCAAGGCCCTGGGCGGTGACCTGGTCTGGGTCGGCATCATCACCATGATCGCGGTCGAGGTCGGGCTCATCACCCCGCCCCTGGGCATCTCGCCCTTCGTCGTCAAGGCCAGCCTGGAAAAGCAGGGCCTGGGCGCGCAGCTGAGCCTGGGCGACATCTACCTGGGCGCGTTGCCGTTCGCTGCCGCCGCGCTCGTGGTGATCGCGCTCATCGTCGCGTTTCCGAAAATCGCACTCGTACTTGTCTAGGAGGACCAGCCGTGCCGCGCCAGATCATCGACCTCTCGATATTCCTTGAGAACGACGTCGTCTCCGACCCGCCCGCCTTTGCGCCAAAGATCGAGTACTTCAACCATCAGAACTCGTTTCACCAGATGGAGCCGTTCTTTCCCGGGCTCAAGCAGGAAGACCTGCCCGACAGCGCGGTATGGGCGGTCGAGCAGATTTCGCTCTCGACCCACAACGGCACGCACCTGGATGCGCCTTATCACTTTCACCCGACCATGAACGATGGCGAGCGTGCCATCAGCATCGACGAAGTCGATCTCAACTGGTGCTTCCAGCCGGGCGTGAAGCTGGACTTTCGCCATTTCGGCGATGGCTATGTGGTCACGGCGGGCGATGTCGAGGCGGAACTCAAACGCATCGGGCATACCTTGAAGCCGCTGGAGATCGTGGTCGTCAACACGCGCGCCGGTTCGCGCTACGGCAACAACGATTACGTCTCGGCAGGCTGCGGCATGGGGTATGAAGCCACCATGTACCTGCTCGAGCGCGGAGTGCGCCTGACCGGCACGGATGCCTGGAGCTGGGATGCGCCGTTCGTGCACACGGCCAAGAAATACGCCGAGTCCAAGGACGCCTCACTGATCTGGGAGGGGCACAAGGCGGGGCGCCACATCGGCTACTGCCACCTGGAGAAACTGCACAACCTCGAGGCCCTGCCGTCCGACGGTTTCGTCGTCTCATGCTTTCCGCACAAGATCCGCGGCGCCTCAGCCGGGTGGACGCGGGCGGTCGCCATCGTCGATGCGCGCTTGTCGGCGCTGTTTGCAAACTAGCGCTTCCGGCGGCGCTAGAGCAGGTTCCTCAGTTCGGCCGCCGCGCGCCTGAGCGCCGGCAGGCTGCGCTGCACCGACGTCGCCATGGGCTCGGTCGCGACAGGCATCGAAATGCCGATGGCCCCGACCGTGACACCACGGCCGTCGACCAATGGCACGGCAATGCCGCGCAGGCCCAATTCGAACTGGCTCTCTACCGCAGCGTAGCCCTGCTTGGCCGCGCTGCGGATGAGGGCGGTCAGGGCCTTTTTCGACACCACGGTATGCGCGGTATAGCTGACCAGGCGTGCACTGGCGAACCACGCTTCAAGCCGCGGCGCGGGCAGCGAAGCCAGGATCACGCGGCCGGCCGCGGTCACGTGTGCTGGCAGGCGTGTGCCGGGCTCGATCACGGTGTTGATGACCCGCGGCACGGTGGCGCGCTCGGTATAAATGACCTCATCGCCGTCGAGCACGGCGAAATTGGACGATTCGCGCACTGCGGCCGTCACACCTTCCAGCGCCGGTCGCACCGTGCGCGGCAGGCGTGCTGATCCGGTGTAGGAATGGCCCAGAGCAAGGACGCGCGGCGTGAGCCAGTAGGAGCTGCCGTCGCTTGCCGCATAGCCGGCATGCTGGAGGGTGATCAGGAAGCGGCGCGCCGCGGCGCGGCTGATGCCAAGGCGCGTAGCCAGAGCGCTCGCCGTGAGGGTAGGAGTCGCGTCGGAGAATGCATTGATCACCGCCAATCCGGTAAGCAGGCCTTCGATGAGGTCCGCCTTGCGCGGCGCGGTTTGGCCGGCGGGGGAGGTTGACAGTGGGGCGCTCAAGTGATCTAATAATCGCACAGTTGCGCGATTATCGCACAGTCATGCCGCCGATTCCAGATTTAGCGACTTGCCGATGTGCAAAATTGCCAGCTCGCAGAGGCGTTGTGCTGCGCCATTCAAGCGCAAGTGATCACCGGAGGCCGCGTGATATCCCGTGAAGGCAACCCAGAGCCGACCAATCCGCTGGGATTGGACGGCATCGAATTTGTCGAGTACGCGACCGCGCGGCCGCAGGCGCTGGGTGCTGTGCTGGAAGCGATGGGATTTGCGCCTGTGGCGCGCCACCGCTCGCGCGAGGTCACGCTGTACCGACAGGGTTCGATGAACCTCATCGTCAACGCTCATCCGGACGCGCTCGCCGCGCTTGAAGTCAGCGACGATACGCCAGTGATTGCCGCCGTCGCCCTGCGCGTGCGCGATGCCGCGACTGCCTGGAAGCGCTCCTGCGACCTTGGCGCGTGGCCGCGGCCGCCGCAGGTCTCGGCGATGGAACTCAATATTCCGGCGATTGTCGGCGTGGGCGGCAGCCTGGTCTATTTCGTCGACCGTTATCGCGACTTCAGCATTTATGACGTCGACTTTGTCGCACTGCCGTCGGTCAATCCGCGGCCGGCGGCGCTGGCCGGAATGCACTATTTCGGTGTGGTTCAGACCATCCACGGCGACCGCACCGAGGCCTGGCTGGACTATTACCGTGAACTCTTCGGATTCACGGTACTGCCGCCGGATACTCACTTCGGCATCCTCCCCAAGGGAGCGTTGATCGAGAGTCCTTGCCGCAAGTTCTACATGCAACTCATCGAGCCGCCGAGCGGGGCCGAGGACGTGGAATGGGCCGAATCGCTGGTGCGCATAGGCATCGGTGCGCCCGACGTCCGCGCGGCGACCGCTGCGCTCAAGGCGCGCGGCGTGGTCTTTGTCGACCGCGATCCGGTGCAGCCCAGCGACAAGGGGGCGCTGACCCAGGGCTATCTGGGCTCGGTCAGCTTCGAACTCGTCGCCAGCCACATTGCGGCCGAATGATGGACCGCGACCGCTTCGGCATGGATACCATAACGTTGGCAGGGCCGCTCTCGGCCAAGCTGGCGGCGGTCAGGCGCGCCGGATTCACGCAGATCATGCTCTCGGCACGCGACATTGCCGGCCATCCCGAGGGCGAGGACGCCGCGGTGGCAGCGGTGCGGGCGAGCGGCTTGAAGGTCACCGGTTTCCAGGTCCTGCGCGATTTCGAGGGTCTGTCCGGCAACCTGCACGACTACAAGGTCGACATCGCGCAGGCCATGCTGCGCATGTGCCGTGCGCTTGGGTCGGACCTGCTGTTGGTGTGCTCGTCGACTTCGACGCATGCCACGGGTGATCGCGATGCGCTCGCCCGCGACCTTGCAAAATTGGCTTTGCTGGCTGTACCGATGAACGTGCGCATCGCCTACGAGGCACTGTCGTGGGGCCGGCACGTCAACCAGTACATGCAGTCGTGGGACATCGTCGCGCGTGCCGGCCGCGCCAATCTCGGGCTGGCGCTCGATTCTTTCCATATCCTGGCTGCCGGTTCGGATATCGGTGATTTCGTCGAAATCGACCCTGCCAGGCTTTTCCTGGTGCAACTCTCGGATTTCATGTGGCGCGAGACACCTTCCTTCGAGGAGCGCCGCGAGACCGCGCGGCACTTCCGGGTCTTTCCCGGAGAGGGTGTGCATAGCGCGGAGGTCGGGGCGATGCTGCGCGCGATCGAGGACACAGGTTATCGCGGCGACTACAGCTTCGAGGTTTTCAACGACGACTACGTGCAGTTGCCGCTGGACGTGGTGACTGCGCGGGCGGCGCGTTCCGTGCAATGGCTCACCGGCCGCGTGCCACGGCCGGGCTCGCCGCTCATGCGGCCTGTGGCCGCTCGCGCGGGTGCGAGATAATCCGACCGCAATATTTCTTACTTCTTCCCCCCAATAAAACAGCAGAGGAGATTGCATGAAAAAGATGTTTGCCATCGCGGCGCTGTGCGCGGCCGCGGCATTGCCGGTATACGCGCAGCAAGCCATCAAGATCGCCAATATCGTCGAACTATCGGGCCCCGGCACGACTTCGGGAACCAATTTCAAGAACGGTGTCGAACTTGCGGTCAAGGAAATCAATGCCGCAGGCGGCATCCTGGGGCGCAGGATCGAGACCACGACGGTCGATACGCAAAGCAATCCGGGCGTTGCCAAGGGACTCACGCAAAAGGCTGTCGATCAGGATGTGTTCGCTGTCTTCGGCCCGGTCTTCTCAGGCTCGATCATGGTCAGCATGGCCGAGACGCGGCGCGCCGAAATCCCCAACTTCACCGGCGGCGAGGCCGCGGCCATCACCACTCAGGGCAACCCCTACATCTTCCGTACCAGCTTCACCCAGGCCACCGCGATGCCCAAGATCGGGCGTTACATCACCGATCAGGCGAAGGCGAAGACCCTGTCGGTGATCTACGTCAACAACGACTTCGGCAAGGGCGGACGCGACATGCTCATGAAAGCGCTCGAGAAGTCGCAGACGAAAATCATCGCCGACATCTCGACCGAGTCGGCACAGGTCGACTTCTCGGCCGCCGTGCTGCGCGCACGCCAAGCCAATCCGGACGCGATCTTCGTCTACACCAACGAGGAAGAGTCGGCGCGCGTGCTGCGTGAATTGCGCAAGCAGGGCTGGACCAAGCCTGTCATCGGCGAGACCGTGCTCACCAGCCAGAAGGTCATCGAACTGGCCGGCGAGGCGGCCAACGGCGCGGTCGCGCACGTCGGTCTCACCGTGGATGCGCCGCTCCCGGCCATGCGCGCCTTCCGCGCCAAGTTCGAGCGCGAGTACAAGTACATCACCGACCACAACGGCATCAAGGGCTATACCGGAGTCTACGTCCTCAAGGCCGCCATCGAGAAGGTCGGCAAGCTCGACCGCAAGGCGGTGGCCAAGGTCATGCACGGCCTGAAGCTCAAGGCGGCCGACCACCCCGGGGTCATCATGGATGTGGAGTTCGACAAGAACGGCGACCTTGACCGCGACAGCTTCCTGACGGAGGTTCGCGGCGGCAAGCAGGAAGTGACGGCGACGTTGCCGCCGCTGTCGCGCAAATAGGCCTGCGGGGACGGCGGGCACCGGTGCGGCTGCCAGGCCTCGCCTTTTTGTCGCTTCGCTGTCCCACCGACACCCTTTTGCTGCGGCACGTTCCAACGCAATGATCGACCTCCTGCAACTGACCATTTCCGGCATCGCCACCGGCAGCATCTACGCGCTGGCGGCGCTGGGCTTCACCCTCCTGTGGCAGGCTTCGGGGACGATCAATTTCGCGCAGGGCGAGTTCGTCATGCTGCCGGCCTTCGCGATGCTTTTCTTCGCATCCCAGGGGTCGCCGCTGCCGCTGGCCTTCGCCCTCTCAATCGTTGTGTCCGTCGGCGTGCTTGGCTGGGCCTTCAAGCGCGGCATTGTCGACCCGCTCCTGCGTCACGGCATGATGGCCATCGTCGTGGCAACCATCGGCCTTGCGATCGCAATGCGCAATGGCGTGCGCATCTACAGCGCCGATGCGCATCCCTTCCCGAGCCTGTTCGGCGAGGCGCTCTTCAAGGTAGCCGGCGTGACCGTCAGCCTGGCCGATGCCGGAACCTTGGCATTCGCGCTCGCCCTGGTGCTGGGCACGCAGGCCTTTTTGGCGCGCACCGTCACCGGTCGCGCCATGCAGGCGGTCGCGCAGAACACCGAGAGCGCGACCGTGCTGGGCATCGACGTGCCGCGCATGATCTTCTATACCTTCGCGATCAACGCGGTGCTCGCCTGCGCCGCGGCACTGCTGGTGACGCCGGTTTACTTCGGCAAGTTCGACATGGGAGAGTCGCTGGGAACCAAGGCTTTCTTCGCTGCGGTCATCGGCGGGTTCAACAATTCGCGCGGCGCGCTGCTTGGCGGGGTCATCGTCGGGGTCGGCGAGAACCTCGCCGCTGCCTACGTCTCGCCGGCCTACAAGGACGCGGTCGCGCTGGCGCTCTTCATGATAGTCATCCTGTTCAAGCCGCAGGGTCTCCTCGGCCGCAAGGTCGAGCGCAAGGTATGAGGGCGCGATGAGCAAACCTGTCGCCTTCGCCCTGGCGCTCGCCGCAGCGCTCGCGCTGGCGATCGCGCCGCAGTTCCTCGCGCGATCGGGGGTCTATCTCCTGTCCTACTGGGTGGTTTTCGTGGTCGCGACCATGGGCCTGAATCTGACGGTGGGCTACGCGGGTCAGAAGTCGCTCGGGCACGCTGCCTTTTTCGGCATCGGCGCCTACACCGTGGCGATCATGATGAAGGCGGGTTTCAGTTTCTGGCTCGGCCTCCCGGTCGCGGCGGGGCTGTGTTTCGTCGCCGGCATCATCGTCGGTTTTCCGGCACTGCGGGTGCAGACGATCTACCTCGCCTTCGCGACACTTGGGTTCAACACCGCGACCTGGCTGGTGATGCGCAACGAGGAATGGCTCACCGGCGGCACTTTCGGCATCAAGGACATCGCGCGGCCGTCGCTTTTCGGTCTCTCCTTCGACGGACATCGCGCCTACTACTACCTGTGCCTGGGCTTCGCGCTCATCCTGGGGGCGCTGCTCTACGGCCTCTTGCGCTCGCCCTGGGGCAAGGCCTTCACGGCGCTGCGCGACAACCCGATCCGCGCCGAGAGCCTGGGCGTGGATGTGCGCGGCTACACGCTTCTATCCTTCGCAATCGGCGCGGCCTACGCGGGGGTGGCCGGCGCGCTCTTCGCGCCGCTCCTGGA
This sequence comes from Burkholderiales bacterium, assembly GCA_046160545.1. GTDB lineage: Bacteria > Pseudomonadota > Gammaproteobacteria > Burkholderiales > JAEUOS01 > JAEUOS01. The sequence continues at coordinate 17,640 of JBJXGS010000328.1, forward strand.
ATTCATCGACCCGGCACCGTTCTCGGTGGCGGCCTCGATCATGATGTATCTGATGGTCGTCGTCGGTGGACCAGGCTATTTCTTCGGTCCGATGCTCGGCGCCGCTGTCGGTGTGGTATTGCCCGAATGGCTGCGCTTCGCCCAGGACTGGTACCTGTTCGTCTTCGGCACGGCGGTTGTCCTCCTGATGATCTGGCTGCCAGACGGGCTGCTGTCCATCCCGGACCGCTTGCGTGAGCGGCGTGAATCGCGTGCAGCCTCCGCGGCCCGCGCAGAGGCTGCGGCGCACATGGCGGACGCGCCGCAGGCCGGCACGGAGGCGCGATGAGCACGCCGGTGCTGGAGGTGCGCGACTTAGCCAAGTCCTACGGCGCGATCCGCGCCGTCGCCGGGGTTTCATTCGAGGTTTTGCCTGGCGAGATCTTCGGGGTGATCGGCCCCAACGGCTCGGGCAAGACCACCATGTTCAACAGCGTGCTCGGCCAGATCGCGCCGGATGCCGGCAGCATCCGGCTCAAGGGCGAGGACATCACCGGCCTGTCGCCGCTCGAACTCAACCGGCGGGGCGTCGGTCGCACGTTCCAGACCCTGCAGGTATTCGGCAAGATGAGCGTGCGCGACAACCTTATCGTCGCGGCGCAGGAACACTCAGGGAGCATGCTGGGGCGCATGTTCGCGGCGCCGGATTCGGGCTACGGCGCCAAGGCCGATGAGCTGATCGCATTGTTCCGCATCGGTCACGTCGCCGCGAAACCGGCCGGCACCTTGTCCTACGGTCAGCAGAAGCTGGTCGACATCGCCATGGCCTTCATGAGCGCGCCCGACCTGATTCTGCTCGACGAGCCCTGCGCCGGCGTCAACCCCAGCCTGGTGGGCGGCATCTCGACCCTGCTCAAGGAGTTGAACGCGAGCCACGGCGGCAGTTTTGTCGTCATCGAGCACAACATGGACTTCGTCATGGACCTGTGCCATCGCATCATGGTCATGGTCGAAGGCCAGGTCATGGCCATCGGCACGCCCGACGAGATTCGCGCCGACCGTCGCGTGCTCGACGCTTACCTCGGGAACTGAGCGCCATGAGCACCACGATCCCCGGGACCTGCATCGAGTTCGACGACGTCGTCGCCGGCTACAAGGAATTCATGATCCTCAACAACCTGTCGTTTCGGGTGAAGCGAGGATCGATCACCTTGCTCATCGGCCCGAACGGGGCGGGCAAGTCGACGGTATTGAAGACCCTGTTCGGCCTCCTCAAGCCGCGCCAGGGCAGGGTATGGCTCGACGGCACCGACGTCACCGGCGCCGACCCGAAGGTCCTGTTGAAGCACGGCATCGCTTTCGTGCCGCAGGGACGCAACCTCTTCGCGCAGCTGACCGTCTGGCAGAACCTCGAACTCGGCGGCATCACGCTTGGGGCCCGCACCACCCATGAACGCATTCCCGAGGTGCTGGAATTGTTTCCGCGCGTGAAGGAGCGTATTCACTCGCAAGCCTCGGCGCTGTCGGGCGGCGAGCAGAAGCAGCTCGAGATCGGTCGTGCGCTGCTGTTGCGCCCCAAGGTGCTGCTGATCGACGAGCCGTCGATCGGGCTCTCCCCCATCGTCGTGCAGGACGTGTTCAAGCTCCTACGGCGCCTGGCCGGCGAGGGCACAACCATCCTCATGGTCGAGCAGAATGTCAAGAGTGCGCTCAAGGTTTCCGATGAGGCCATCGCCCTGGAATCCGGGCGCCTGGTCCTGCATAAGCCCGCGGGAGAATTGTTGGCCGACCCGCACATTGAACGCCTTTTCCTCGGCGCTGCCGCCCCCAAGGCTGCCTGAACGCCATCCCTGGAGAATTGGATGATCTTCGACCTGCGCATCTACACCCTCCACCCCGGGCGATTGCCCGCCTGGTTGGAGATGTACGAGGAGTTCGGCCACGCGACCCAGGTCAAGCACTGCGGCGAACCGGTCTTCTACGCGACCAGCGAAGTCGGCACAATGAACCAGGTCGTGCACGTCTGGAAGTACAAGAGCCAGGCCGACCGCGAGCGCCGCCGCGCCGCGCTGATGAAGGACGCCAAATTCCAGGTGTATCTGAAGAAGAGCGCCGAGATGGGGGCGCACCTGACGCAGGAATGCCGCATCCTCAAGTCGACCTCGTTCTCGCCGCTCTAAGGGCAACGCGATGAGCGATTCTCTCCGCCGCGCCTGCGTCATGGGCTATCCGGTCGCGCAGTCGCGCTCGCCGCTGATCCACGGCTACTGGATACGGCAACTCGGCATCGCCGGCGCCTACGAGAAGAAGGAGATCCGGGCCGAGGAATTCGCCGATTTCGTGCACGGCTTTCCCGCCAATGGCTACGTCGGCGGCAATGTCACGATCCCGCACAAGGAGGCGGCGTTCCGCACGGTGGTGCGGCGTGACGCCGCGGCTGAAGCCATCGGCGCGGTCAACGTCATCTGGCTGGAGGACGGCAGGCTCGTCGGCGGCAACTCCGACACCCATGGATTCATCGCCAATCTCGACGAGGCCGCGCCGGGCTGGGACGTTCCGGGCGCGCACGCTGTCGTTCTCGGCGCCGGCGGTTCGGCCCGCGCCGCGGCCTATGCCTTCCTGCAGCGCGGCGTCAAGGTACATGTCGTCAACCGTACCCGCGAGCGGGCCGATGCGCTGGCGCAGCACTTCGGCGCCGACGTGCAAAGCCACGACAACGCCGAATTGCCTAAGCTCCTCGAAGCGGCCGATGTGCTGGTCAACTGCACCTCGTGCGGCATGACCGGCAAGAGTGCGCTGGATGTCGACCTTGCGCCGCTGAAGCCCTCTGCGGTGGTCTACGACATCGTCTACGTGCCGCTGGTGACGCCGCTCCTCGCCGCGGCGCGCGCGCGCGGACACCGCACTGCCGATGGCCTGGGCATGCTGCTGCACCAGGCCGGCTACGGCTTCGAGAAGTGGTTCGGCGCTAAAACCCGGGTGACGCCGGAACTGCGCGCGCTGATCGAGGCGGACCTGGTGCCGAAGCGGGATTGAATCCGCCTCAGACCTTGACGAAGCGCAGTACCGTCTCGATGACGCTGGCGCGACGCCTGGCGTGCGCCGCAGCTGAGGTCATGTCGCGATCGAACAGGTGGGCGAAGGTATAGCGGTTCGAGACGTTGAAGAAAGCCAGTGAACTGATGGTCTGGTGGATGTCGATCGGATCGAGCCCGCGGCGAAATGCGCCCGCCTTGACGCCGCGCTCGTAGATCGAGCGCAGGGCCTCGATGGCCGGCGCGTTGAGACCGCGCATATCCTTGATCTGCTTCAGGAATTCGGCGCGCTGCACGTTCTCGTTCATGACCAGTCGCACGTAGTCCTCGTTGGCCGCCTGGAAGTCGAAGGTGCGGCCGACCAGTTCTGTCAGTGCGGCGGACGGTTCAAGGTGGTCGAGCGCGTCTGGCGAGTCGATTTTCCGTGCGCGACGGTATGCGGCTTCGAGCACCGCCAGGTAGAGAGCTTCCTTGCCGCCGAAGTAGTAGTAGATGGTGCGCTTGCTGGTGCGCATGCGCTCGGCGATCTCGTCGACGCGCGCGCCGGCCAGACCCTTGCGAGCGAACTCCTCGGTGGCCACTGCGATGATGTCTTCGACGGTGCGGTCCGGGTCGCGCACGCGCACGGCCTCCTTGCCCGTCATGACGCGCCGTCCGGCCGGTTTGACACGAGTGGGCGTTGTCTTTGACGCAGGGCCCGGTGCCGCCTTGGCGCGCGCTCGGGGCGCAGGATGGGTAGCCTTCATGCAGCCAGGCGCGCGACTTCGCGCAAATGCTCGGGCGTGGTCGTGCCCAGACCGAAGAACTCCAGATAGGCCGGGATCTGCTCGAAGAGCATGTCGGTGCCAACCTGGACCCGGCAGCCGCGCGATGCTGCCGCACGCAGGAAGGGCGTCATCTCGTCGCTCAGGACGACCTCGCCGACCAGGGCCTGCGGCGACAGGCGGGTGGTGTCCAGGGGCAGCGGGTCGTCGGCGCGCATTCCCAGGGGCGTGGCGTTGACGACGATGTCGCAGCCGCCAGGATCGCGCGACCCGATGCTGACCTCGACCGTCGGATAGTGGGCGCGCAAGCGCTCGGACAGCGCGGCAGCAGCGCCGGGCGCGGTATCGAAGAGCATCAGGGCGCCGACACCGGCACCGGCCAACGAGGCGGCGATGGCCGAGCCGACACCGCCGGCACCGACCACCAGGGCGCGCGCACCGGCGAGCCTGGCCCCTTTGCGCCGTGCGCCACGCACAAAGCCTTCGCCATCGAAGAGGTCGCCGATCAGGCGGCCGTCGGGGCCGCGGCGCACGGCATTGCAGGCGCCGGCGATGCGCACCGCTGCGCTGGTCTCATCAATGAGGCTCGCGGTGGTGACCTTGTGCGGCATTGTGACGAGCGCGCCGACGATATTGGTGAGCTGAAACACGGACTCGAGGAAAGCCGCGTAATGCTGCGACTGGCAGCCCATCGGCACGACCACTGCGTCGATGCCGGCGCGCTCGAAGTAGGGGTTGTAGATCATCGGCGACTTGAAGGTGTGCGTCGGGTAGCCGATGTGGGCGATCAGGCCCGTGGTGCCGCGGATCATGGATGACTCATGCTCTCTTGGCGCCGGACGCGGCAAGCGCCACTGCGGCGCGGATGCCGATAAGGTAGCTCTCGACGCCGAAGCCGCAGATCTGCCCGGTGGCCACCGCAGTGATGACCGAATGCTCACGGAAGGGTTCGCGGCGATGGATGTTGGACATGTGCACTTCGACGACCGGCACCGACAGGATCTCCAGCGCGTCTCGAAGGCCGATGCTGTAGTGCGTCCAGGCACCGGGGTTGATGACGACCGCGTCGGCGGCCTCGCGGTGGGCGCGGTGCAATCGTTCGACCATCTCGCCTTCGAAGTTGGTCTGGAAGGACTCCAGCGACACACCGAGTTCCACTGCGAGTGCTTGCGCGCGCTCCTCGATCTGCGCGAAGCTGATCGTGCCGTACTGCTTGGAGTCGCGCTGGCCGAACATGTTGAGGTTGATGCCGTGCAGGAGCAGGATGTTCATGGGTTTCCTTGAGTGGTGTTGCAGGAGTCTAGCCGTACCGTTGCGCCGCTGCGTGCGGCCGACGCGACCGCGTCGGTGACAGCAAGGTTGGCGATGCCGTCGGCGAGTGTCACCAGGGGAGCAGCTTCGCCGCGCACCACTGCGCCGAAATGCTCCATCTGGCGCACGATCGGGTCGGCTGCTTCAATGGCGGCAATGCTGCGCTCGAAGGGTTTCCACCAGGAGCGATCCTCCTCGCGGGCGTAGGTGGTCAGGCGCATGGTCGGAATGGCAAGCGATCCCCTGGTGCCGGCGACGACATAGCAGTCGAAGTCGTCCTGGTGCGGATAGGCCGGGTTCTCGTGCGAGGTGAGTTCCCAGGAAAGTGGCGAGGCGGCCGTGTCGGACAGGAGGAAGCTGCCCAGTGCGCCGGAAGCAAAGGTGAAGCTGATCGCCGCAGTGTCCTCGACGGCGAATCCGCGCACCACGTGCGAGGCGGTGGCCTGCACGGCGACGATCTCGCCCATGAGCATGCGCAGGTTGTGCACCTCGTGGATCAGGTTGATGAGAATCGGGCCGCCGCCGGCTTCGCGGCGCCAGGGGCCAGCCTCGAAATACCCGTCCGGTTTCATGAACATGGCGCTGCCGGTGACGGCGACGAGCCGGCCCAGACGACCGGAGGCAACGATCTCGCGCGCTTTGGCCATGAGCGCGCTGTGGGCGCGATGGTGGCCGACCAGAATGCGCGGCCGGGGTCCGGCGGCAGCCTCCAGGGCCCGGGCGGAGGCCAGGTCTGCCGCGACCGGTTTTTCGACCAGCACCGCGACGCCCTCTGCCAGGCATTCGAGCGCCTGCGCAACATGCAGCGCGTTCGGCGTGGCCAGCACCACGCCGTCCGGGCGGTCGCGCGCCAGCAGTTCGGCAAGCGTCGCGCGATGGGGGACGCCGCCGGTCGCCGCCAGCGCCGCAGCGCCGTCTGCAGGGTCGGCGATGGCCGCCAGGGCGCAGGTTGGGCTTTGCGCCAGCGCTGCCACATGCGCCCGGCCGATCAGCCCGGCGCCGACAACCGCGATTCGCGTCCTGGCCATGATCGGTCCCCGACCGCGGTCATCGTGACCGATACCCGCGGCGCGCTCCTTATTTGCGAAGCTTGGCGAGCTCTGCCATGAGCTCGTTCACCGTCGCATCGCCGACGCTGGCGCCGTGCTTGGTGATGACCGGCTTCATCTTGTCGCGCAGTTTGGCAAGTTCAGCAGGGGCGAACTCGGTCACCTGCATGCCGTTCTTCTTTAGGTTGTCCAGCGCCGCGGCGACCTGGCCGCGCGCTTGCTCGCGCTGGAACCTGGCAGACTCGGCGGCGGCGTCGGCGACGACCTTCTTCTCGTCGGCCGACAGGCCATCCCAGAAACGCTTGCTGATGAGCACCGACTGCGGGTTGTACTGGTGGTTGGTCAGAGCGATGTGCTTTTGTACCTCGAAGAACTTGTTGGCGTTGATGACGGTGACCGGGTTTTCCTGGCCGTCGATGGCTTTCTGCTCCAGCGCCGCGTAGACCTCGGGGAAGGGCAGGGGGGTGGGGTTGGCGTCGAGCGCCTTGACCCAGTCGACATTGATCGGGTTGGGGATCACGCGCAGCTTGAGGCCGGCCAGGTCCTCGACCTTGAGAATGGGACGGCGGCTGTTGGTGATGTTGCGAAATCCCAGTTCCCAGTAGGCCAGGCCGACGATGCCCTTTTCGCCCAGACGCTCGTGCATCTTGCGGCCGAAGGCGCCGTCGACGATGGCGTCGGCCTCGCGCGCGTTGGCGAACAGGAACGGGAAGTCAAATATCGCGAATTCCTTGACCTGCGCGGCCAGGATGCCCGAATTCATGCTGACCATCTCGAGCGTGCCGCCCTGCAGGGCCGACACATTGGCCTGGTCGGAGCCGAGCGCGCCGCCGGGGAAGAGGTTGACCTTGAGCTTGCCGCCGGACTTGGCCTGCACGATCTCGGCGAACTTCTCCATGCCCAGGACAATCGGATGACCCTTGGGGTTCTGGGTCGCGAACTTGATGGTCTTGTCCTGCGCCTGTGCGGGTGCGGTGCCGGCCAGGGCGATTACAACTGCCGCCGCGAGCGTCTTGAGGGTGTTGCGCTTCATTGTTTGTCTCCTTGGAAGAGTTGTGTACGCCGGAACGTTGGGGCCGCCAGAGCGCCGCGTACCGTACGCGCGCCAGCGGTGATCGGAGGATCAGTAGAACCAGCGCGCCGGCACCATGACCAGCTGCGGGAACATGACCATGAGAAACAAAAGGGCGAACTGCGCGATCATGAAAGGCAGCACGCCGCGCGTGACCTCGTCCATGCCGATTTTGCCGACCCCGGCCACAGTATTGAGCACCGTGCCCACCGGCGGGGTGATGAGGCCGATGGCGTTGTTGATGACGAAGAGGACGCCGAAATACACCGGGTCGATGCCGGCGGCCTTGACCAGCGGCATGAGCACCGGCGTGAGGATCAAGATGGTCGGTGTCATGTCCATGGCAGTGCCGACGATCATGACCAGCACCATGATCGCGAACATGAGGAGCCGCGGGCTGTCGAGCAGGGGTTGCAGGAGGCTGACGATCTGCGCAGGCAACTGCGCAACCGTGATGAGCCAGGCCGAGACCATGGCCGAGGCAACCAGGAACATGATGACCGCGGTGGTCTTGGCTGCCGCCAGGAAGACTCCGTAGAGCTGAGAGAGCTTGAGCTCGCCGTAGATGAGGGTTGAAACCAGGAGCGCGTACACGGCCGCGACCACTGCGGCCTCGGTCGGCGTGAAGACACCGAACTTCAGCCCGAAGACCACGATCACCGGCAGGCCCAGCGCGAAGGTCGCATCCTTGAGCGCGGCGAGAACCTCGCCCCAGGACTTGCGCGGCGGGACGGTGGTGTTCTCGCGCCGTGCCAGCAGCCACCAGGTGACCCACAGCGCGGCGCCCAGCATCAGGCCCGGGACGATGCCGGCCAGGAAGAGCTTGGAGATCGAGACGTTGGCAGCGACGCCGAATATCACGAAGGCAATCGAGGGCGGGATCACCGGGGCGATGATCGAGGCCGAGGCGATGAGTCCAGCCGAGCGTGCGCGGTCGTGCCCGGCCGCGGTCATCATCGGCAGCAGCAGGGCCGAGAGGGCGGCGGCGTCCGCGACCGCCGAACCCGAGAGCGCCGCCATCAGGCAGGCCGAGACGATGGCCACATAGCCAAGCCCGCCGCGCACATGGCCCACCAGGGTCAGCGCGAGGGCGACGATGCGCCGCGACAAACCGCCAGCGTTCATGATCTCGCCGGCCAGCATGAAGAAGGGAACTGCCAGCAGCGGGAAGCTGTTGGCGCCTTCGATGACGTTCTGCGCCAGGATCTGCGCGTCGAAGTTGCCCATGTGCCACATCAGCGCCACGCCGCACAGAAGCAGCGAGAACGCGATCGGGATGCCCAGTGCCATCGCCGCCAGGAGTGAGCCGAGGAAGACCGCGATGGTCATTTCGTTTCCTCCGATTCGCGGATCCCCGTGAGTTCGTGATCGGCGACCTGGCCGTTGATGAGACGCCAGAGGTTGAACGCCAGGATCACCCCACCCAGCACCGCGAACACCAGGCCGCTCGCATAGAAGATCGCCATCGACCACTCGGTCACCGCGCTGGTCGTGGTCCAGTTGATGCGCGTCTGCTCCCAGGCACCCTTGAAGACCAGGGCGCAGATGCAGAACATGAGGACGTGGCCGACGCCATAGCAGACCAGCCGGCCCTTGCGCGACAGGCGCGAGATGAGGGTGTCGGTGCCCAGGTGGCCGCGCTCACGGATCGCGACCACGGCGCCCAGGAAAGTCATCCAGACGAAAAGCCAGCGCGACAGTTCCTCCGAAGCAGTGATCCCGGAATTGAAGGCGTAGCGCAGCACGACGTTGCCGAACACCATCACCACCATCAACGCCAGGGAGGCGACAATGAGGAACTCCAGGCCACGGCAGGTACGGGCGATCAGGCGGTCCATGGGAGGATGCCCCGAGAGGAATCGGTAATGAACGCGGAGTTTGTACGAACTAGTACGTTCTGTCAAGTGCCGGAATGCGCCTGCCCGGCGGGCGGGGTTGCGCTGCGGTGGGTGTCGAGGCGACGCGAAGGCGCCGCCCCGCGGCCAGACGAGGCCGCGCCTGCGCGGCGAGCTACTCGACCTTGGCGCCCGACTCGCGCACGATGCGCGTCCACTTGGTGAGTTCTGCGGCGGTGAAATCGTTGAACTCCTTCACCGTCATGAGAGAAATCTCCATCCCCATGGTTGCGTAGCGCGAGCGAACGTCGGCGTCGCGCAGGAAGGCGTTGGTGGCCTGGTAGAGGCGCTCGACGGCCTCGGCCGGCATTCCGGCGGGGCCACTCACGCCCCACCAGGGGCGGATTTCGAAGCCCGGTACGGTGTCGGCGATCGGCGGCACCTCGGAGGCGATGCTGCTGCGCGTGCGCGTGGCAACGCCTAGGGCACGCACCTTGCCTTCCTTGACGTGCGGGTAGATCACCGGCACGTGATAGAAGGACATGGAAATCTGCCCACTGAAGAGGTCGGTCAAGCCCTGCGAGATGTTCTTGTAGGGCACGTGCACGATGTTGATGCCAGCCATGGACCCCAGCAGGGCGCCGGCCATGTGCGGCGAGGTGCCCGACCCGGCCGACATGTAGGTGAGCTGGCCGGGATTGGCGCGTGCGTACGCGATGAGCTCGGACATGTTGGTCGCCGGGATCTTCGGGTTCACCACGAGCATGTTCGGCGCCGACGCAAGTAGCGTGATGTGGGTGAAGTCGCGCACCACGTCAAAGGGCAGCTTGCCGTATAGCGCCGGGTTGGTGGCGTGCACCGCGCTGGTCGAGAGCGTGATCGTGTAGCCGTCGGCAGCGGCGCGGGCGACGGCTTCACCAGCGATATTGCCGCCTGCGCCGGCGCGGTTTTCGACCACGATCGACTGTCCCAGCGCTTCGCCCAGTTTTTGCGCGTAAAGGCGCCCGAGCACATCGGTGCTCGTGCCGGTCGAGAACGGCACGACAAGGCGGATCGGCTTGTTCGGATAGGGCTGCGCGAGCGCGGCGATTGCTGCAAGGCACAGGAGCGTGCCGGCGGCCGCGTGGGCCGGGAAGCGAAATACAGTCATCTCAGGTCTCCAAGTCGTTGTCGTTATTGGGAATGGGTTCGACATCGAATCCGCACTGTCCCGCGAGCCCTTGAGATCGCGCGCGTCCTATTCAATCACGCGGTCTGCGCGCAGCAGCACGGCCTGCGGCACGGTGATGCCGAGTGCCTTCGCGGTCCTGAGGTTGATCGCCAGTTCGAAGTGGGTCGGCAGTTCGAGCGGAATGTTGCCGGGGACCGCACCGCCAAGAATGATGGCGGCGATGTCGGCCGCACGCGCCCAGCCTTTTTTCAAATCGGGGCTGTAGTAGAAAAGGACTCCCTCGTCGCCGTATGACGACGAGCCGCTCGCGACCGGCAGCTTGTGTCTGGAGGCCAGTTCCAGGAGCTGCCTGCGCTGGTCGAGAATGTTTGGCGAACTCAGGAGGACCAGCGCGTTGACGCGTGCATCGCGTCCGCGCACCAGTGCGGCTTCGAAGTCGTAGGGGCTGGCGCTGAACTTCTCGACGACCGTTTCGATCTTCAACACGCTTGCCGCCCTGATGGTTGCCTCGAGCTGTTGCTCGGTAAAGCGGTCGCTGAATACGAGGATGCGGTTGGCCTTGGGCAGGATGGCTCGCAGAACTTCGACGCGCTTGGCTGCCAGCTCGATGGCAACGCTCGAGATCCCGGTGACGAGCCCACCGGGGCGACGCAGGTTGGTGACGAAGCCCGCCTTGACGGGGTCGTAGTCGGCTGCGAGGAGGACGATCGGAATGGGCGAGCGCGCGTCGACGAGCGCGCGGGCGGCCGCTTCGGCCCCGACGGCAAAGATGAGGTCGCATTTGGCATCGATCAACTCCCGCGCCAGCGCCGGAAAGCGCTCGGTGACACCGTCGGCCGAACGGAACAGCAGGGTCAGGTTGCTGCCTTCGCGATAGCCTAGCTCAGCGAGGCGCCGCATCACGGGGGCAAGCACGATGGAATTCTGGCGCGGGCCGAGGGCGCCGATGCGCACGTTGCGCTTTTGCGCCAAGGCTAAACGCGAATGCAGGCTGAGCGCGATCAGCGTGGCGAAAGTTTGTCGCCTTTTCATTTGCGTCCAGTCGCGTTCAATGGCTGAGGAGCTGCGGGGCAGCGCGCGAGAAAGTCGGATGGTGGCACATCATAGCGTTGCGACACGTCCTGGCGCCAGGCGGCCGGCCGCCTTGACGAAAGCCTTGTCGAAGGTCGCAAGATCGGTGCATTGGCCGGACGAACTCAGGTGCAGGGCGTCGGCGAAGTCGAGGCCGCTTTGCATCAGGGTGATCGCCCCGCGGACCGCGGTCTCGTCCTCGGCCACGACGCGCTTCGTGTCGAGCAGGGCCAGCATGGCTGACGCGATCACGCCGGACGCCAGCGCGTATGAGTAGCGCAACACCCATTCCAGTTCGAGGAGCGCGGTCTTGGGGATGAAGACGTCGTTGTCGTCGAAAAAGCGGATCGCGCGCTCACACTGTGCCTCATCGTCGCGCGTGACCAGGCGTACCAGGACGTTGGTGTCAGCCGCGCGCATGCCGGGCAGCGATGCCGCGCTTGATCGCGGTTTGCATGTCCTCGATGCTGCGCACCGGGCCGCGATACCCGGTGCAGCCGGCGATCGAGCGGGCGTCGCGGGTCTTGGCGGATGTCGCGGCGGTCAGCAGTAGTCCGTCCGGGGTTTCCTGTACAAGAAGCCGGGTCCCCGCCGGCCAGCGGTATGCGTCGCGCAGTGCCTTGGGCAGCACGACTTGGCCCTTCTGGGACACAACAGTCGATCTATGCATGGCCATGTGGGGTTGACAATTGGTAAGACTAAATCTTACCACGGCCGCCGGTGAGTCCTTGCAGCTGCACCTTAGACACCGAGCAGCACGTCGACCTCTTCTGCGGGTTCAGGCGACAGGGGGTCGCGTGCATCGAGCTTGTGGCGGATCAGCAGGCGCGAGAGCGCCGCGCGCTGCGCACCTAGCACGCCGCCGATTCGCCTGCCCTCCCAGGCGAGCAGGGTCGCGGCTGTCGAGTAGTAGAGGCCGCTGGCGGCCTGGCGGGCGTGTTCGGCGTCATCGCGCCGGGCGACGTCGGCTGCGAAGCCTTGCGCGCGTTCGCGCAGGCCGAAGCGCTCCTCGTCGGCGCCGGCCTCGCGGTCCAGGCGGTCGAGCTCGGCGTCCAGGGCTTCGAGGGCGCCTTCCTTGCGGACAGCGCGCAGTACGTCACCGGCGACTATGTTGGACGTGCCCTCCCAGATCGAGCCGAGGTGGGCGTCGCGCAGGAGACGGGCGTCGGCCCATTCCTCGATGTAGCCGGCGCCGCCGCGCATCTCCATCGCGTCGCCGGTGGCGCGGCGCGCGTCGCGGCAGGCGCGAAATTTGAGCAACGGGGTCAGCACGCGCAGGCGCCGGCGGGCTGCCTCGTCGCCGGAGTCGGCCGCCTCGAGGGCGCGGGCGGCGGCGAACATGACCGAGCGCGCCGCTTCCGCGGCGACGAGAATCTTCATGAGCTGACGCCGCGCCAGCGGCAACTCGACGACCGGACGGCCGAAGGCGATGCGGTGACGCGCGACGTGCTGTGCCTCGAAATACGCGCGACGCATCATGCCGGCGGCGCGCATGCCGTTGGACAGGCGTGAGGTGTTGATCATGTCGGCCATCTGCACGAAACCCTTCGCCTCGTCTCCGACCAGATAGGCGGTGGCGCCTTCGAGCTTGATCTCCCCGGAAGCCATGGAGCGCGTGCCCAGCTTGTCCTTCAATCGCACGATGCGATAGTGGTTGGGGGTGCCGTCGGGCAGGGTGCGCGGCAACAAGAACAGGCCGAGTCCCTTGGTGCCAGGGATGCCGTCCTGTGGTCGCGCGAGGACAAGCGCCACGTCGGCGTCGGCGTTTGAGCAAAACCATTTGTCGCCGGTGAGGAGCCAGTGGTCGCCGGCGCGCGTCGCGACCGTCGCCGTGGCTCCCACGTCAGACCCCGCGCCCTGCTCGGTCATGAACATCGCACCCTGCAGGTGCTGATCCATGTCGGTCGCCGTGAGGCCTGGCAGATAGCGCCCGACCAGGTCCGGGCTGCCGAACCTGGCCAGCGCACGCGCGAGCGCGTCGGTCATCGATACCGGGCACATGAGCCCGAATTCGGCCTGCACGAACAGGTACGAGATCGCATACTTGACCGCCGGCGGCAGTGGTTTCGGCCAGCCAAACACGCCGGGCTGATGCGACATGGCCGACAAACCGAATTCGCCGAAGGCCAGGCGTTCCATTTCCTCGTATGCCGGATGTTTCTCGATCCATTGCCGGTCGGCGCCCGTGCGGTCGCGGTGATGCAGCCGGGGCGGGTTCTTGTCGGCCGTGCCCGCGAGGTCGTCGAGGCGTGAGCCTGCCAAGGCGCCGAGACGGTCCAGGTGCGGATCGACCAGCGCGAAAAGGTCGGCCGGGATGCAGAGTCCGAGGGTCGCGGCGAGCGCCGGGTCGGCCCGGTAGAAGTTTGCGCCGCGTGCATCCGGGACAGCGCTCGCCGGCGAAGTCAGGTGGGCGTTCATCGGTCGGGAGTCAGTCGACGCGCGCGCCGGAAGCCTTGACGATCTTGCCCCATTTGGCGTAATCGGCCTTGACGATCGCGGCGAATTCCTCAGGGGTGCTGGTCCAGGGGTCGAAAAACTGGCCGCGAATGCGTTCGCGCACTTCGGGCGATCGCATCACCTTGATGAGTTCGCTGTTGAGCTTGGCCAGCACGGGCTTGGGGATGCCACTGGGCCCCATGATGCCGAACCAGAGGTCGCTGCCGGCCTCCGCGTAGCCGGGGACGCCGGCCTCCTGCA
>JBJXGS010000329.1:0-15584 GCA_046160545.1 Burkholderiales bacterium
AGGTGCGCGAACGCAGCGAAGACAGGTCGTCGCCGGCGACGGCCTGCTCGACCAAGCCCTGTACGAAGGCCAGGTTGCCGTTCGACGGGATCACCACGCGCTGGCCGAACATGTTCTGCACCTCGACGGCGGCGCCGTCGGCCAGCATGTCGGCGTCGGCCACCAGCACCACGGTATTTTCGGCGGCGGCTTCCTTGAGTGCGCCGGCCGGGCTCAAGTCCTTCTTGGCGTCGTCCTTGCCAGGAGCACCCGGTGCACCCGGCGGCGTGCGCGGGTCGGCCGGCTGGCCGCCTGCAAACGCGGTCTTGAACTTGCCCGTCATGCGCACCGCCAGCGGCAGCGACTTGTTGGTCGGCGCAAAGCCCTTCATGGCGGCGTCACCCGACACCGATGCGATGATGGAATCGACGAACATGTTGTTGGGCGAGGAACGCATCATTTCCGTGACCGTCAGTCCGGCAGCGGGCTTGATGTCGAACGCGCCCGAGAACGCCAGGAGCAGGGTCTCGACCTGGGCAACCGCCACGTCGTCGCGATTGAACGCGCTGCGGTTCAAGGTCATGATGGTCGGCGTCAGGCGCTGTCCCTGTCCGGACGCGTAGGTGACATCCGCCAGTACCTTGCCCACTTCCATGTTGACGCCCCATGACTTGAAGAGCGTCGGCAGTGTGGATTGACCGGGCTGGCCCTGAGCCATCGGCATCATCGGGTTGGGCTGCTGGTCGAAATACATGTGCGGGTCGACGAACGCGATCAGCTTGCCGCCGCGCAGGACAAACTGGTCCAGCGCGTACTCGGTGCGCTCGGAGATGTCGCGCGGGTGGATCAGGAGCAGCACCTTGATCGCCGGGTCGATCTTGTCGGCGTTGAAATCGACCACGCGCAGGTCGAAGTCGCGCTTGAGTTCGCCGTGCAGCACCCAGGCCTCGGTCGGCTGGCGGGTCATCATGTTGAACGGCGCTCCCTGTATGGGCAGGGCGCTCATCAGGCCGACCACGGGGCGCTCGGTCACCGCCACCTGCGCAATCAGGCGGATCAGGTCGTACTCGAGCAGGCGCTCGCGCTGCGGGTTGATGCCGGGGATGGTCTGCTTGCGGTCCAGGCGCGACACCGACAGGCCCAGGTAGAACTGCTCGCCGGTGGCAAGCTGCTGCGGCTCGACACCGTCGAGTTGCGCGGCGTCTTCCTCGTCCGAATCGGGCTTGGGGTTGTACTTCTCGATGATGAGTTTGTCGCCGGCCACCGCCTTGAATTCGGAGAGCAGGTCCTCGACCCGCTGGCCGAAGCTCTTCAGTTGCACCGGCATGTCGCCCTTGGTCGAATACAGGCGGATCTTCACCTGGCCGTCGATCTTGCCGAGGATCTTTTTCGTCCCTTCGGAGAGCGTGTAGATGCGCCCATCGGTCAGGTCGGCGCGCAGCGCCGCGCGCGAGGCCAGGAAGTTGGCCGCGACCAGGAGCAGGAACAGGGCGATCAGCCCGACAGCGGAATAGATGAGGGTTTCGGATTTTTTCATGGCGTCAACCTCCACGACGGTTGCGCAGGATGAGCGAAGTCGCGAAGAGCGCGAAGCCCATCACGGAGACAAAGAACAGCAGGTCACGTGAATCGATCACGCCCTTCTGGAAGCCGTCGAAGTGGGTCATGACCGAGAACGCCGCCACCGCCTCGACGATGGTCGGCGAGGCCCAGCGGGTGAGCATGTCGGTCACCGGGTTGAAGCCGGCGAGGATCAGGAACAGGCACAGGACCACCGACAGGATGAAGGCCACCACCTGGTTGCGCGTCATCGCCGAGGTCATGCCGGTGATCGCCAGGTAGGCGCCGGCCAGGAGCAGGCTGCCCAGGTAGCCTGCGATGACCTGCCCGTTGTCGGGATCGCCCAGCCAGTTGACCGTGATCACCACCGGGAAGGTCAGCGCCAGGCCGATGGCAAGGAAGAGCCAGGAGGCGAAGAACTTGCCAAGGATGGCCTCCCAGGGGTTGACCGGCAGGGTCAGCAAGAGCTCGATGGTGCCCGAGCGGCGCTCTTCTGACCACAGGCGCATGCCTACCGCGGGCACCAGCACCAGGTACAGCCAGGGATGCCAGGCGAAGAAAGAGGCCAGGCTGGCTTCGCCGCGCTCGAAAAAGCTGCCCACGGTAAAGGTGAAAAACCCGGTCAGGAGCAGGAAGATGACCAGGAACACGTAGGCGACCGGCGAGCCGAAGTAGGAGCGCGTTTCGCGCCGCGCGATCGCCAGGATCGATGCGATGGGGGAGTGTTTCATTTCTTGACCGTGTCGGGCAGAGTGAGCGAGCGAAAGACCTGATCGAGAGCGCCTTCGTCGGTGGACAGCTGGCTCAGGCGCCAGTGTTCGCGCTCGGCCAAGGAGACGACCGCGCGTACGAGTGTGGCCTGCGCGCCGGCGGCTGGATAGGCGCGCACCGCCGCGTCGCCCACACGCTCCCAGCGTGCGGCTTCGGCGAGTGCACCCAGCTTTTCGCCCAGCGCGTCGGCACCCACGCCGTCGGCGCTGAGGGTGACCGCGCCGGCCAGTTCGGAGCGCGCCTTCAATTCGGAGGGCGTGCCGTTGGCGACCATGCGGCCGCGGTCGATGATGATGGCGCGCGTGCAGGCGGCATCGACCTCCTCCAGGATATGGGTCGAGAAGACGACTGCCTTGGTCTTGCCGATCTCGCGGATCAGGGTGCGCACCTCGTGCTTCTGGTTCGGGTCCAGTCCGTCGGTGGGCTCGTCCATGATGAGCACATCGGGCTCGTGGATCAGCGACTGTGCCAGGCAGGTGCGGTGGCGATAGCCCTTCGACAGGGTGTCGATGGACTGGTGCAGGACGCTTTGCAGGAAGCACAGTTCGACAACGCGACCGATGGCGCGCTTGCGCGCGTCGCCGGAGATGCCGCGCATCTCGGCGGCGAAGTCCAGGAAACCGTGCACGCTCATGTCGGCGTAGGCCGCGGCGTTCTCCGGCAGGTAGCCGATCATGGCCTTGGTCTTGAGCGGCTCCTCGGTCACGTCCGCGCCGCCGACGCGGATGCGCCCGGCGCTCGGCGGGTAGAAGCCGGTGATCATGCGCATGGTGGTCGACTTGCCGGCGCCGTTGGGCCCCAGGAAGCCGAGCACCTCGCCGCGTTCGACTGTGAACGACAGGTTGTCGACCGCCGTCTTGCGACCGAAGGTCTTGGTCAGGTTCTCGATCTGGATCATGTGGGTTCTTGTGGTGTTCGTCTGGACGACTGCCGCGCAGGCTTAGAGGCGGCGCGCGAGGCGCATCTGAGGCCGTGATTGTGCGGATTCAACAGCGCAGGAAAACTAGGGTTGACCCTAGGCGCGCCGTTGCGGGGTATGGCGGCGAAGGCGCGGATTATCGCTCAAGCGGCCGTAGCGGCCCGCCCGGCGCGTCCCGGGCGCCCTTGCGTCAGAACACGCCCGCGGCAAGGCCGGCGGCGAGCATGTGTCCGGCCTCCTCGCAGCGCGCCAAATCGCCTGCGCTGATCTCCTTGGGCGCAAGAATGGCTTCGGGTGTCTGCGCGTGTGTGCAGACGATGAGGGGCCCTGCGACAGCCTTCAGGCGCCAGCCGGTGGCGATGCGCTCGATCTGCCGCGCTGCGCCCTGGCCGTCGCTGCCGGCGCACACCATGCCGAAATAGGCACGGCCGTTGATGCGATCGAGCACCGGGTAGTAGCAGCGGTCGAAGAAATCCTTCATGAGGCCGGCCATCGAGCCCAGGTTTTCCGGTGCCGCGAAGACGTAGGCATCGGCGCCGAGGACGTCGGCGGGGCCGGCCATTCGCGCCTCGAGCATTCGCGTGCGGACCTCCTGCTCGGCCGCCGCGCCGCGCATCGCCGCCACGGCCATCTGGCGCGTACCGCCGGTCATGGAATGGTAGATGATGAGGAGTGTGCGCATGGTGGACAATCGGTTGCGCGCCCGGGGCATGCTGGTGCGGCGGCGGCCAGGCAATGTATCACCGCGCGCAAGGCCACCGCAGCGCGCCATGCGCGGCGTGCAATAGACTGACTGCGGCGGCAGTGCCCGGCCCAACCTCGATGCGGAGTAGCGAATTGGACAACGACCTGATCCACGAAGTGCGCGACGGCATTGCACATGTAACGCTCAACCGTCCGCAGGCGCGCAACGCCCTCACCTATGCCATGTACGAGGGCCTGGCGCGGATTGCCGGCCAGGTGGCGGCAGATGCGTCCGTCCGCGTGGTCGTCATTCGCGGTGCCGGCGGCAAGGCCTTTGCCGCCGGTACCGACATTGCGCAGTTCCTCGATTTCAAGAGCGGCGAGGACGGCATCGAATACGAGCAGCGCCTCGGCCGCGCCGTCGGCATCCTGGAGCGCTGTCCCAAGCCGGTGATCGCCGCCATCGATGGCGCTTGCACGGGCGGCGGTGCCGCGATTGCCGCGGTGTGCGACCTGCGCGTGGCCACGCGCGCTTCGCGCATAGGCTTTCCGATCGCGCGTACCCTGGGCAACTGCCTGTCGATCCACAACGTCGCGCGCCTCGCCGCGCTGATCGGGCCGGCACGGGTCACCGAACTGATCTTCACCGGCCGCCTCGTCGAGGCCGAAGAGGCCTGCGCCGCGGGCCTGGTCACGGAAGTGGTGGCGGACGCGGACGCACTCACGCGGCGTGTCGACGAACTGGCGCGCCAGGTGGCTGGCATGGCGCCGCTGACCCTCGCCGCCACCAAGGAGCAGCTGCGCCGCATGCGCGAGGCCATGACCACGCACGTCGAGGACGACGACCTGGTGCGCCTGTGCTTCGGCAGCGAGGATTTTCGCCAGGGCGTGCGCGCCTTTCTGGAGCGCCGGCCGCCGGTCTGGCAGGGGCGCTAGCGCGGCGCGCAGCCGGGGGCGCAGGTCGCGCTGCAGCGATTCTTGGCGAGGCAGCTACTATGCCGTTATCATACGGCTGTCACGAAATCCAGCCAGCGCGCACTGCGATCCGCATCAGGATGATTCCTGCCAAGCTGCCCGAAAACGAAGCGGAACGTCTGGAGGCGCTCGCGCGGTTTTCAGTACTCGACACGGCGCCGGAATCGGTCTACGACGACATCGCGAAACTTGCCGCATCGATTTGCGGTACCCCGATCGCGCTGATTTCGCTGGTTGATCGCGGGCGCCAGTGGTTCAAGGCGCGCCACGGGCTTGACGCGACTGAAACGCCGCGCGAGATGGCCTTTTGTGCCCATTCGATTCTCGAACCGGCCCAACCGCTGGTGGTTGAAGACGCCGCCTGCGATCCGCGCTTTGCCGACAATCCGCTGGTCCAGGGTGGCCCCAACATCCGCTTCTACGCGGGCGTCCCGATCGTCACCGAAGACGGGTTTGCCCTGGGGACCGTTTGTGCGATTGACCGTGTGCCGCGCCACCTTGACCGCGGTCAGCTCGACGCCCTTGCGTCCTTGTCGCGCCTGACCTTCGTCATGCTCGAGCGTTCACGTTTGGCGCGGCTTGAGGAACGCCATGCCGCGCAGATGCGCATGCGCGAGATCGAACACGCCCTTGCAGTGGCGGTGTTCAGTACCGACCTGATGGCTTACGTCGACAACGATTTTGTGTTCCGCTACGCCAATCCTACCTATCTTGAGTACCACGATCTTACGAACGAGAACTTGCTCGGGCGCACGGCCGCCGAGATTTTCGGCGCGGATTATTTCGAGGGAATAATCAAGCCGGAGGCCATCCGCGCACGGGCCGGAGAAGTTGCCTACTACAAGACTGTGCGGAACTACAAGAATCGCGGGCCGCGGCACATGGATGTGAGCGTCCTGCCGGTGCGCGATGACGACGGTCAAGTCGTCGGGACGGTGCTGCGCGCGCGCGATATCACGCCGCTGGTGGCGCGCACCGAAGAGCTGGCGGCGACGGTGGCCTCGCTGGAGCAGAAAACGATGGCGCTGCAGCGCTTTGTGCACATCCTCTCGCACGACCTGCGCGAACCGCTGAATTCCATCGTCAATTTCGCCACGCTGCTCGATAGCGACAAGAGCGCCGCGCTCGACGACACCGCCCGCAACTATCTGGCACGGGTTCTGGGAGGCGGCAGGCGACTCAAGAACCTGCTTGACGACCTGCTTGAACTGTTGCGCCTGGAGCACGCGCCATTCTCCTCGGTATCGGTGGACATGAACGAGCTGTATGCCGAGGTCGTCTCGGACCTCGACGCAGCCGTCAAGCGCACCGGCGCGACCCTGACCAGCGGCGCCCTCCCGGTCGTCAGCGGCGAACGCCACCTTTTGCGCATCCTGCTGCAGAATCTCGTCGCCAACGCGATCAAGTTCCATCGCAAGGATGTGGCGCCGAAGGTCAACTGCGAGGCGCTACCCTTGGAAGAGGGTTGGGAATTGCGGGTCAGCGACAATGGCACCGGCATTCCAGCGGACAAGCTGGAGGTGATATTCGAGTTGTTCCAGCGCCTGCATTCGCGCAAGGAATACGAAGGGACCGGCCTGGGCCTGTCGATCTGCCGTCGTATTGCCGAGCTTCATGGAGGCCGCATCTGGGCGAGCTCGGATCCCCGAGGCGGAGCGTGCTTCCACTTATGGCTGCCTACCCGCATGGCGGCCGCACCCAATGCGGAGAAGAAATGACCAGCTACAAGCGCATTCTGCTAGTCGATGACAACGACGACGACAACGTGTATCACTCGGTGGTCATCCGCAAGGCGGGGTTTACCGGCGAGATCGTCGTGCGCGAGGATGGCTTGGCCGGCATCGAGTTTCTGCGCAGCGCTGACTTGAACATCCCCACCCTGGTGCTGCTGGACATCAACATGCCCAAGATGGTTGGATTCGAGGTTGCAGAGGCGGCAGAACCGCTTATCAAGGAAACCCGGACCGTGGTGATCTTCATGTTGACCTCGTCCGCCTCGCCCTATGACCGCGAACGCGCCGCGGCGCTTGAGGTCATCAGTGGCTTTCTCACCAAGCCGTTGACCGAGCAGATGGTGCGAGACATACTGGAGCCCGCGTCATAGAAGAGCTTACGACGGCTTCTGCAAGCTGAGGGAGACTCGGCACCAGGCTGACGTGGCGCTGGCCTACGGTTGCTACACCTTCGCAGTCAGTCAAGCCAGGGTCAGATCAAAGCGCGCCCGCTGCCCGCTGCCTTCGGCGGCGATAGCAGCCGTTAGCAACGCGCGCTGCTGTGCCGACAGTGATCTGTACAGGGAATCGGAGGCATTGCCCGGCTCGCCCTCGATGAACATCTGCGTCACCAGGTTGGTGTGGCCGCGCGCCTTGACGGCCACGTGGATGTGCGGGGTGCGTCCGGTGTACACGACTGGGCGGATCGTCGAGAACGCGTAAGCGCCTTTCGCATCGGTACGTACCCAACCAAACCCTGCGAAATTGGGGTCACGGTCGGCCGGCTGGCCATCGCGCGAATGGGTGTATCGGCCGAGGCCGTCACACTGCCAGATCTCCACACGTGCCCCTTCGACGCCACGTCCGCGTCTGTCTGCTACTCGTCCTTCGAGGCGCAGGAGGACGATATTGCCTTTGAGGGGGCCGCGCACCAGGTTGCCGACCGGATCGGCGCTGAAGGACTCGGGGTAGAACGGCCCTGCGGTCATGCCCGGTGTCGGCAATGTTCCGGAGTGCGCACGCAATGCGCCGGCGGGGATACCCAGCATGGCGGTAGCGGCAAGAAATCGGCGGCGGCTGTTGATCATTGGGTGTGCTATGGCCGGAGTGTGATCGTAAGCGGGGAGTGTAGCCGCAATGCCTTTGGCGCCCGGGGTGATAATCCGCGCTCCCGTATCCGCCAGCGCTGCCCCGCGCCAGACGCCATGGAACGCTCATTTGCCGCCGAAATCGAGTTGCTCAAACTGGGCGAAGGCGAGGTCTTTCGCGGCGAAGGCATACTCGCGGTGACCAAGGCGCTCTTGCAGTCCGGCGTCTCCTACGTCGGCGGCTACCAGGGCGCGCCGGTGTCGCACCTGCTGGACGTAATGGTGCAGGCGCGCGACTACCTCGACACCCTGGGCGTGCACGTCGAGTCGTGCACCAACGAAGCCTCGGCCTGCGCCATGCTGGCCGCCTCGATCAACTACCCGGCGCGCGGCACGGTGACCTGGAAGTCCATCGTCGGCACCAATGTCGCCGCCGATGCTCTGTCCAACCTGGCCTCGGCCGGGGTGATGGGCGGCGCGCTGATCGTCGTCGGCGAGGACTACGGCGAAGGTGCCTCGGTGATCCAGGAGCGCACGCACGCCTACGCGATGAAGTCATCGGTGTGGCTCGTCGATCCACGGCCGAATCTCACTTCCATCGTGCGCACGGTCGAATCCGCGTTCGCGCTCTCGGAGGCGTCGAACACGCCGGTCATCATGGAGCTGCGCATCCGTGCCTGCCATGTGCAGGGCGAGTTCATGGCTACGGCCAACCGCGCACCGTCGGTTTCCACGCTTACCCCGCTGGCAGAGCCGGCAGCGTTTCTTTATGACCGTCTGGCGCATCCGCCGGTGACATTCAAGCAGGAAAAGCTCAAGACCGAGGTGCGCCTGCCTGCGGCGCGACGCTTTATCGTCGAGCACGCACTCAACGAGACCTTCCCGGGCGAACGTGCCGATGTTGGCATCATTGTCCAGGGCGGGCTGTACAACAACCTGATGCGCGCCCTGCAACTGGCGGGGTTGGCCGACGCCTTCGGGGCAAGCGCGGTGCCAATACTGTGCCTGAACGTGGTCTACCCGCTGGTGCCCGAAGAGATCACCGGCTTTTGCGCCGGCAAGTCCGCTGTGCTGGTCGTCGAGGAGGGGCAGCCCGAGTACATCGAGCTGGAGGTGGGCACGATCCTGCGCCGCGCGGACTTGCAGACGCGTTTGCACGGCAAGGACCTGCTGCAATCCGCCGGCGAGTATTCGACCGAGGCGATCCTGGCTGGCGTGACGCGCTTTGTCGATGGTGCGTCGTCGGCCGCGCTCGCGACCGCACAGTCGGCGCGCGAAAAGGGCGCGCAGTTGCTGGGCGCACCGGTGCCGCCGCGCCCGCCGACGTTTTGCGTCGGCTGCCCCGAGCGGCCGTTTTTCTCGGCCATGAAGCTGGTGCAGGCCGAGACCGGGCGCCTGCACGTGGGTGCGGACATCGGCTGTCACGCCTTCGGCACCTTCGAGCCGTTTTCGCAGGGCAACTCCATCCTGGGTTACGGCATGAGCTTAGCCTCGATCGCCGGGGTGACGCCGTTTCAGGAGCGCCGCTCGGTGGCGATCATGGGCGATGGCGGCTTCTGGCACAACGGGCTCCTGTCGGGGGTGTCGTCCAATCTCCTGAACGGCGGCGACGGGGTGCTGGTGGTCATGAAGAACGGCTACACCTCCGCAACCGGTACGCAGGAACTAATCTCCTCGCCGGAGGACGAGTTGAAGCGCATCGCAGGCGCGGGCAGCGCTACCGGCAGCCAGATGACCATCGAGGAGACCTTGAAGGGCGCAGGCGTCAAGTGGATGAAGAGCGTGCACAACTACCGGGTCGGCGAGGTCATGCGGACGCTCAAGGAGGCCCTGACCACGCGCGAGCCCGGATTGAAGGTCATCATCGCCGAGGGGGAGTGCCAGCTGGAGCGGCAGCGCCGCATTCGCCCGATCAACGCCGACAAGCTCAAGCGTGGCCAGAAGGTGGTGCGCGTGCGTTACGGCGTAGACGAGAATGTCTGCACCGGTGACCATGCCTGCATACGCCTGTCCGGTTGCCCGTCGCTGACCGTCAAGGAACCCGCCGATCCGCTCAAGGTCGACCCGGTGGCGCATGTCAACAACAACTGCGTCGGTTGCGGACTGTGCGGCGAAGTCTCGCATGCGGCCACCCTGTGCCCGAGCTTCTACCGCACCGAGATCACCTTCAACCCGACGCCGTGGGACCGCTTGATTCGACAGGTGCGCGACTGGCTCATCGGCTGGGTCGCGCCGCGGCGCCAGGCGCGCGGCGCCGCGGAGTCCGCATGAACCCGCAACGTCCCTTGACGCTCTTGATCGGCGCGCTCGGCGGCGAGGGCGGCGGCGTCTTGGCCGACTGGGTGGTCGAGGCGGCGCGGGCGGCCGATTTCGCGGTCCAGGCGACGTCCATCCCCGGGGTCGCGCAGCGTACCGGCGCCACCACCTATTACATCGAAATCCTGCCGATGAAGCGTACCGAGATCGGCGACAAGCGCCCGGTCCTGTGCCTGGCGCCCATGCCAGGGCAGGTCGACGTGCTGCTCTATTCCGAGCTGGCCGAGGCCGCACGCGCGGTGCAAAGCGGTTTTGTCTCTGGACAAACCACGGTCATCGCCTCGACGCACCGGGTCTACATGACGCTCGAGAAGATGGCCATGGCTGACGGGCGCCTGGTGGTCGAGCGTGCCATCGCGGCGTTGCAAGGGGCAGGCCGGCGTGCGGTCCTCTTTGACATGGAGGCGGAGACCGCGCGGGCCGGCACGGTGATCTCGGCGGTGATGTTCGGCGCCCTGATCGGCGCCGGCGTCCTGCCGCTGGCACGCGCGGATGCGGAAGCCGCGATTCGCGCCGGCGGTCGCGGCATCGAGGCGAGTCTCAAGGGATTTGCTGCAGGATTTGCACGTGCGACCGGTGCATCGGGCATTGCCGACGCGTCCCCGGCCGCGCCGCGCCGGCCGGCGCGCCCTTCCGCCGCCGACCTGGCCCTGCGGGTGGCGCGCGACTTTCCCGAAGACCTGGGCGATCTGCTCAGCCTGGGTGTGGCGCGTGCAGTTGACTTCCAGGACGCGGCCTACGCCGCGCTCTACCTGCATCGCATCGCGCGGGTCCTCGAGGTTGACCGCATCCTGGGTGGCGGCCCGGCGTTCGCGCTCACAGGCGAGACCGCGCGTTCGCTGGCGCTGTGGATGAATTACGAGGACATCGCGCGGGTGGCCGACCTCAAGTCCCGCCCCGAGCGCTTTGACGGAATACGCGCCGAGTCGGGCATCGGCGCTGCCGAGCCGATCCGGGTGGTCGAGTTCTTCAAGCCCGGCTACGACGAGGTGGCCGATCTGCTGCCCGAATCCCTCGCGAGGCGCGTGCGCGCCTTTGCGAAGCGGCGCGGCCGCAGTGCGATCTTTGATGACGGCATACACGTGGTCAGCACCGCGGTCATGGGCACCCTGCAGTTGCGCGTACTGGCTGCGATGAAGCACCTGCGGCGGCGTTCTTCGCGTTTCGCCCACGAGCAGGCGCTGATCGAGCGCTGGCTTGGCGCCCTGTACGCTGCGCCCTCGGGTGAGCTCGCCCTCGAGATCGCCCTGTGCGGCCGCCTTGTCAAGGGCTATTCCGACACCCACGCGCGCGCCAAGGAGAATTTCACGCGCATTCTCGAGACCCTGGTCGAATCCGGGCGCATCGCCGATGTCGCCGCACGGGCGCGCGCCGTGCGCGAGGCACGCGCGGCGGCGCAGGCAGCGCCCGAGGCCGGTCCGCTGGACCGCGTGCTGGCCAGCGTCGGGGTGGCGCCGCGCCCGGCCAAGGCCATGCCGCTCACGTTTCATCCGCGCGCCGTGAAGCGCGCCTGAATCGCATGCGTATCCGAACGCGTTTTTTCCGGCCCCAACACTAGATTTCGGAGATTGCCATGAAGTCAATACTCGGCGTCATCGTGACCACTCTCGCCGTACTCGTGTGCGGCAATGTCCAGGCGCAGGCCTGGCCTCTGGCCAAGCCGATCCGCATCGTCGTCAACTTTCCGCCTGGCGGTGCCGCCGACGTGATCGCGCGCGCCGTCGCCGTACCCTTGAGCGAGGCGCTGGCACAGCAGGTGGTGATCGAGAACCGTCCGGGCGCCAACGGCAATATCGGCGCCGATGCGGTGGCCAAGGCGCCGGCCGACGGCTACCCGCTGCTGATGTCCTCCGGCGGCACGGTATCGATCAATCCGCACCTCTACCCGGTGATGCCGTTCGATGCGCAGAAGGACATCGTCCCGGTCGCGGCCGCTGCCCGCGTGTTGGTCTTCCTGGTGGTGCGCCCGGAGATCCCGGCCAAGACCGTGGCCGAGTTCGTCGCCCATGCGCGCGCCAACCCGGGCAAGCTCTCCTTCGGCTCGCCCGGCAACGGTTCGTCGCCACATATCGCCGCCGAGATGTTCAAGGCGGCGTCGAAGACCTTCATGGTGCACATCCCCTATCGTGGCGGTGCGCCGGCACTGACCGACCTCCTGGGCGGACAGCTCGATTTCATGTTCGACCCAGGCATCGGTTTGCAGCACGTGCGATCGGGGAAGCTGCGGCTTCTGGCGGTGGGCAGCCCGAAGCGCTCGCCGCTGTTTCCGGATACCCCAACGGTGGCCGAGGCCGGCATGGCCGGCTTTGATGCCGATTCCTGGTTCGGCTTTTATGCCCCTGCCGGCACCAGCGCCGAGACCATCGCGCGCCTGAACCGCGAAGTCAACCGCATCCTGGGTACGGCCGCGGTGCGTGATCGCGTCCTCGCGCTCGGTGGGGAGCCTGCGCCGATGAGTCCTGCCGAATTCGCCGAGCGCGCGCGCGTCGACCGCGAACGCTTTGGCGTGGTGATCAAGGCACAGGGAATCAGGCCGGATTGAGACTCAACTAAGCGCCGGGGCCGCACGCCGGAATCGGCGTGCGGGTCACGCGTTCAAGTGCATGCCGAAGTCAAGCTCGACGATGGCCCCGGTCATCATCGCCGCGCTGGACACAAGCCAGTAGATGGTCTCCGCAACCTCGTCCGGGTGGCCGATGCGCTTTAACGGCGAGTTCTTGATCTGCTGGGCGCGGCGTTCAGCGAAGGACTCCGGTGCCAGACGCTCGACGAAACCCTGCTCGACCAGCACCGGGCAGACGGCGTTGACGCGCACCTCGGGAGCCAGCACGCGCGCCAGCGACTGCGTCAGCGTATTGAGCGCACCCTTCGAGGCGGCATAGGCTATCGACGAGCCGCCACCGGACAGTGCCGCGCGTGACGAGATGCTGACGATGGCGCCGTTGCCGGTGGCTTTCAGGTGCGGTGCGCAGGCGCGCGCCATCTGGAAGGGCCCGATGGTGTTGACCGCGTAGATGCGCTGGAAATCGTCGGCCGACAGGCCGTGCAGGTCGGGCTGCGGCACCATCTTGCTGATGCCTGCGGCGTTGACCAGGGCATCGAGCCGGCCGAAGCTGGCGACCGCGGAGGCAACCATGGCCACGCAGTCGCCGTCTTCGGTGACGCTGCCTTGTGCCAGGATGGTCTTCTGCCCGGGTGCGCGTGCGCCATCGGCGATGGCCCTGGCCGCGGTGTGCTGGCCGTCTTCGAGGTAATTGAGCGCGACCTGCCAGCCTTCGGCGACGAAGCGTCGCGCGGTGGCGGCGCCGATGCCGGAGCCGGCGCCGGTGATCAGGACAGCACGGCGGGTGGAAGTGTCGGTCATGTTGGCTGGTGGGCGGATGGTTACTCGGGCTTGATGCCGGCGTCCCGGATGATCTTGTCGTTCTTGGCCGATTCCGCGCTGATGAACGCCGCGAAAGCCTGCGCGTTGTTGCCGGTGGCTTCAAACCCAAGGCCCTGCATGCGTTCGCGCACCTCGGGTGACTGCACCGCGCGGATGGCCGCCGCCTCCAGCTTGGCGACGATGTCGCGCGGCAGGCGCGCCGGGCCCCACAACCCGTACCAGGAATAGAACTCCAGTTCGGGCATGCCGGCCTCGATGACCGTGGGCACGTCCGGGTACTGCGGGTTGCGCTTGGCGCTCGTGATCGCGAGCGCGCGCAGCTTGCCGGCCTTGACCTGCGGGCCGGAGGACAGCACCGGATCGATCATGGCGTGCACGCTGCCGCCGATCAGGTCAGGAAACGCCTGCCCGGTGCCCTTGTACTGCACGATCGGCACGTCCACGCCGGCGCGTGCGCGAAACAGCGCGATCGCCAGGTGCCCGGCCGAGCCGAAACCCGAGGTCGCGAAGCTGTACTTCCTGGGGTCGGCCTTGAGCACGGCGACAAACTCGCGCACCGAGGTGGCCGGCACACCGGTGTTGACCGACAGCAAAAGCGGGCCGCGCGCGAGCTCCGCGATCGGTGTGAAATCCTTGACCGCGTCGTACGGCAATGTCTTGAGCACGTAAGGGTTGATCGAGTGGATGGAGGCGTTGATGTAGAGCGTATAGCCATCCGGCGCGCTCTTGGCCACATGATCGGCGCCCAGCGTGGTCGACGCACCGGCGCGGTTTTCCATCACCATCGTGGCACCGAGCAGCTCGCCCAGCTTCTGCCCGGTCATGCGCGCCACACCGTCGACCGCGCCCCCGGGGGGCGTCGGAATGACGATGCGGATCGGCCGGTTCGGGTACTCCTGGGCAAGCAGGGGTGAGCCGGCAAAGGCAGCGCCGAGCGCCAGCACGACAAGCGCCGTCTGGCGGCGCCGTGAAGCCAAAAACATGGGGGACCCCCGCCGCGGGTTCAGGCCGCGAGCGCCAATTTGGGCTGCACCCGATAGCCGTACTTCTTGTCGAGCCCGAGTTCCTGGACAATGCGAATGCCCTTCATGAGAGCCTCGCCTTCCAGGTTGCGCAAGGGCTTGCGCAGCTTGCCCACTGGCATGCCCAGGGCACGCATGAGCGACTTGGGCGCCACCGGGTTGATCGCCGAATAGTTGAAGTGCATCAAGGGCAGGAGCTTCAGGTACATGTCGCGGAAGTTTTCCGCGTCGGCATAGCTTTTCCACGGCGTGGAGAGGATCGCCATCTCCTGCGGTGCGATCGTGCCGGTCATGTTGGCCGTGCCATGCCCGCCCAGCGACATGGTCGGCACCACCAGGCCCAGGTTGGGCGAATCGCAGCACATGATGGTTGCATCCGGCTTGGCGGCGATCACCTGCGCCACCTGGGCCACGCGCGCCGTCGATTCCTTGAGGATCACGTAGTTGGGGTGCTTGAGCAGACGCAGGATGTTGTCCCAGTGCAGGTCGGTCTTGATGCGCGGCGGATTGTTGTAGATGCCGAGCGGAAAATCGACCGCGTCGGCGACCTCGAGGTAATGCCGCTCGATGTCTTCCTCCGAGCCGCAGATGTAGGGCGGCGCGGCGAACACCGCGCCGTCCGCGCCATTGGCGGCGGCAAAGCGCACGTTGTCGATGACCTGCTCGGTGGTATTGCCGGTGCAGCCGTAGAAAAACTTCATCTTGCCGGTCTTGTGCTTCGCGGTCTCGATGACGATCTTCTTTTTCTCTTCCGGCGACAGGAGTGACGGCTCGCCGGTCGAGCCCATGATCAGCAGGGCGACCGTGCCGTTTTTTTCCTGGTGATCGATCAAGGTGCGATAGGCACCGAAATCGACGCTTTCGTCTTCGTTGAACGGCGTGGGCAGGGCAACAAAGGAACCTTCAATGCGCATTTTGGCCATATCCGCAGTCCTTGAATAAAAGAGTGCCCGCGAAGGGCGGGAGCAAGGGACGCAGCATAGCAAGAATGCGGGTACGTTGCCATCGGCGGGTGCGTCGCCATCGTCGTAGTATTCCAATCCGGCACTGTGCAGGATTCAAGCGATGGACAACGTCATAGTCATTGGTTCGTCGGGGCAGGCCAAGGTCGTCATCGATGTCGTACGGCGTGAAGGGCGGCGCAACATCGTCGGACTGCTGGATCGTTTCCGC
>JBJXGS010000330.1:0-4394 GCA_046160545.1 Burkholderiales bacterium
AGAACGGTCTGGTCGCGCCGGCCGGAACACCCGCCGAGATCGTGACCCGGCTCAACGCCGAAATCGGCCGCATCCTGCGCGACCCCGCGGTGGCAGACCCGATGGTCGCCGCCGGCTACGAGATGGCAGGTGCGACTTCAGCCGAGTTCGGCGCCCGACTGGTACGCGACCAGGCGAAGTACGCCGACATCGTCAAGCGCACCGGCATGAAGATCGATTGATTCACGTTTCCGGGAGAATCACCATGGCATCCAGAGTCCTTTTCCTGACTGCACTCGCCGTCGCCTGCGCGGCGAGTGCCACGCTTGCGCAGGACTACCCGAACCGCTCCATCCGCGTCATCGTCGCGCAGGCCGCCGGTGGCGCGCTTGACGTCTCCTCGCGCCTCATCACCGCGCGCATGAGCGAGACCCTGGGCCAGCCGGTGGTCATCGAGAACCGACCCAGCGCCGGCGGCATCGCCGGCATGGAGGCGGTCGCCAAGGCGCCACCCGACGGCTACACCTTGCTGATGGCGGCCGCACCCATCGCCACCAACACCGCGTTGGGCATCAAGCTGCCCTACGACCCCGAGCGCGACTTCGCGCCGATCTCGCTGGCGGTCTCGATTCCGCTGCTCTTTGTGGTGCATCCGGCAACGCCGTATCGCACGCTCTCCGACATCGTGGCGGATTCGAAACGCCAAAGCGGCGGCGTCGCCGTGGCGATCGCCTCGATCGGTGCGCTGCCGCACCTGCTCTCCGAGATGATGAAACTCAAGACCGGTGCCAACCTGAACCTGATCTTCTACAAGGGCTCGGCACCGGCTTCGCTCGATACGCTGTCTGGCACCATACCCGTCTTCATCGACGCCCTGGGTCCGGTGCGCACCCATGTCGAGTCCGGCAAGCTGCGCGCGATTGCCTTGTCGTCTACGGTGCGCTCGCCGCTTTTCCCGACCGTGCCCACGGTCGGCGAGCAGGGCATGCCCGACCTGACCGGCGCGGCCTTCTTCGGCCTGCTGGCACCGGGCGGCACCGCGGTGCCGATCCAGCGACGCCTGAACCAGGCCGTCGTCGCCGCGCTGGCGCACCCGGAGTTGCGCGAGCGGCTCTTGAAGCAGGGCTACGAGATCCACGCCTCGTCTCCCGAGGGTTACAAGGCCTACATGAAGAACGAGATCGACCGTTGGACGCCGGTGGTGAAGGCGGCTGGCATTAAGGTCGACTAGGCGCAGCCGCAGTCGCGCCGGCCGCCGAACCTTGCTACAGTGCGCAACTTGGCCATCGGCCTCGACCCTGGAGCGGCAATGATGATGCGGATTCGGTTGCGCTTTCCTGACCTGGCGGCACTTGCCCTGGCGCTCGTGGCAAGCCTCGCGGCCGCGACGGCATGGGCGCAGGCCTACCCGAACCGCCCGGTGCGAATGGTGGTGCCGTTTCCGCCCGGCGGCACCACCGACATTGTCGCGCGCGCCTATTCCGACCTGGTCGCACGCGAGCTGGGTCAGCCGATCGTCATCGATTACCGCCCCGGCGCTGCCACCAACATCGGCACTGAATCGGTCGTGCGTGCCGCCCCGGACGGCTATACGCTCCTCTTCGGCACCTCGCTGATGGCGACCAACTTTGCCACCGGCCCGGTGCCGTCGTTCGACCCGAGCAAGGGCCTAAGCCACATCTCCTTGATCAACCAGATACCCTATATCGTGTGTGCCAACCCGGCGGCGCCGTTCTCCAATGTGAAGGAACTCCTCGCCGCGGCGCGCGCGCGCCCCGGGCGGGTGACGTTGGCCACCGCGACGCTCGAATACGTAGCCAGGATGCTCAATGCGCAATCGGATGTGGACATCCTGCACGTGCCCTACAAGGGTGGTGCGGCGGCGCTGACTGATGCGATCTCCGGCCAGGTCGACATGGCGGCTGCGCTGGTGCCGGTGATGCTGCCGCAACTGCGTGCCGGCAAGTTGAAGCCGATCGGCGTGACCGGCGCCCGGCGCTCGGGCGCGCTGCCCGATGTGCCGACCTTCCTGGAGTCAGGCGAGTCGCGCTACCGGGCCGAAGCCTGGTACTCGCTGCACGGCCCGGCCGGAATGCCGCGCGAAATCGTGAGCCGGCTCTCGGAAATCTCGCGCCGTGTGATAGCCAACGCGGAATTCAACGAACGGCAGCGCAACATCGGCTCGGACCTGCTGTGGAGTACGCCGGAGGATCTGGCCACGCGCCTGACGACCGAAACCGAGGACGCCTTGCGGCTGGCGAAGCAGCTCGGTATCAAGCCGCAGAACTAGGCCACATTAATCGGCACCGCGTCGCGGTGCCGATTAATGTGACTGCACGGAGGAGGCGTCATGAGCGGATTGCTTGAGAAGGAAGTGACCGGGGCCGCTGTCTGGAAAGGCAGCGACATGGGCCGACGCAACGACTGGATCGTGCCACTCAGCAAGGCTGACATCGCCGAGATCGACCGTGCGCTGGCTGCCGCCAAATCCTCCGGGAAGCCGCTCTTCGAGGTGGGGCCAGAGGAGTTTCCGCTGCCAGCCTTGAGCGCGCGCTTAGGCCAGCTACGTGACGAGGTGGCCGAAGGCCGCGGCTTCGCGCTCTTGCGCGGCCTGCCGATCGCGCGCTATTCGCTGGAGGACGCGCGGCTGCTCTTCTGGGGCCTGGCATGCCATGTCGGCGAAGCCGAAGGCCAGGACCGTGCCGGCAACCTGATGCACCAGGTGACCGACACCGGCAAGAGCGTCGACGCCGACGCCAGCACGCGCGGCTACGAGACCAGCGAGGAGCTGCAGTTCCACAACGACGGCGGCGACGCCTTCATGCTCCTGTGCGTGCGCCCCGCGCAGACCGGCGGCACCAGCAAGTTGATGAGCGTCGGTGCATTGTTCAACGAGATCCTGCGCCGCCGCCCTGACCTGGCACGCGTGGCGCAGCAGCCCTTCCACTTCGATTCGCGCTCGCAGAACGCGGCCGACATCAAGGTGCAGGTGGTGCCCATCCTGACCTGGCACGCCGGCCGCATGAACGTGCTGCACAAGCGCCGCTACATCGAGACCGCGCAGCGCTTCCCCGAGGTGCCGCGCCTGAGCGCGCAGCAGATCGAGTTGCTCGACATGATCGATGCGATCTGCAACGATCCGGAGTGGCAACTCTCCTTCGAAATGCAGGCCGGCGACATCCAGATCGGCAACAACTTCTCGATCCTGCACTCGCGCACGTCCTACGTCGACGACCCCGCGCAGCGGCGCTTGCTGCTGCGCATCTGGATGACGCTGCCCAACGGCCGCCCGCTGCCGAAGGTGTACGCGGCCACACGCGAATTCGGCCAGACCTATCGGCGGCGGGAGGCAGCGCTGGCGGCGTGAGGAAAGGGCAGGGTCAACGCATCCTTGCGCTAGCGTTTCATTTCCGCAGCGTCGATAGGGGCAAGAAAAACTTGTTCGTACTGGCCCGATTCAGCTCGTTGGCGTAGTTTCGGCAATACTTGCGCCTCTCCGCACCCACCCGATCACCCCCAACCCCGCCAGCAGCAGCGCCGGAATGCCAGGCTCTGGCACGGGTGCGGCGAAGCTGAAATCGTCAGCGACCCAGCTACCGTTGAGTGTCCCGATTTCGCGCCGATCGATGCGATAGCCGGTGATGCCGGTCAAGACGGTGAAAGCGCTCGTATCGAAGAATTGCAGCACCGCCGGCTGCCCCCCGGGGCCTTCCGGGCCCGGCGGCAGGGATGGTGCTGCCGGCAGGTCGAATACCAACGACGATAATTCGGTACTGCCTGACAAGGCATAGATGGTGACCTGGTCGGCGCCGGCGCCGTAGCCGTAGTACTCGTTGCGGCCGAACCATGCGCCGGTCAAGACCATCGAGGTGCTGATCACCATACCGTTGTTGCTGTTGCCGGCGCCGTCGTTGGTGACGAAATACCGGCCCGAATGGGGAATGCCGAAGCGCGGGCCCGGGGTTATCGTGTCTACGCGATACAAATCACCAACGACATTGAAGCGCGTGTCCCAGAGAACACCCGCATAGCTGCTGCTGTCGCCGTTGGCGAAATACAGCCCGGTAGCCGAATTGACTGCCGGCAGAGTCGGCAGGTCGTCGAATGTTGCAGTCGCCGCCTGCGCCGATGATGCCAACCCGAGAGCGGCGACCAGGAATGCGAGGGTTGCTAGCATTTTCATGAAAATTCCCTTTTCGCTTGGAATGCCAAGGCTACGCGCCGCCTGAAACTACACCATCGGCAACGATACGCGGCCGGAACCACTTCTCGATCTCCGCAAGTTCGCACTTGTTCGTCTCGAACAGCCGCATCATGAACCGGTATATCTGCTGCTGCGTGGCGTCGACCCGCATGCCGTTGATCAGAAGAAAGATCTCCATCGCCGCGTAAGCCACGCGTTTGTTGCCATCGAC
>JBJXGS010000331.1:0-2503 GCA_046160545.1 Burkholderiales bacterium
CGGTGCGCTACACCGACCGCGGCGGCGTCCTGATCAGCGCGCGCCGGCGCGGCCAGGAAGCGGTGATCCGCGTCGTCGACACCGGCATCGGCATCGCGCCGGAGCGCCAGGCCGAGGTGTTCCGCGAATTCGTGCAGCTGCACAACCCGGAGCGCGACCGCAACCAGGGCCTGGGGCTGGGGCTGGCGATCGTGCGCCGTCTCACCGACCTCCTCGGCGTGCCGCTGCAAATGCGTTCGCGCCCTGGGCGCGGTACAGCGTTCACGTTGCGCCTGCCGCTGGCGCGCGCACTGGTGGCGCCCGCGTCGGCGCCGGCCGCGAAGCCGGACGAGGCCGAACTCGGCCCGGGCCTCCTGGTGCTGGTGATCGACGACGATGCCGAGATCCGCGCCGCGATGCAATCACTGCTCGCCGGCTGGGGCTGCGAAGTTGTGACCGCGGGCGGCAGCGCGGACCTGCTGCCGCAATTGGTGGCACTTACCCGCATGCCGCACCTGGTCATCAGTGACTTTCGCCTGCGCGGCGAGGAGAACGGGCTCACGGTGATAGAACGCGTGCGCACCGAGTACAACCAGGACATTCCCGCGATCGTCATCACCGGCGACACCGCGCCGGCGCACCAGCGCGAACTGGCGCAATGCGGCCACGCGCTGCTGCACAAGCCGGTGGCGCCACAGGCGCTGCGCGAGGCGATGGCGCGCGCGCTCATGAACGCTCCGGCAACCACCTGAGGGTGCGACGCGCGACGCCGGCCTGCGCGCGACACCGCCCAAGCGTCAGTCGATGAGCCCGGCCTTGCGCGCGGCGATCACGGCCTGCGCGCGATTGATCACCTTGAGCGCGCGAAAGATCGCCGTGACATGGGTCTTGACGGTCTTTTCCTGCATGCCGAGCGCCTGCGCGATGTCCTTGTTGGCGCGGCCGTCACAGACCAGGCGCAGCACCTCGCGCTGGCGCGCGGTCAGGCCATCGTCGCCGCGTGGAACGGCGGGCGCCGTCCCGGCCATGAACGGCGGCACATAGATTTCGCCAGCCAGCACCAACCGCACCGCCGCCTGCATGGTCGCGTGGCTGGCGGACTTCGGGCAGTAGCCGCGCGCGCCGGCGGCGAGCGCCGCGCGCACGTCGGCCGGGTCTTCGGAGGCCGAGAGCATGATGACCGGCAGGTCCGGGTGCGCAGCCATCAGGCGCGCCAGGGTGTCCATGCCGGAGAGCCCGGTCAATTGCAGGTCCAGCAGCACCGCATCGAGGTCGGCATGCTGTGTCGTCAGCGTGAGGCCCGTAGCGCCGTCGGGCGCTTCCAGCACCGTCACGCCGGGTTCAAGATCGCGCAACACCGCCGCAACGCCCTGGCGCAGCATCGGATGGTCGTCGATGATGAGGAATTTCATGATTCGCAAGATTGAGAGTTCGTCAGATTCCTCTGGCGGTCCAGAAGAGGTTCCTCAAGTAGCTCGCTCAGTCTCCGTGCTCCGCGTTGTGGCGGAATCAGTGACTCAAGCCTAGCGTTGATCTTGCTTCCCAACGATAACAGGGTTTGCCCGGGGATTATTTGCGCGTCCGGCCCTGCACAAGGGCACATTGACAAAGCATTCCTGATCACGCATCGTCTGGCCGTACGCAACTCAAGCTTCACATCATGCACAGCTCCACGCGCATTGCCTCGGATGTTGGCGGCACTTTCACAGATAGCATCGCGTATGACGTAGCAAGCCGTCGCATCACTGTCTCAAAGGTGTCGACCACGCCCGAAAACCGTGCATTGGGCACGGTAGCCGGCTTGAAGCGCGTGTTGGCCCTGCAGGGCAAGGGCGGCGCGGATGTCGACTATGTCGGCCACGGCATGACCACCGCGACCAATGCGGTGATCCAGCGCAAGGGGGCGCGCACGGCCTTTGTCACCAACGCGGGCTTTCGCGACCTGCTTTTGATCGGCCGGCAGGAACGACCCAGCTTGTATGACATCACTTCGGTGCGGGCGCCGCAGCTGGTGGCACGCGAACACTGCTTTACCGTCGCCGGGCGCATCGATGCGGCCGGGCGCGAGGTCACACCGCTGTCGCAGGCCGATTTGATTGTGGTTGCACAGGCGATTCGCGCCGCTGACATCGAGGCGGTGGCCATCATGTTCCTGCACGCCTACGCCAACCCCGCGCACGAGCATGCCGCGCGCGACTTCCTGGCCGGCGAATTGCCCGGCGTGGTGGTGTGCGCTTCGACCGACATCCTGTCGGAATTCCGCGAGTACGAACGCGCCAGCACCACCGTCCTCAACGCCTTCCTGATGCCGGTGATGGATCGCTACCTGGGCTCACTCACGCGCCTGCTGGAAGATCCGGGCCAGGGACTGGGACTCGGGCGCGGCAAGCCGGTGATGGTAATGGAGGCGGCCGGTGGCCTGATGACGGTCGAGTCGGCGCGTGCCAAGCCGGTGCATACCGTACTGTCAGGGCCGGCCGGCGGCGTGGTGGGCAGCGCCCATGTCGCATCGCTGGCCGGGATC
>JBJXGS010000332.1:0-7795 GCA_046160545.1 Burkholderiales bacterium
TCCTGGTCCTTGGTGGTGCAAATGAGGATGGGAATGTGCGCGGTATCGGCGCCACGCGTGATCTGGCGCGTCGCCTGAAATCCATTCAGCCCGGGCATGACGATGTCCATCAGGATCAGGTCAGGCATGTCGCGGTTGGCGCGCGTCACCGCCTCTTCGCCGTTCTCCGCGGTGATCACCGAGTAGCCCTTGCCGGTGAGCAGTTCCTGGAGAAAAAAGCGTTCCGTCGGTGAGTCGTCGACGACAAGAATTTTCCTGACGGCCATCGCTGGGATCCTGGGTGACTAGTGACGCGCGGCAACGTGCGTGCCGACGGTCTTGAGCAGACTGTCTTTGGTAAACGGCTTGGTGAGGTACTCGTCAGAACCGACCATGCGCCCGCGGGCGCGGTCGAACAGGCCGTCCTTGGACGACAGCATGATCACCGGCGTGGCGCCGAAACGCGGGTTCTTCTTGATCAGCGAGCAAGTCTGGTAGCCATCGAGACGCGGCATCATGATGTCGCAGAAGATCACGTCGGGCGCATGGTCGGTGATCTTGACCAAGGCATCGAATCCGTCCTCAGCCAGGATGACCTGGCAACCCGCCTGGACGAGAAAGATCTCCGCGCTGCGGCGGATGGTGTTCGAGTCATCGATCACCATGACCTTGATGCCTGCCAATGCGCCCGTGTCGGCCATCGCTCCGCCGTCCGTGGAACCTCTTCCCATGGGATCGGCGATTTGCCGTTCCCGCCCATTTCCCGCCGGTGCAGCGCGCAGCGCAACCACTGGCTTTACCGCTCTTGGCGTATGGCGGCTCTGCGCCGCCTCAGCGGTAGCCGAGCGACGAGCCGGCCATTATAGCGATCTGGGGCCTTCCTGCACTCAGGACAAACTTCAAGTTTGTGCCAAATTCCCTTGATTACAAACGATTCTGCCCGAAGCCGCGCGGTAGGTTCAAATCTCTACCATCTCGAAATCGTCCTTGCGCGCACCGCATTCCGGGCAGGTCCAGTTGAAAGGCACGTCGGCCCAGCGGGTTCCCGGTGCAATGCCCTCGTCCGGGGCGCCTGCGGTCTCGTCGTACACCCAACCGCAGATCAGGCACATCCATGTCTTGAATTCGTTATCCATGCGAATTTTCGGTCCGGCCAAGCATTCGATCGATGCGACAAATCCCACTGCCGGGATGCCATGGGCACTCCGCGCAAGGTTAGAATCACCGCGGGAACGCACGTGAACCGGCGCTCTCGAAGACGCGAGACAATCATCGCGGTCACTTTTGGCGCTGCGTGCGGGCGGTGCATCTTAACATCGCCGTCGCGCCTTGCCTTTTCCACTGTTCTCGTCCAGCCCCACGCACCGATGCCCCCACCGCCGGTCCCGCCGCTGGTCCTGGTTTTCGCCGGGGCCGACCCGACCTGCGGCGCCGGTCTGCAGGCCGACCTCTTGACCCTGGCGGCGCTGGGCTGCCACCCGCTCACCGTTGCCACCGCGCTCACCGTGCAGGACACCGCCGGCGTGGCCAGCTTCGAGGCGGTTGCGCCGGAATTAGTCGAGGACCAGGCCCGTGAATTGCTTGCTGACATGCGAGTGGCGGTCTTCAAGGTCGGCATGATCGCAAGCGTGGCCAATGTCGCGGCGATCGCGGCTGTAATCGCGGACTATCCGGACATCCCGCTGGTGCTGGACCCGGTCCTGGCCTCCGGCCGCGGCGACGAACTCTCGGGCGGCGACATCGTCGCGGCGCTGCGCGACCTCCTGCTGCCGCAAACCAACTTTCTGACACCCAACAGCGTGGAGGCACGCCGCCTCGCACTGGCCGAACCTGACGCCGACCTCGCCGGCTGCGCACTCGAACTCCTGAATGCAGGTTGCGAGTATGTGCTTGCCACCGGCACGCACGAGAACACCACGCAGGTCATCAACAGCCTCTACGGGCCTGTCCCCGGCAGCACCGATGAGGCCTCGGTCGGACTGGTGCGCCGCGATGCCTGGACCCGCCTGCCCGGCAGTTATCACGGCTCGGGCTGCACGCTGGCATCGGCCCTGGCAGCCATGCTTGCGCGCGGTCTGGACGCCTCGGCGGCAGCGCGGGCGGCCCAGGAATTCACCTGGCAGAGTCTCAAGGCCGGCTTTCGACCCGGCATGGGGCAGTTCATTCCGGATCGCATGTTCGCCGTACGCGAGCACATCTCGGGGGCCAAGTGAAACCGGCCATCGCAGGTCTTTACGCGATCACCCCGGACTGGGGCGATACCGCTCGCCTGATCCTCGCGGTGCGACAGGCGATCGCCGGCGGCGCGCGCATCGTGCAATATCGCAACAAGACTGCCGATGGCGCGCTTCGTCTGGAACAGGCGCTCGCACTCTCGGCGGTATGCGCGCGCGACGGAGCGACATTCATCGTCAACGATCATGTCGATCTGGCGCTTGCTGTCGATGCCGACGGCGTGCATCTGGGCGCGACAGACGGCGACCTGGCCGCGGCGAGGCAAAGGCTCGGCCGCGGCAAACGCATCGGCGCCTCGTGCTACGACAGCATGGATCTGGCGCGCACGGCATTGGCTGCAGGCGCCGACCACGTCGCCTTCGGCAGCGCCTTCGCCTCATCGACCAAGCCTGCGGCCGTGCGTGCCCCGCATTCCCTTTACGCAGCCGCCGGCGTACTCGACGTACCGGTGGTCGCCATCGGCGGCATCAATCACGCCAATGCGGCGCAGGTGATCGCCGCCGGGGCGCACGCGATCGCGGTCATCAGCGACCTTTTCGACGCGCCCGACATCCGCGCTCGCGCCAGACAGTTTTCCACCCTCTTTCGCTCCTGAGAATCGCTCCCCATGGTCAGCAACGACACCCTCTTCGCCCGCGCCCAGGCCATCATTCCGGGTGGCGTCAATTCACCGGTACGCGCGTTTCGTTCCGTCGGCGGAACTCCGCGCTTCATCGTGCGCGGCGCGGGTCCGCACGTGTGGGATGCCGAAGGCCGGCGCTATGTCGACTACATCGGCTCGTGGGGGCCGCTGATCCTCGGGCACGCACATCCGGCGGTGGTGCGCGCGGTCCAGGATGCCGCCGCGCGCGGGCTGTCCTACGGCATGCCCACCGAGGCCGAGGTCGAGATCGCCGAGCGCGTCTGCGCCCTGGTACCGTCGATGGAGCGGGTCCGCTTCACCAGTTCCGGGACCGAAGCGGCCATGACCGCCATCCGCCTCGCGCGCGGCTTCACCGGACGCGATGTCATCATCAAGTTCGAGGGCTGCTATCACGGCCACGCCGACGCGCTTTTGGTCAAGGCCGGGTCGGGACTGCTGACACTGGGCCAGCCCTCGTCCGCCGGTGTGCCGAAGGAAACCACGCAGCACACCATGGTGCTGGATTTCAATGATGCGGAGCAGCTTGCGGACGCCTTCGGCAAGCACGGCGCGCGCATCGCCGCGGTGATGGTCGAGCCGGTGGCAGGCAACATGAACCTGGTGCCGGGCACGCCGGAATTCCTTCGCACCATGCGCGAACTCTGCACCCGCCACGGCAGCGTGCTCGTGTTCGACGAGGTCATGAGCGGCTTTCGCGTCGCCCTGGGCGGCGCACAAAGCCTGTACGGCATCACGCCGGACCTGACCGTGCTGGGCAAGGTCATTGGTGGCGGCATGCCTGTCGCGGCTTTGGGCGGCAGGCGCGACATCATGGAACACCTCTCTCCCTTGGGCGGGGTCTACCAGGCCGGCACTCTGTCGGGCAACCCGGTTTCGGTCGCAGCCGGAATGGCCACGCTCACCGAGATCGCCAGGCCGGGCTTTTATGAAGCACTGGGAGCGGCCACCAGCGACTTCGCGGCGCGACTGACTGCGGCTGCGCAAACAGCGGGCGTGCCGTTTTGCGCCGCTTCGGTCGGCGCCATGTTCGGCATCTTCGCGCGCACGACACCTCCTGGCAGCTACGCCGAGGTCATGCAGGCCGACAAGGCCCTGTTCAACCGCTTTTTCCATCTCATGCTCGACGCCGGGGTGCATTTCGCGCCCTCGGCCTACGAGGCCGGTTTCGTCTCCATCGCGCACGATGCCGCAGCCATCGATTTCACCGTCACGGCCGCCAGCGCGGCCTTCAGGCAGCTGGCGCCCTAGGCGTCACTATTCAAGGAGAGAACCGATGCCGCAGATCGACATCCGCAACCCCGACGTGCTGGGAAAGCCCATGGGCCAGTATTCCCAGCTCACCCGCGTTCGGGCTTCCGAGTTCCTGTTCATCGCCGGGCAGCTGGCCGGCGACCGCGACGGCAACATCATCGGACGCGACGACTTCGACGCACAATGCACCCAGGTGTTCGCCAATGTCGCCGCCGCGCTCGTTTCGCAAGGTGCCGGCTGGGCCAATGTCGTGCAGTTCACGACCTATCTGGTGCACTCGCAGGACATCGCCAGGTTCATGAGCTGGCGCCTGCGCGAGTTCCCACGCATGTTTCCCGACGGCAAGTATCCGCCCAACACGCTCCTGATTGTCGACCGGCTGGTGCAGGAGCCGTTTCTGGTCGAGGTGCAGACCGTCGCTGCGCTCTAGACCCTGTTCGTCGCCATGCTCAGAGCAGGACCAGGGTGGCGAGCCCCAGGAAGATGAAAAAACCCATGGTGTCGGTCGCAAACGTCAGCAGCACGGACGAGCCGACCGCGGGGTCGCGGCCGAGCCGGTAGCGCAGCAGGGGCACGGCCATCCCGACCATGGTGCCCACCAGCAGGTTGAGGATCATGGCTGCCATCATCACGGCACCCAGCGCGGCGATGCCGGAGATGGCGAGCGCAAAGAGTCCCGCGATCAGCCCGCCAACCAAGCCGATGATGGCCGAAGTGGCGAATTCGCGCGTCACCAGGCGGCGCACATTGGCCCGGCTGATCTGGCCCAGGGCCAGGGCGCGGATGATGAGGGTCATGGTCTGGTTGCCGGAATTGCCACCGATGCCCGCGACGATGGACATCAGGAAGGCCAGCATGACTATCTGGCCCACGGTCGCTTCGAAGCGCGAGGCGACCCAACTCGCGATCGCAGCCGTGCACAGGTTGAGCAGCAGCCAGGGAGCACGGTTCTTCACCGAGTGCGACAGCGGAGCGAAGATGTCTTCCTCGTCCTTCAAGCCGGCCTTGGAGAGCGTCTCCTCCTCCTGTGACTCGCGGATATAGTCGACCACCTCGTTGACGGTTACCCGGCCGATGAGCCTGCCGTCTGCGTCGACGACCGGCGCAGACACCAGGTCGTAGCGCTCGAAGGCCTGCGCAGCCTCGTCGGCGCGGTCCCAGGGGTTCAGCGTCAGCATCTCGGTGGTCATGACCTTCCCGACCAGGGTCTCGGCATCCGTGACCAGGATGCGCGTCAGGGGCAGCGCGCCCTTGAGAGCTTCGCCGCGGTCGACCACGAACACCTGGTCGGTATGGTCAGGCAATTCGTCGAAGATGCGCAGGTAACGCAGCACAACCTCCAGACTTACATC
This sequence comes from Burkholderiales bacterium, assembly GCA_046160545.1. Taxonomy (GTDB): domain Bacteria; phylum Pseudomonadota; class Gammaproteobacteria; order Burkholderiales; family JAEUOS01; genus JAEUOS01. The sequence goes on from JBJXGS010000332.1 coordinate 5,461, forward strand.
CTCGCGCACGGTGACCATCTCGAAATCCATGAGCGCACCGACCGCGTTGTCGGGATAGGACATGGCGGCGCGCAACTGCTCGCGCTCCTCCTGGGTGAGCCCTTCACGGACCTGGTCGATGACCTCGGCCGGCAGGTCAGAGGCGATGTCGGCCAGCTCATCGGTGTCCAGGGTTTCGGCCGCCGCCACCAGCGCGTCGCGGTCCATGTTCTCGATCAGGGTCTCGCGCACCCCGTCGGAAACCTCAACTAAGATTTCGCCGTCGCGCTCGGCGGACTTGATCAGGTCCCAGACGGCGATGCGGTCCTTGAGCGGCAACGCTTCGAGGATGTAGGCAATGTCGGCCGGATGCAGCTCTTCGAGGCGCGCCGCGAGCTTGGCGTTGTTCTGACGATAGACCAGGTTCTCGACCAGCTCATGGCGGTCCATGGCCTGGTTGTGCACCACAGCTTCGACCAACCGCGCGCGCCTCAGGAGTTCCTGGATTTCGACCAGGGCCTCCTGCGCCTGATCGGGCTCCATCGGCTCGACGCCTTGAGAGGACGCGCGCTGCCCGGCCGTGTTCGACGCGGCAACATCGGTCTCTTCTGCGACCGTCGGAGCGGGTTCGTGGCGCGGTTCGGTCATGTCTGGCCTGCGGGGAGGCGGCGATTGTAGACGCCGCTGCGCCGCGGCACGTTCAGGGGATCTCCACCTGCTGCATACGCTTCAGGATCACCGGGATGCGCCGTGACAGGTGGGCCGAATCGCGATTGTTGTCATAAAAGCGTGGCCGGGGCAGCATTGCGGCCATGCGCGCCGCCTGCTCGCGCGACAACTGCGCGGCGGGAACGCCGAAATAGTGCCGCGCAGCTGCTTCGGCGCCGAATACGCCGTTGCCCCACTCGACCACGTTCAGGTAGATCTCGAGGATGCGCCGCTTGTCCATCCGGCTTTCCATCATCCAGGTGATGATCGCTTCCTGGGCCTTGCGCCCGTAACTCTTCTCACCGGACAGGAACAGGTTCTTGGCCAGCTGCTGGCTGATGGTCGAGCCGCCCGCGACGACCCGCCCCTTCTTCTGGTTGCGCTCGAAGGCCTTCTCGATACTGCTCCAGTCGAAGCCCTCATGGTCGACAAAAGCGGTGTCCTCGGCGGCGACGACGGCGAACTTGAGGTGGTTCGAGATGCGCGCGTACGGCACCCAATAGTGCTTGAGGCGCGCGTCCGGATCCTTGGCGCGCAGTCCCGCCAGGCGCATGTCCATGAAGCGCGTCGAGGCCGGATCGTGATCCACCCACCACCAGAGATGCGCGTAGTACCAGCCTTGCCAGGCCAGGATCCCCACAAAGAAGAGCGCGATCACCCATTTGAGCCAGCCCCAAAACCGCTTCCGGGTGCCGGCCATCGCTTTAGCGTCCGGGTGCGCGCACCAGGTGACGTGCGGCGAACTGCGCAGCGTCGACCGGCGCGCCGAACAGATATCCCTGCGCCTCGTCACACCCCTGTTCGGCCAGGAAGCGCGCCTGTGACTCGGCCTCCACGCCTTCGGCCAGTACCTTGAGGTTGAGCGCCTTGCCAAGGCGGATGACCGCGATCGCGATCGCCATGTCGCCACCTTCCTGTCCGATGAACGAGCGGTCGATCTTGAGCTTGTCGATCGGATAGCGATGCAGATAGGAAAGCGAGGAATAGCCGGTGCCGAAGTCGTCGATCGCAATTTTTACGCCCAGGGCGCGCAGGGCTGCCAGCTTTTCCCCGGCCGCGGCCGCATCCATCAGGCTGGACTCGGTCACCTCCAGTTCGAGGTCGGTGCCCGCAGTACCTGATTCGGTCAGGGTATGGGCGACCTCGCCTACCAGCGCGTCGCGTCGGAACTGCAGGGCCGAGACATTGACCGACAGTGTCGGCACCGCGTACCCGGCTTCACGCCACGCACGGTGCTGGCGGCAGGCATCAGCCAAGGCGCGCCGGCCGATGGCCACGATCAGCCCGCGTGCCTCCGCGAGCTCAAGAAATTCAGCCGGGCCTGCCAGGCTGCCATCTGCTCGCCTCCAGCGCAATAGCGCCTCGACGCCGACCAGACCGCGCGTGGCAAGATCGACTTGCGGCTGGTAGAGCAGCACAAACTCTTCGCGCAGAGCCGCCTCGCGCAGCGTGGCCTGGTGCGCGACCGACAGGCCCGCCGCGGGCGACAGGCTCGGCGAATAAAAGTGGAAGTTGTTGCGGCCGCTTTGCTTGGCCGCATACATGGCGGCGTCCGCGGCGCGGATCAGGTCGGAAGGCGCCGCGCCGTCGCGTGGGAACAGGCTGATGCCGATGGAAGTCGTGACATAGACCGCTTGGCCCTCGATGG
>JBJXGS010000333.1:0-4070 GCA_046160545.1 Burkholderiales bacterium
CGCTCGGCGGCTTCGCGCTCGGGCTGCTGCACATCGCTGCAGGTACCGTCTGGGCCATCTTCCACATCCTGATCATCACGCTGCAGGCGTTCGTGTTCATGATGCTGACGCTGGTCTACGTGGGGCAGGCCCACGAAACGCACTGACACGGCGTCCCGCCGCCGTATCCCCCTTTCGCATCTTTCCATCTACAACAGGAGTCAACATGGAACTCATCGGTCTCGTCGCGGTAGCAGCAGGTCTCATCATCGGTCTGGGCGCCATGGGTGCTTGTATCGGCATCGGCGTCATGGGCAGCAAGTACCTCGAATCTGCAGCACGCCAGCCTGAACTGATGGGCGAATTGCAGACCAAGATGTTCCTGCTCGTCGGCCTGATCGACGCGTCGTTCATCATCGGCACCGGTATCGCGCTGTGGTTCACGACCGCGAATCCGTTCCTGGCGCAGCTGGCCAACCTGCCGAAGTAATCCGCCGGTCGCCGTTGCCGCCGCTCGCGGCGGCCAATCGTCCACTGCCGAAGGCACTATGAGCATCACCGCGACATTCATCTTCCAGATGATCGTGTTCCTGATCCTGGTCTGGTTCACGATGAAGTTCGTCTGGCCGCCGATCACTGCCGCGCTCGACGAGCGCGCCAAGAAGATCGCCGACGGCCTGTCCGCCGCCGACAAGGCGAAGGCCGAACTGTCCAACGCCAACAAGCGCGTCGAAGAGCAACTCTCGACCGCCCGTACCCACGCCACGCAGCGCCTCGCCGACGCCGAGCGGTTGGCGCAGGGCATGGTCGAGGAGGCGAAGGCGCGCGCCAGCGAGGAGGGCGCAAAGATCATTGCCGCCGCCAAGGCCGAGGCCGCACAGGAGGCGGTGAAGGCGCGCGAGACGCTGCGCGAGCAGGTCGCTGCGCTGGCCGTGAAGGGCGCCGAGCAGATTCTCAAGCGCGAGGTCAATGCAGGCGTGCACGCCGAGTTGCTGTCGCGCTTGAAGGCTGAACTCTGAGCCATGGCTGAACTCGCGACCATCGCGCGCCCCTACGCAGAGGCGCTGTTCCGGGCCGGCGGCACGGGGGATCTGGGCACCCTGGCGGGCCACGTCCAGGCCCTGGCCGACGTGGCCGGCAACGCCCAGTTGCGTCAGTTCGCCGACAACCCGAAGGTGAACGCCGGCCAGGTGTTCGAGCTGATGACGTCGGTGCTGAAAACGCCGCTGCCCGACGCTGCGAAGAACCTGCTGCGCGCCGTCATCGACAACGGCCGGCTCGCCGCGCTGCCGGCGATTGCCGAACAGTTCCACGCCCTCGTGAACGCGCGCTCGGGCATTGCCGACGCGGCCATCTTCAGCGCGTTCGAGATTTCCGCCGCGCAGTTGAAGGACGTGGTCACCGCGCTGGAGAAGCGCTTCGGTCGCAAGCTCAACCCGTCGGTGACGCTCGCGCCCGAGTTGATCGGCGGCATCCGCGTGGTGGTGGGCGACGAGGTGCTCGACACCTCGGTGAAGGCCCGCCTCGAACAGATGAAGGTGGCGCTCACCGCGTGAGCCTCGCCCCAGGATTCCAAACTTCAATCCAAACTGCCCGCAGCCCGTTGGGCCTCGCAGACCGGAGATCAGCATGCAACTCAATCCCGCCGAAATTTCCGAACTGATCAAGAGCCGCATCGAAGGCCTGGCGGTCTCGGCTGACATCAAGAACCAGGGCACCGTCGTTTCGGTGACCGACGGCATCGTGCGCGTGCACGGCCTGTCGGACGCGATGGCCGGCGAGATGCTGGAGTTCCCACCCACCGCCAGCGGCCAGGCCACCTTCGGCCTGGCGCTCAACCTCGAGCGCGATTCGGTCGGCGCGGTGATCCTGGGCGAGTACGAGCACATCTCGGAAGGCGACACCGTCAAGTGCACCGGCCGCATTCTCGAAGTGCCGGTCGGCCCGGAACTGATCGGCCGCGTCGTCAACGCGCTGGGTCAGCCGATCGACGGCAAGGGCCCGATCAACGCCAAGATGAGCGACGTGATCGAGAAGGTGGCGCCGGGCGTGATCGCGCGCCAGTCGGTGAGCCAGCCGGTGCAGACCGGTCTGAAGTCGATCGATTCGATGGTGCCGATCGGCCGCGGCCAGCGCGAGCTGATCATCGGCGACCGCCAGACCGGCAAGACCGCGGTAGCGATCGACACGATCATCAACCAGAAGGGTCAGAACATGACCTGCGTCTACGTGGCGATCGGCCAGAAGGCGAGCTCGATCAAGAACGTGGTGCGCGCGCTCGAAGCGAACGGAGCGATGGACTACACCATCGTGGTCGGCGCGTCGGCATCGGAATCGGCGGCGATGCAGTACGTCTCGGCGTACTCGGGCTGCACGATGGGCGAATACTTCCGCGACCGCGGCCAGGACGCCCTGATCATCTACGACGATCTGTCCAAGCAGGCGGTCGCGTATCGCCAGGTGTCGCTGCTGCTGCGCCGTCCACCCGGCCGCGAAGCCTACCCGGGCGACGTGTTCTACCTGCACAGCCGCCTGCTCGAGCGCGCCGCGCGCGTCAACGCAGACTATGTCGAGGCATTCACCAAGGGCGCCGTGAAAGGCAAGACCGGTTCGTTGACGGCGCTGCCGATCATCGAAACCCAGGCGGGTGACGTGTCGGCGTTCGTGCCGACGAACGTGATCTCGATCACCGACGGCCAGATCTTTCTCGAGACCTCGCTCTTCAACGCCGGCATCCGGCCCGCCATCAACGCCGGCATTTCGGTGTCGCGCGTCGGCGGCGCAGCGCAGACCAAGCTGATCAAGGGCCTGTCGGGCGGTATCCGGACCGACCTGGCGCAGTACCGCGAACTGGCAGCCTTCGCGCAGTTTGCGTCCGACCTCGACGACGCGACGCGCAAGCAGCTCGACCGCGGCGCCCGCGTGACCGAACTGCTGAAACAGGCGCAGTACTCGCCGCTGCCGATCAGCCTGATGGCGGCGACGCTGTTTGCCGTCAACAAGGGTTTCATGGACAACGTCGATGTGAAGAAGGTGCTCAGCTTCGAGCACGGCCTGCACCAGCACCTGAAGTCGAGCCACGCCGCGCTGCTCGCCAAGCTCGAGAACGACAAGGCGATGGACAAGGGCGCGGAAGAGGAACTGAACGGCGCGATCGGCGCATTCAAGAAGTCGTTCAGCTAAGCCAAACCGCGCGGAGAACACCATGGCGGTCGGCAAAGAGATACGCGGCAAGATCAAGAACTTCGAGAGCACGAAGAAGATCACCAAGGCGATGGAGATGATCTCGGTCTCGAAGATGCGCAAGGCGCAGGAGCGCATGCGCGCGGCGCGGCCGTACGCGGACAAGATCCGCAACATCACGGCCAACCTGTCGCTCGCCAACCCCGAGTACAAGTCGCCCTACATGCGCAAGGCGGGCGGCGCCACCGCCACCGGCTACGTCGTCGTCACGTCCGACAAAGGCTTGTGCGGCGGCCTGAACACCAACGTGCTGCGGGCCGTCACGAACAAGATGCGCGATGAGCAGGCGGCCGGCAAGACTGCCTTCGCGGTGGCGCTGGGCAACAAGGGCCTGGGCTTCCTGAACCGCATCGGCGCCCGGGTGCTGAGCCAGGCCACCCAGCTCGGCGACAAACCGCACCTGGACAAGCTGATCGGCCCGGTCAAGGTGATGCTCGACGCCTTCACCGAAGGCAAGGTCGACGCGGTCTACGTCTGCTACACGCGTTTCATCAACACGATGAAGCAAGAGCCCGTGATCGAGCAGCTGCTGCCGCTGTCCGCGGACCGCCTGAGCCAGACCGCGGCGGAGAAATCGCAGTACGCCTGGGACTACCTGTACGAGCCCGATGCGGCGACCGTGATCGACGAACTCTTTACCCGCTACATCGAGGCGCTGGTTTACCAGTCGGTGGCCGAGAACATGGCCTCCGAGCACGCCGCGCGCATGGTGGCCATGAAGGCCGCGACCGACAACGCCGGCAACCTGATCGCCGAACTCAAGCTCGTCTACAACAAGACGCGCCAGGCGGCCATCACGAAGGAACTCTCCGAGATCGTCGGCGGTGCCGCCGCGATCAGCGGCTGAC
>JBJXGS010000334.1:0-5050 GCA_046160545.1 Burkholderiales bacterium
CAATCTCGTCCAAGAAGCGGCTGGCCTGGCGCGCATTGCGCGACACCTCGGTCATGCCCTTCTTGTGGTTGTCGAGCTCCTCCAGGGTCGCCATCGGCAGGTAGATGTCGTGTTCCTCGAAGCGATACAGGCTGGTTGGATCGTGCATGAGCACGTTGGTATCGAGGACGAAGAGCTTGGTGCGCACCGACGACAGGCGCGTGACCGTGGCCGACTTGCGGGCCGGACTCTTGCGGGCGGGCAACTTGGTGATGGAAGCGTTCAAGGCTGGAGGTCTCCTTTAGGGACGGACGCGGGCTGACAAAGAAAAAAGCCGTTTGTCGGAGGGACAAACGGCCTGGATTCGAGGTGGCGAATCGGCTGCGTGGTGCAGGAACTGCGCTAGCGGCAAGCGCGGCTCCGGGGCGGGGGTGGAATCATCATGCGGCAGGTCGGTTTGTCATATTGAACCCACGGCGGCCAGTACTTCAGCGGCATGCCCGGGCACCTTGACGCCGCGCCACTCGCGCGCCACGCGCCCTTGGGCGTCGATCAGAAACGTGCTGCGCTCGATGCCGCGCACCTGTTTACCGTACATATTCTTCATTTTCATGACACCGAAGAGCGCACAGACCTTTTCGTCCGCATCGGCGATCAACTCGAACGGAAAGCCCAGCTTGGCTTTGAAGCCTTCGTGCGACTTGAGGCTGTCGCGGCTGATGCCGAAGACCCGCGCACCGGCGGCCTCGAAGTCAGCGTGCAGGTCGCGGAAATTCTCGCCCTCCACGGTGCAGCCCGGCGTGTTGTCCTTCGGGTAGAAATACAGGACCACCTTGTGGCCGCGCAACTCGCTTAATCGGAAGGTCTTGCCGCCGGTGGTCGCGGCGTCGAAGTCGGGTACGGCGAGTCCGGCTACGGAAGGGCTGGTCATCGGGCGAATCGTTGGGCGACAAGCGCTAGCGTAACCCAAAATCGCCGCGTGCGTTGCTGGCGGTGGCCCGGCTGCCTGTTACTCGATTACCTCATCGGCCTGGGCAAGTATGCTCATCGGCAATTTGATGCCCAGTGCCTTGGCTGCCTTCAAATTCAGGAGAAACTCGAATCGCGTCGGCAGCTCGGCCGGGGTCTGGCTAACCGGGGCCCCCCTGACGATGCGCGCGACCTGGTGCCCAAGTCGTTCGAAAAACAGCGTTCGGTTGGGGCCATAGGACATCAGGCCGCCGTTGGTCGTGAACTCCCGATGCGGAGAAATTCCAGGCAGACGGTGAGGCTCCAGAAACCCGGCGATGCGGCTACCGAATTGGCTGAACATCGGCGAGCCAAGTTGCACAATGGCATGTGGCCTATCCTTGAGCCCGGATGCGAGGACAGTTTCGAGCCCCGCCAGGTCGCGAAACTCCAGTATTCGCGCCTCGACCGACAAGGCCTTGGCCGCGGTGACCATCGCGTTCTTCTGGTACGGGCCGGTGTTCACATCCCACAGCACGACGACGCGCTGTACTCCCGGCACCGCTTCACGAATCAGCTGCAGCCACTTGCCTGCCATGCCCGACTGGTCGAGGAAGAGTCCCGTGATGTTGCCTCCCGGTCGCGCAAGACTGGCGACGAAGCCGGCGGCGACGGGGTCGGCCTCGAGGTCGACGCCGATGATCGGTACCTGGGTGGTGGCGCTTTTGTTGGCCAGAATCGAGGAAGTCCCCAGTGCGACGATGGCGTCGGGCTTCAGGCGAACAAGTTCGGCCGCCAGGCCAGCCATGGTTTCCGGTTTGCCCTGTCCCCAGCGATACTCGATCTTGACCGTTTCGCCATCGATGAAGCCGTTTTGCCGCAGGCTTTTTGCGAGTGCCGCGACGGCAGGGTTGGTCCCGGGAATTCCCGGAAAACCGGGATGCAGGAAACCGATCAACGGGATGCGCTGCGCCTTTGCAATGGACGGCGCGAGACCTAGCGCGGCAATGCCGAGTAGTGTGGCTCGTCTGTTCATGTGGGTCCTCCGGTGTCGAAATGATGAATTCATGGAGCTGTCGCACGCCCGACCCGGCGCGCGCCGCCACAGTCGGCCCACGCTAGCTGAAACCGGCATTCGCGACTACCAGATGCGCTAAAGCAAACTAAATCACGCCTCGCTTGGCGTTTGTCTGACTGGGGCCGCCGCCGGGAGCGGGGCGGCGGCCACTAGCGGAGCAGGTCGGCCGCTTCAGGCTCAGCAAGCCCGGCTGCGACCTTGAGGAAGGTCAGCGCACGGATGCGGTAGCTGTCGTTGGTGGAGAGCCAGCGTCCCGCGAGTCGCTCGGCGGCCAGCGCCGGCGCGGTCTTCTGCAGTGCCGCGAAGCTGGCCTTGCCCGCGGCCAGGTCGCCGGAGCCAATCTGGGCAATGGTAGCCAGCACCAGCGGCGGGGCCGCATTGGACATGCCGAGCAGGGCCGCTTGAGCGGAGGCAGCGGCCCGGACGTAGTCGTGCGCGGCGAACTGCGCAAAGCCAAGGGCGGTAAGCATTTCGCCCCGCGCCGGGTCGCGCGGGCTCAGGCGCAGCGCCGTCTCGAGCTGCGCGACGGCGCGGCCCTCTTCGCCGTGAAGCGCCTCGCTCATTCCAAGCCAGGCCAGGGTGACTGCGCAATTGGGGTTGAGGTCATGCGCATGCCGCAGCGCCGTCAACCCCGTCGGGACATCCTGGGCCAGGATGGCGAGAAGCCCCTTCTGGCGCCACGCATGATGATCCAGCGCATCGATGGCGAGCGCCGCGTCAACGGCCGCGACACCTGCGGCGACTGTCCGGGCGGAGTCGTCAGTGGTGCCGTGATAGGCATGCCACCACTCGACGGCCGCGACGACCCGGTAGGCAAGGCTGCAGGACGGGTCCGCCGCCAATGCGCTGCGCGCCAACTCCATTGCACGGTCACGGGGCGTGCGGTCGAAGGCCATTTCGCCGGTCGATACGATCGCCCAGGCTGCCAGGGCCAGGCCGTAGGCGTTCAGGTCGGCGGGTGGCATGCGGCGCATGCGGATTGACGCCGCGGCATGGATCTGCGGGGCGAGCGCGGTGACGACCCCGGTGGCCACGCGTGCCTGGGTGGCGAACGTGTCGCTGATCGAGCTGCTGATGTTCTCCGCCCAGACGTGGCCGCCCGAGCTTGCGTCTATCAACTGCGCCGTGGTGCGCACCTCATTCCCGGAGATGCGGACACTGCCTTCGACGATGTAGCGCACGCCCAGCGCACGCGCCACGTCGCGCACGTCGTATGCCTTGCCGCGCCAGCTGAACGCGGAATTGCGCGCCACCACGAAAAGATCGCGAAAGCGCGACAACTCGGTGGTGATGTCCTCGACGATGCTGTCAGCCAGCCACGCCAAGGTGGCGGCGGCACTCATGTCGGCGAAAGGCAGAACAGCCACCGAGGGCAGATCGGGTACGGCCGGAGTGCTGTCGGCCGCCACCTCCGCGCGCACCGGATGGCCGAAGCGCAGGCCGCGACCCGTGACCGTCAGCACGGCATCGCGTCCCAAGAGGCTGCGCAGCGCGGCGACTTGCACGTTCAGGTTGTTGTCGCCTACCACGGCATCGCCCCACACAGCCTGCATCAGCTCGTCGCGGCTGGCTACCCGGCCGGCGTTGGCGACCAGATGCAGCAGGAGGTCGAAGGCACGTTCACCGAGCGCCAGCAAGCTGCCGGCACGAGTCAACTGCCGCAGCGAAGGCTGCAGCGCGCAGTCGAGGAAATGATAGGTCTTGACGATCATGGTTACCGCTTGGATCTATCCGGCAAGAAACTCCGGCCCCTGGGCCGCCAGTACTCCGGAACGCCCGGGCGCACTGCGCCAGAGTACCCGGCAACGCGGCAAGGTGGCGCGATCGAGCGTTGCGGCGAGTTCGCTTGTCGTCACCAGCTCGACGCCACGCTTCTGCCAGCCCTGCAGCAGGCGCTCGAACACCGGCAGGAGGCGCATGCCTTCCAGTTCGGCGTGCAGGGTATAGACGTGGTCGCGACCGTCGTCGGATTCGCGCAGGACGTGGTCGTGCACATTGTCATCGGTCACGCCGTCAAGGCCGATCAGTTCGTCCAGCGTGGGCAGGGTGGTGGGAATTTGCGGGGTCAGGGTGACTTCGCCATCGACCACCGGCATGAAAGGATGGCTGCCGCGCATGTCCGTGCAGTAGTCGAAACCCAGGCGCTGGGTCATGCGGATCGCGTGCCGGTTCATCTGCCAGCCGGCGGCGCCGTGGGTGCGCGCTGGTGCGCCGAAGATCGCTTCGAAACGCTCGCAGGCGAGCCTCATCTGTCGCTCGGTCCAGTCGGCCGACGCGTGGCGCATATCGGTGCCCACTCCGTCCTGCCATTTCACGTGGTCCCAGGTGTGGATGCCGACCTCGAAGCCGGCGTCGCGAACCGAGCGCATGACGTCGGCGCACTTGCGGCCGATGTCCGGCCCTGGCAGCAGCGTGCCGTAGAGCAGGGTCCGCAGCCCGTAGTGGGACAGGACCGAGGTGCGCGAGACCTTGCCGAAGAAGCCCGGGCGCAACACCCGCGTGATCGCGCGGCCGGTGTGGTCCGGACCCAGGCTGAACAAGAAGGTTGCGCGTGCGCCGAGGCGCTTGAGCAGTTCGACCAGGTGCGGTACGCCTTCACGCGTGCCGCGGTAGGTGTCGACGTCGACCTTGAGCGCGACTTGCAACCTCCCCACCTTACGCCTAGTCGTTGAGTCGGCGCGCCTGGTCGACGTGGCCGCGGTAGGCCTCGAAGATCTGCGCCAAGGCTGCATCCATGCCGACCTTGGGCGTCCAGCCCAGGTCGCGGCGGGTGTTTGTGATGGCAGGGACGCGGTTTTGCACGTCCTGGTAGCCGCGCCCGTAGTAGGCGCCGGCGGTGGTCTTGACAAGCTTCACCTTGCGCGCGTTGTCGCGGTACTCGGGAATCGACTTGGCCAGTTGCAGCATCATCTGCGCCAGCTCGCGCACCGAAAAGTTGTTGCGCGGGTTGCCGATGTTGTAGATCTTGCCGTCGGCCACGCCGCCCGGATTGGCGATGATGCGCATGAGCGCGTCGATGCCGTCGTCGACATAGGTGAAGGCGCG
>JBJXGS010000335.1:0-11258 GCA_046160545.1 Burkholderiales bacterium
TCGCGCACCGCCTTGCCGGTGCCGGCATGGGCGTCGCGAATGCGCTGCGTGAACGCCTTGCTGTCGAGGAAATCCGGCGGCGAGAAAAAACGCCCGAGCATCTCATTGAATCCTGGCGTGCCCACCAGTTCACGAATGCCATCCTCCCAGAATTTCACGACCTCCGGCGACAGGCCGGCAGGTCCACCGATGCCCAGGAAGATCGGCAGTATCAGCGGATAACCGAGTTCCGCGAAGGTGCGCACCTCCGGGTGGCCGACGATTTTCTTCGGGCCGCTCTCCGCCAAAAGCCGCACCTGCTTGTTGCGCAGCGACGGGCCGAAATCGGTGCCGACGACGAACTCGAGGTTGCCGCCGAGCAGCGCGATGAGCGGTTCGGCGCCGCCACCAAAAGCGACAAACGTGCCGCTGACCTTTTGCTGGCGCAGCGCGATTTCCATCGCGATGTGGTTGGTACCTCGCGGGGCGGCGGTGGCCCAGCGCAGCTTGCCGGGGTTGGCGCGTCCGAACTCGATCATTTCCTCGATGGTCTTGAAACGCGATTCCGCCTGCACATAAACCGGCGCCGGGCTGACCGTGTACTGGGTGAGGAAGGTGAAGTCCTTGAGCGGGTCGTAGGGTACCTTCTGGAAGTGCGGCGTCACCGTGACCGGGCTGGTCGAGATCAAGCCGACGGTGTACCCATCCGGAGCCGAGCGCGCCACCGCGCTCAGACCGATGGTCGCGCCACCGCCGGGGCGGTTCTCCACCACCATCGACACGCCCCTGGATTTCTGCAGCTGGTCGGCGATATAGCGCATCGTCGCGTCACCGCTGCCGCCGGCAGCGAAGGGTACGATCAGTGTGACCGGACGCGACGGGTAGCGGGTCTGTGCCTGCAATAACGAGGCATGCAAGAAAATGCAACACACCACTCCGATCCAGAGACTAGGTTTCATGCGCCCTCCGCCATTGAAATGATCGCGACACTCACCAGCATGTAGCCGGTGCCCCGCTGCGCCCGCATCGGTGCACGCCCTGCGTGGACACCGTCGAGTGCCACAGTAGTATAGGGCCGCCATGAGCAAGTCCATCGATGTGATCCCGGAGAACCTGACCGCGGCCCTCGCCGGTTTTGTCGTCGACCTGCAGCCCGGGAGCATCCCTGCGGACCAGACCTACTGGGTGCGGGCCAGCCTGCTCGATTGGCTCGGGTGCTGCCTTGCCGGTGCCGAAGATCCGGCGGTGCAGGCCCTGGACGCCGTGCTCGGCTCGATGGGCGGTGCGCCGCAAGCTACGCTCGTCGGCCGCGCCCGCCGTGCCTCGGTACTCGACGCCGCACTCCTCAACGGGGCCGCCGGCGCCCAGCTCGACCTCGACGACCTGCATGTGGGGCTGATCGGACACCCCGCGGCGGTGCTGTGTCCGACCTTGCTGGCGCTGGGAGAACAACAGGGCGCGCACGGTCGCGATTTCGTCACTGCCTATGTCGCGGGCTACGAGGTGCTGGTCCGCATCGGCCTGGCGGTCGAACCCGAGCTCTATAACCGCGGCTGGCATGCCACCGGCGTGCTCGGCGTGTTCGGCGCCTGTGCCGCGGCAGGCAAGCTGCTCGCACTCGACGCGGCGCAGATGGTCGCGGCCATGGGAATTGCCGGTACCCAGGCGGCCGGCCTGCGCGAACTTCTGGGCGTGCCGGCGAAATGCCTGCACCAGGGCAAGGCCGCCGCCGCCGGCGTACTGGCTGCCCTGTGGGCGAAGGCCGGTGTGACGAGTTGCGTGGACATCATCGGCGGTCGCCATGGACTGCAGGTGTTTTCGCAGCCGCCGCGCGCCGGGAAGATGCTCGATGGCATGGGAGAACGCTTCCTCCTGGGGCAGACCTCATACAAGCGCCACGCCGGCAGCGGCAGCCTGCATGCCGCGATCGATGCTGCGCTTGCGCTGCGCCGCGACCACGACCTGACCGCGGAGGCGATCGAACGCGTCGTCGTCAAGACCCATCCGCTGGCCGCGGACATGGCGCAGAACCATGCAGAGCCCGCCACCACCTTCGCGGCCAGGCAGAGCATGCATTTTGCGGTGGCCCTGGCATTCGTGGAAGGACGCGCGGATGCCGATCTCTACACCGACGCGACGCTGGCCGATGCGCGCGTGCGTGCCCTGGCCGCTCGCGTGGTCGTCCAGGCCGACCCTGAAATGCAATACGTCGATGCAATGCCGTCACAGGTGAGCATCAGCATGCGCGACGGCCGACAGATGTCGGCGCGAATCGACATGCCGAAAGGCCGGCCCGGCAACCCGATGAGCTGGGACGAGCTGGCCGACAAGTTCCGCCGCCTCACCGCCAGCGCATTGCCGGTCGACCGGCAGGCTGCAGTGATCGCAGCGGTGGCGCGCCTGGATGCGCTTGCCGTCGCGGACCTGCTGGCCCCGCTTGCACATGCGCAGGCGCACTGAACCGGCGCAGACATCGAACACCGTCCCCTGTACGATCGCCCGATTGCCGTTGCCGCGCCAGGATAGATGAGGAGCTTCCGTCATGCATGCACCCGGCCCCGATTTCCGCTTTCCGTCACTTGCGGAAAAGCTCGACCCGCAACAGACGGCGCTCCTGATCGTCGATGTGCAGAACGATTTCTGCCATCCGCAGGGGTTCTACCCTGGCGTGCCGGAATTCTCGGGCACCCAGCTGGCCCTGATCGAACGCATGCGCGCGCCGCTTGTGGCGCTGTTGGCGGCGGCGCGTGATGCGGATTGCCTGCGCGTATTGATCCGCGGCATCTACGACCCGGTCTATGTGGCTGCGCCATTCGCCGAAAAAATGCACGCGCGCGGCGCGCTCGGTCACGCCTGCATGGAAGGCACCTGGGGGGCTGATTACTGGGAGCCGATCCGGCTTGAGCGCGGTCCCCGCGAAGTCGAGGTGATCAAGCACCGCAACAGCGCCTTCCACGGCACCAATCTCGCGGTGATCCTGCGCGCCAATGCGATCAAGACCGTGGTCGTCACTGGCGTCGCGACCAGCGGCTGTGTCGACTCGACCGCGCGCGCCGCCATGTTCGAGGACTTCTGGGTCGTCGTGCCGGCCGATGCCACCGCCGACTACGTCGAGGAACGCCAGCGCGTGCATCTTGCCAAGCTGGCGAGCGGCTTCGCCAGCGTTGCCACGACAGCCGAGGTGGTGCGCGCCTGGCAGCGCTAGTTCAATTGGCGCACAAGCGGGCTAGTTCCGGCGTGCCGCCAGCAATCCGGCCTCGCGCAATTCCTCCCAGAACACCTCTGGTATCGCCTGACCGACATGCGAGAGGTTTTCCCCTACCTGCCCTACGCTGCGATATCCGGCCAGAACGCAACTGACCGCCGGGTGGCGAAAGGCGTATTGCAGAGCCGCAGCCGGGAGCGGCACAGCGTGACGCGCGCAAATGCCTTCGATGCGCCGGGTGCGCTCCAGTACATCTGCCGGCGGGCTCTGGTAGAAAAACGTCGCCTCCGGCCGCGCGCCGATGGCGAGAATGCCTGAATTGAAAGGCGCGGCCGCGATCACGCCGACGCCGCGCCGCGCCGCCTCGGGCAGCACCTCGGCAAAGCCTTCGCCGTCGAGCAGGGTCAGGCGCCCGGCCAGGAGCAGAAAGTCGAAGTCGACCTCGCGCAGCGCGCGCATGCAGGATGCGCAATCGTTCACGCCAATGCCGATCGCCTGCACCGTGCCGTCGCTGCGCCAGGCCTCGAGGGTTCGGTAGGCGCCCGCCATCGCCTCGTCGAACACCGCATCGGTGCGCTCACCGTGAAAGCGCCGGCTCACGTCATGCAGCACCGCAAGATCGACGCGCGTGCGCCCCAGGCGCGCAAGACTTTCTTCGAGTGAACGTGCCGCGCCTGCGCGCGAGTAGTCGAACACCGGTTGCGGCCGGCCGTCGCTGCCGGGACGGATCAGGCGTCCCACCTTGGTCGAGAGTGTGAACGGGCCGCGCGCGCGGGCCAGCGCAGCGCCAAGACGACGCTCGCTCTCGCCCAGGCCGTAGAAAGGCGCGGTGTCGAAGTGGTCCATGCCAGCGGCGATTGCAGCATCGACCGCCGCAGCCGCTTCATCGACACTGAGCGCGCCTAAGCCGCTGGCGCCGAACGCAAGGGTAGGCAGTGTGAGCTTGCTGCGCCCCAGCGCGCGCCGCGCGAGCATATTGCCTACTCCGCCTTGGCGCCCGAGGCCTTGATCACAGCGCCCCACTTGGCCGTCTCGGCGCGGATGAATTTCTCGGCATCTTCCGGGCTGCTGCCGATCGGCTGCATGCCCATCGCCTTCAGGCGTTCGCTCATCTCGGGCGTGCGGATGATGCGCGTCACTTCGGCGGCGATCTTGCGCACGGCCGCCGGCGGGGTGCCGCCGGTCACCCACATCGACTGCCAGGCGTTGCTCTCGAAGCCCGGGAATCCGGATTCGGCAATGGTCGGCGTGTCGGGAAACTCCGGCAGGCGTTGCGGGGTGGCCACCGCCAGCATGCGCAGCGCGCCGGAGCGGATGTGGCCCAGCACATGCGGCCCGCCGTCGATGGTCATCTGCACCTGGCCGCCCAGGAGCGCGGTGAGCGAATCGGCACCGCCCTTGAAGGGCACATGCGGCATCGCAAGACCGGCGCGCATGTTCAGCAGCGCGCCGCCCATGTGCGGGATCGTGCCGTTGCCGCCCGAGCTGAAATTGACCTTGGCCGGGTTGGCCCTGGCCCAGGCGACGAACTCCTGCACCGTCTTCGCCGGCACTGACGGATGCACCAGCATCATGAAGGGCACGGTGCCCACCAGCGTGATCGGCAACAGGTCGCGGTAGAGCTCGAAGGGCAGCTTGGCGTGCAGCGCGGGGATCACGCCGATGGCCGCTGCCGCCACCAGCAGCGTATGACCGTCGGGCGGCGCCTTGGCGACAAAGTCCGCGCCGACGATGCTGCCGCCGCCGGGCTTGTTGTCGGGCACCACCGGGACAGCCCAGGCGGAGGCGAGCGCCGGACCGATGGCGCGCGCCACCAGGTCGGAGGTCGCGCCGGGCGAAAACGGGGAGACGATGCGGATCGCCTTCGTCGGGTATTCCTGCGCCAGCACAGCGCGTGGCGTGGCGGCCGCCGCGGCGGCCGCCAGCAGCAGTTCGCGCCGGGTCATGCCGGCTTGGGGGCGGGTGGTTTGCATGCATGGCTCCATGGTGATTGCACCGCTGGCTTGAGCACTGGCTGATCGACATGCCCGTCTCGTGGACGCGGGCCCGCCGCTGCGGCGCACAGCGGGATCATTCGATCGAAAGCTTGGCATCCCTGACTACGCGCCGCCATTTTTCCGATTCAATCCTGACATAGGTCGTGAAAGCGGCAGCGCTGCCGCCGGTGGTTTCCCCGCCGGCCGCCGCAATGCGCGCCTTGATGTCCGGCATGTCCAGGACCTTCTGCAGGTCCGCGTGAATCCTGGCGCTGATCGTGCCGGGCAGCCCGGCCGGCCCGACGATGCCCTGAAAGTCACGCACGTCGAACTGGATGCCGCTTTCCGCGAGGCTGGGAATCTCCGGTGTCTGCTCCGAGCGCGTGTCGCTGGTGACCGCCAGCGCGCGCAGCTTGCCGGCGCGCACAAAGGGCAGCGCTGCCGGCGCCGCCGCGAACATCAGAGTGACATTGCCGGCCAGCACATCCTGTATTGCCGGGCCGGCCCCCTTGTAGGGGACGTGCACCATTTCCACGCCAGTCTGCAGCTTGAAGAGTTCTCCGGCCACATGGGCTGGCGCGCCTGCGCCGCCGGAGGCAAAACTGATCTTGCCCGGATTGGCGCGAATGAACGCCAGCAACTCGGGGATCGTGCCCGCCTTGACCGCCGGCCCGACGACCAGCACATTGCTCGAGCGCGACACCGAAATGATCGGGGTGATGTCCCGCTCCAGCGAGTAGGGCGGATTCCTGGCCATTTCGACGAAAACCACATTGTTGAAATTGAGCAGTCCCAGGGTATGGCCATCCGGCGCCGCCCGGATGAGTGCCTGCATGGCGATCGCCCCGCTGGCGCCGGGCAGGCTCTCGACGGTGACCGGCTGACTCCAGATGTGTGTGAGCTTGTCGGCCAACAGGCGCGTGAGCAGGTCGGAACCACCGCCCGGCGGCTGGCCGATCAGGATGCGCACGCGCCGCGCGGGAAAGTCCTGGGCCATAGCCGGAACGGCCGGGATGGCGGCGACCAACGCCAGGCCGGCAGCCACGAACAATCGCCGGGACGGCGCAACTGCGAGAGTCTTTTTCATCTTGTTTCCTCCCTTATGGGTTTTAGCGGGACACTCATGCACGCACAGGAGCGAGCGACTGGTCCGGCGCGCAACTCGATCGGGTCGGACGAGTCCATCATGTGGCGGCTGGCTGGGTTTCCCGGGCGGTTGGCTGTGGATCGACCCGGCCGGCTAGTCCGCCGTGATGCCGGCAGCCTTGATCAGCGGCCACCACTTCTCGATCTCCGCCTTCTGCAGGGCCCCCAGCGCGGCCGGGGTCTGCTGCTCGCGCGGCGGGATCTCCTGGCCCTGGGCGGCCAGGCGCTCGCGCACCCCGGGGTTGGCCAGTGCCTCGACGATGGCCGCGTTGAGGCGTTCGACGATCGGCCTGGGCGTGGCGCGCGGGGCCCAGACGCCGTGCCAGACCGGCATGTAGAAATTCGGCAGTCCGGCCTCGTCGACCGTCGGGATGTCGGGCGCCGCGGCCATGCGCGTCCTGGCGGTCACTGCGTAGGCGCGCAGCTTGCCCGACTGCACCTGCGGCAGGAAATTCGACGCCAGCGCGATCATCATGTCGACGTTGCCGGCCAGGAGGTCCTGCAGCGCCGGCGCGCCGCCGCGATAGTGCACGATCAGCGGCTTGCTGCCGGTGACGTTCTGCAGGTAGACCGCGCTGATGTGCCCTGCGGTGCCGATGCCGGCCGTACTGATGCTCACCTTCTCCTGGTTGGCCTTGATCCAGGCGATGAGCTCCTTCAGGTCACGCGCCGGCACGGCGTTGCGCGAGACGATCAATTGCGGACTGGTGGTGACCATCGCCAGCGGCTCGAAGTCCTTCAGCAGGTCGTAGGAGAGCTTGTAGATGGCGCCGTTCATCACATGGGTGCCCAAAAGGCCGATGCCGATGCGATAGCCGTCGGGCGCGGCGCGCGCCACCTGGGCGCTGCCGACCGAGCCGCCGGCGCCCGGCACGTTCTCGATCACCACAGGCTGGCCCAGCGGCTGCGCCATGTAGCCGGTCAGGATGCGGGCAATCGCATCGGTCGGGCCGCCGGCCGGGACCGGCACGACCATCACGATCGGGCGCGTCGGATAGGACTGCGCCGCGACCTCGGTGAGCGGACCGCCGGCAGCGGCCAGGACAAGGGCGATGGTCAGGCAGCGCTTCACGGGTAGTCCTCCGGGCAGGCAATGTGCAGGAAGAGGTAGTCTAAGTTATCGCTGCGGCGCAGGCTTGCGTTTCGCTGGCCGGATGCATCGGCCTTGACTACACTGTGCCTCCCCAGCACCTGGCCGACTCGCGAAACCCCAGGCCATTTCTCCGGAGCACATCGCATTGAAACCGCAAAACCTGCTGTTCATCCTCTCCGACGAGCACAACAAGAAGGTCACCGGTGCCTACGGGCACCCGATGATCAGGACACCCAACCTCGACCGCCTGGCAGCGCGTGGCACGCGCTTCACCTCCGCGTATACCAACTGCCCGATCTGCGTGCCGGCACGCGCGGCGCTGGCCACCGGACGCTACGTGCACGAGGTGCGCTGCTGGGACAACGCGATCGCCTACGAAGGCCAGCCGGCGGCCTGGGGCCATCGCCTGATGGAGCGCGGGCATCGCGCGGTGTCGATCGGCAAGCTGCACTACACGCGCGACACACCGGCCGTCAACGGCTTCGACGAGGAGATCCTGCCGTTGCACATATTCGACGGCCTGGGCGACCTCCTGGGCCTGATCCGCGACGAACTGCCGGTGCGCATCGGCTCGCGCAAGCTGGGGCCGGAGGCCGCGCGCGGCGAGTCGGAGTACACCGCCTACGACCGCGCCATCACCGCGGCGACGGTGCGCTGGATCAGGGAGGAAGCGGGCCGGCATCGCGACAAGCCGTGGGCGCTCTACGTCGGTTACGTGGCACCGCACTTTCCGCTGGTGGCACCGCCCGAGTTCTTCGACCTCTACCCTGAGGATGCAGTGCCCTGGCCCAGCCGCTACGCGCCCGAGGAGCGAGCGCGCCATCCGTTTCTGGACGCCCTGCGCAACTGCATGCAGTTCGACGCCGGTTTCACTGACGCCGCAATGGTGCGGCGCGCGATCACCGCCTACTTCGGCCTGGTGAGCTTTCTGGACCACAACATCGGCCAGGTGCTGGCCGCACTCGAGGAGGCGGGCTTGATGGGCGAGACCCGCGTGGTCTACAGCTCGGATCACGGCGACAACCTGGGCACGCGCGGCCTGTGGGGCAAGTCGACCATGTTCGAGGAGTCGGCGGGGATCCCGCTCATTGTCGCCGGCGACGGCGTTCCCGCAGGTGCCGTCAGCGACGTACCGGTGACCCTGGTCGACCTCTTTCCGACCATCCTGCAGGGAGTCGGCGTGGCTCCGCAGGCCGAGGACGCCACGCTGCCGGGCCAGTCGCTGTTCGAGATCGCCAACGGCCGCGCGCGCGAACGGGTGGTCCTCTCCGAGTATCACGCCGCAGGGGCGATCGCTGCCACCTACATGATCCGCCATGGGCGCTACAAGTACGTGCACTATGTCGGCATGCCGCCGATGCTCTTCGACCTCGTGGCCGATCCGGACGAGCAGAACGATCGCGGCCGCGATCCCGCGTTTGCGGCGGTGATCGTCGAGTGCGAGGCGAAACTGCGCAGCATCGTCGATCCCGAGGCGGCCGATCGCCAGGCACGCGCCGACCAGGAAGCGAAGATCGCCGCGGTCGGCGGGCGCGCGGCGATCCACGCGCGCGGCACCTTCCGCTACTCGCCGCCGCCGGGCAAGAAGCCGGTGATGTTCAGTTGAGCGGGCGCGCGATGCGATTTTTGCTCCTTCTCGCGCTCGTGCTGGCGGCGCTGCCCGTCGCGGCCCAGAGCTGGCCCGCCAGGCCGATTCGCGTGGTGGTCGGAACCGGCCCGGCGGGGGCGCCCGACATCCTCGCGCGCATCATCGGCAATCGACTGGGCGAGCGTCTCGGCCACCCGCTGGTGATCGACCTGAAACCGGGCGCGGGCGGCGTGATCGCCGCCGACATCGTCGCCAAGGCGCCGGCCGACGGCCATACCTGGCTGCTGTCGACCACCACCAACCTGGCAATCACGCCCCACCTGCGGCGCCGCCTGCCCTACGACACGGCGAGGGATTTCCTGCCCGTCTCGCTGGTGGCGCGTGCCGCCAACGTGCTGGTGGTGGGCAGGCATGTGCCGGCCAGCAACGTGGCCGAACTGCTGGCGCTGGCCCGCAGCCGCCCCGGTCAGCTGAACTACGGGTCGGCCGGCATCGGCTCGCCTGCGCATCTGGCAGGCGAACTGTTGTCCGTCCTGGCGGGGCTGAAGATGACGCATGTGCCCTACAAGGGCGCGGCGCAGGCCTTGAACGAGGTGGTGGGTGGCCAGATCGACCTGATCATGACATCGCCCGTGGCGGCCAAGACCTTCATGCAGGGCGCGCAGGTGAAGGCATTGGCCACCACCGGCGCGCAACGCGACCCGGCGCTGCCGCAGCTACCGCCTGTGGGCGAGACTGTCGCCGGCTACGAGATCACCCAGTGGTGGGGGCTGGTGTTGCGCAGCGGCACGCCGCAGCCCGTCGTCGAGCGAGTGCACGCCGAGCTGATCGCAACCCTGCGCGAGCCCAGGGTGATCGAAATGATCGGCGCGCAGGGCGCTGTGGCGATGCCCATGTCGACCGCGGAGTTCGCCGCATTCATCGAGCGCGAGCGCGAACGTTATGGCGATCTGGTCAGGCGTGCCAATGTGCCGGTGGAAGATTAGGGAGCGCAGAAATGCTTGAAAACCGCAGTGTCACCCGACTCGCCGCCGCCGTCATTGCGGGGCTGCTCTGGCTGCCGCAATGCGCGTCGGCGCAGGGCTATCCGACCCGGCAGGTGCGCATGATCGTGCCGTTTCCCGCCGGAGGCGGCTCAGACGGCCTGGCCCGGCTCCTGGCGGAACGGATGAGCGGAACCCTGGGGCAACGCGTGGTCATCGAGAACATTGCCGGCGCCGGCGGCACGATCGGCAGCACCAGCGCTGCCAAGGCGGCGCCGGATGGCTATACGGTCATGATGGGCAACGTGGGCACGCACTCGGTTGCGCCACTGCTGGACCGCAAGCTCGCATACCTGCCGGAACGCGATTTCATGCCGATCGCCCACTTCGCCTATCTCACGAACTACGTGGTCGCAGGGCCTTCCCTGAAGGCGGCCAGTCTCGCCGAACTGATCAGGATGGCGAATCTGTCGCCGGGGAAGATCACCTTCGCTTCGGCGGGCCTGGCGACGCCCGCGCACCTTGCGCTGGAGTTGTTCCGCATCCGCACCGGCGTCAACGTGCTGCATGTTCCCTACAAGGGGGCGGCGCCGGCGATCACCGATCTCCTGGGTGGACACGTCGACGTGATCATCGGCGATCCGGTGACCTTGTTGCCGCATATCGCGGCCGGCAAGGTGCGCGCCCTTGCTTTCGCAGGCCCGCGACGCAGCGCGGCCCTGCCCGACGTGCCAACCGCGGCCGAGGCCGGGGTGGCGGATTTTCATGTGCGGGCCTGGCACGGAATACTGGCGCCTGCAGGCGTCAGTCCGGAAGTCGCGCGCAAGCTGGTTGAGGCGATACAGGCAGCCACTCGCGACTCGGCGACAGTCGCAACACTCGCCCGGATGGGAGCTGAACCCGGCGATGAAGTGCTCGACCGGTTCGCGCAATTGATCCAGGCCGAGAGGGCCCGCTGGGGCGAGGTGATCACGCGAGCCAACATCAAGATCGAATGACGAGCCGCACGCGGCGTCGGGCCACGGTCGCAAGGTTCGGGCGCCGCATGCGTCCGGAGTTCCGGCAGGGCGATGCGCGCGAAATCCTGGCGTTCCCGCGTTATTCCACACGCATGCCGACTTCCTTGGCGATGCGCAGCCAGACCGCGCTTTCCTCGCGCATGCGCCGCGCCATGTCCTCCGGCGTGCCGCCGACGCCTTCGAGCGCGGCGGTCGCCAGGCGCTGCTTGACCTCGGGGTCGGCCAGCGCCTTCAGGAACTCGGCCGACAGGCGCGCCACCGCCTCGCGC
>JBJXGS010000336.1:0-9324 GCA_046160545.1 Burkholderiales bacterium
CATGTTCTTCACATAGTCAGCGTGGCCGGGGCAGTCAACGTGGGCGTAGTGACGGTTGGCGGTTTCGTATTCGACGTGGGCGGTGTTAATGGTGATACCGCGTGCTTTTTCTTCCGGTGCCGCGTCAATTTGGTCGTAGGCCTTGGCTTCGCCACCAAACTTCGTCGACAATACGGTCGTGATCGCCGCAGTCAGCGTCGTCTTGCCGTGATCCACGTGCCCAATCGTCCCCACGTTCACGTGCGGCTTGGTCCTCTCAAACTTGCCTTTGGCCATGATTTCCTCGAATTTCCGATGTCAGACAATCTTTGCGGTCCGGCTTGGCCGGGGCCGCTGTCAATCTTGGTGCCCATGACGTGGATTGAACACGTGACCTCTCCCTTACCAAGGGAGTGCTCTACCACTGAGCTACATGGGCCGTACCTTGCGACAAAACCGTGGAGCGGGTAGAGGGAATCGAACCCTCGTCGTAAGCTTGGAAGGCTTCTGCTCTACCATTGAGCTACACCCGCTTTGGCCTGCCACCCGCCACTCAACCATCGCCGCGACAACCGGCGCGCATTGCTTGGTGGTGGGGGCTGGATTCGAACCAGCGTACTCGTTAGAGGGCAGATTTACAGTCTGCTGCCATTAACCACTCGGCCACCCCACCGAAGCGAACCTGCGATTATGATTGATCCGAGTGCAACGGTCAAGCCTCCCATTGCTGCAACGCGACCTGGCTCTGGCATCAAAAACCCTTTGCTTTCAACAGCTTCCTGGTCAAGCGCGAAAATCCGGCAAGCCAGCTACGCCTCAAGCGGCAGCCAATGGGCTCCGTGGTGACGCCGCCCGAAGCACACTTGCGCGCTGACGGCGCCATGAATCCGCTGGACATTTTGCGGCGCGTTTTCGGCTACCCGGCGTTTCGCGGCGCCCAGGCCGAGATCATCGAGACGGTAGCCGGTGGCGGCGATGCACTGGTGCTCATGCCCACCGGCGGCGGGAAGTCGCTTTGCTATCAGATTCCCGCGTTGCTGCGCCCGGGTTGCGCGCTCGTTGTCTCGCCCCTGATTGCCCTCATGGCCGACCAGGTCGCGGCATTGACCGAAGCAGGCGTCAAAGCAGCGGTGCTCAATTCCACCCTCGATGCGCGCGCCGCGTGGCAGGTCGAGCGCGCCTTTGAAGCCGGCGAGCTGGACCTTTTGTATGTGGCGCCGGAGCGCCTTCTGACTGAGCGCTTCCTGGCGCTGCTAGAACGTTCCAAGGTGGCGCTTTTCGCGATCGACGAGGCGCATTGTGTTTCGCAGTGGGGCCACGATTTCCGCCCCGAATACATCCAGCTCTCGGTGCTGCACGAACGTTTTCCGACGGTTCCGCGCATCGCGTTGACCGCCACTGCCGACGAGCTGACGCGCCGCGAGATCATCGCGCGCCTCAAACTCGAAGAGGCGCGGGTTTTCATCTCAAGCTTCGACCGTCCCAACATCCGCTACATCGTGACCCCCAAGGACAGCGCGCGCGAGCAGTTGTTGCGCTTCCTCGACCGTGAACACCGCGGCGATTGCGGGATCGTCTATTGCCTGTCGCGGCGCAAGGTCGAGGAGACCGCCGCCTGGCTAAACGAGCGCGGAATCAAGGCCTTGCCCTACCACGCCGGCCTGGAGGCCCAGACCCGTGCGGACAACCAGCGTCGCTTTGCCGACGAGGACGGCATGGTGGTGGTGGCGACGATTGCCTTCGGCATGGGCATCGACAAACCGGACGTGCGTTTTATTGCGCATCTGGACCTGCCCAAGAGCATCGAGGCCTACTACCAGGAGACCGGCCGTGCCGGCCGCGACGGCCAGAGCGCCGACGCGTGGATGACCTACGGGTTGGCCGACGTTGTCTTGCAGCGCCGCATGATCGACGAATCCGAGGCCGACGAGAGCTTCAAGCGCATTCAGCGCGGCAAGCTTGAAGCCTTGGTGGGCCTGGCCGAAACGGCAGAGTGCCGCCGCGTGCGCCTTTTGGCCTACTTCGGCGAGGCAAGCCGCCCCTGCGGCAATTGCGACAATTGTCTGTGGCCGCCGCGCGTGACCGATGCCGGCCTTGCCGCACAAAAGGCGCTTTCGGCGGTGGCACGCACGGGCCAGCGCTTTGGTGCCGGGCACTTGATCGATGTCCTGCGCGGCAAGCAGACCGCCCGCGTCGCCCAGCTCGGACATGACCGCCTGAAGACCTTCGGCGTCGGTGCTGACTGGGACGACAAACAGTGGCGCCTGCTGTTCCGCCACCTCGTCGCCGCAGGGCACCTGAATGCCGATACCGAGTCCTTCGGCGCCCTCAAATTCACCACAAGTTCGCGGGGGGTACTGGACGGGGAGACGCCGGTCATGTTGCGCGAGGCCACGGCCAAGACGACGCCGACGTCCCGGACCCGCCGCAAGTCAGCGCAGGCAGCGGCACACGCCCCGGTGGATGCGAGCGATCCGGTGCTGGGCGCCCTGCGCGCGTGGCGACTTGCGACCGCACGCGAGCATGGCGTACCGGCCTTCGTGGTGCTGCACGACTCGACGCTGGCCGCCATCGCTGCCACCCGACCCGCCGACCGCGCCGCGTTGGCGGCCATTTCCGGGATCGGCGGGGCCAAGCTCGATCGCTACGGTGAGGCTTTGTTGCAGCTGGTGCGCACAAGCGGCTAAGGTACGCCCGGGGATAACCCTAGGGCGTATTGCGCTCTTCGGCTTTCCCCGCGAGAATCGAATGCCAGTCGGGACTATTGTTCTTGGCTCGCGCACAAGGGCAATCTCGGGTTAGCATTCTCCATGACAAATCTCCCTCGCACCGTCTCGTCGTCCAGCGCGTTCGCTCCAGCTGCGCCTTCCCCGGCACCCGGCACGGCGCGCGGCGATACCGTGCCGCGCATGTTCTGGGACGCGGTGGTCACGCGCGGCGACCAGGTCGCCATGCGCCAGAAGGACCTGGGAATCTGGAAGCCGGTCAGCTGGCGCGATTTGGGCGTGATCGTCGGCGAAGTGTCGGCCGGCCTGATCGCATTGGGATACGCGGCCGGAGAGGTCGCGTCGGTGCTTTCGAACACCAATCGCGAGTGGGTCTATGCCGACCTCGGCGCCCTGTGTGCAGCCGGCGTGGTCAACGGCATCTACCCGACCGACTCCTCGTCCCAGGTCGAATATCTTTGCGCTGATTCCCGCACCACCTTCATTTTTGTCGAGGATGAAGAACAGCTCGACAAGGTGCTGGAAGTCCGTGCGCGTCTGCCAGAACTGCGCCGCGTAATCGTTTTCGACATGGAAGGCCTGCGCGATCTTGCCGACCCGCAGGTCATGAGTCTGGACGCCCTGCGCGCGCTGGGTCGCGACCACCTGGCCAAGAGTCCGACTCTCCTGGCCGGGCGCGCCGAGATCCGCAGCGCCGATGACCTGGCGATCCTGGTCTACACCTCCGGCACCACCGGGCGTCCCAAGGGCGCGATGATTTCGCACAAGAACATCATCGTCACCTGCCACGCCTACAACAGCTTCCTGCCGCAGGGCCCGACCGACGAACGCATGGCCTTCCTGCCTCTGTGCCACATCGCAGAGCGCATCGGCGGAGAGTATTTTCCGCTCCTGACCGGCTCGGTTATCAATTTTGTCGAGAACCCGGATACAGTGCCGGAGAACGTCCGCGAAATCCAGCCGACCACCTTTACGGCGGTGCCGCGCGTCTGGGAGAAGTTTTATTCCTCGGTCCTGATCCGTATCCGTGAAGCCACGCGCCTGCAGCAAATGGCCTATGCCTGGGCGATCGGCGTGGGCATGCGGCGCGCCAAACTGCAGGAACAGTGGCAGCCCGTCCCCGCCCCCCTCGAATGGCAGTTCAAGCTGGCGCGCTTCATGGTGCTGGACAACATACGACGCATGATCGGTGTGCATCGGGCGCGCTTCCTCGTGACCGGCGCGGCACCCATTTCGCCCGACCTGGTGCGTTGGTACATGGCCCTGGGGCTGGACATGGTCGAGGTGTGGGGCATGACCGAGTCCTGCGGCGCGGTCACCTCCAACCCCCTGGGGCGCGTCAGGCCGGGGTCGATCGGCCCGGCCACCGCGCACGCCGAAATCAGGGTTTCGCCCGAAGGCGAACTACTTGTGAAGGGCCCCTCTGTTTTCATGGGCTACCTGAACCTGCCCGAGAAGACCGCCGACACCATTCGCGACGGCTGGCTGCATACCGGCGACGTCGGCCGGGTGGATGCCGACGGCTATTTCTACATCACCGACCGCATGAAGGACATCATCATCACCGCGGGCGGCAAGAACATCACCCCCTCGGAATTCGAGAACCAACTCAAGTTCAGCCCCTACATCACCGACGCTGTGGTGATCGGTGACAAGCGCGCCTACCTCTCCTGCCTGGTCATGATCGACCACGAGAACGTGGAACAATGGGCGCAGGAGCGCTCGATCCCGTTCTCGGACTACAAGAGCCTGACACGCCGGCCCGAGATCCTCGGCCTGATCGATGAAGAAATCGAAAAGGTCAACAAGCTCTTCGCGCGCGTCGAGCAGATCAAGCAGTTCCGCCTGATCGAGAACAAACTGACGCCCGAGGATGA
This sequence comes from Burkholderiales bacterium, assembly GCA_046160545.1. Lineage (GTDB taxonomy): Bacteria > Pseudomonadota > Gammaproteobacteria > Burkholderiales > JAEUOS01 > JAEUOS01. The sequence continues at coordinate 4,583 of JBJXGS010000336.1, forward strand.
GGAATTGACGCCGACCATGAAACTGAAGCGCAAGCTGGTGGGCGAGAAGTATCGCGACCTCATCGATTCGATGTACAGCAAGGCTGCCTGAATCAACACTCCAAAGGAGACCACAATGCAACGCAGAATCGCAATCAAGCACGCTGGCGCGCTGGCGCTCGCGGCTGCCTTCGCCGCCCCGGCGCTGGCGCAGACCCAGGGCGTGACCAAGGACGAGATCCTGGTCGGCTCCATCCAGGACCTGTCCGGCCCGATCGCCGCATTCGGCAAGTCCACCCGCGCCGGCATGCAGCTGCGCGCGGACGAATTGAACGAGCAGGGCGGCGTGCACGGCCGCAAGATCAAGCTCATCGTCGAGGACTCGGGCTACGACCCCAAGAAGGGCGTGCTCGCGGCGCAGAAACTTGCCCAGCGCGACAAGATCTTCGTCACCGCCGGCAACTTGGGCACGCCGATCGCGCTGTCGACCATGCCGATCTTCTTCGAAAAGAACATTCCGCACCTGTTCCCGCTGACCGCCGCGCGGCAGATGTACGAGCCGCTGCACAAGCTCAAGTACTCGTTTGCCGCGACCTACTTTGACCAGGTGCGCTCCGGCGTCAAGCACCTGACCAAGGTGCGCGCGGATCGCAAGTGGTGCATCATCTACCAGGACGACGACTTCGGCCTGGAGGTACTGCAAGGCGCCGAGGCGGCGATGAAGGACATCGGCAAGTCGCTCACCGAGAAGACCAGCTACAAGCGCGGCTCGACCGATTTCTCGTCCCAGGTCGCGCGCATGAAGGGCGCAGGCTGCGACTCGGTCATCATGGGCACCATCATCCGCGAGACCGTGGGCACCATCGGTGAAGCGCGCAAGACTGCCTTCAATCCCCAGTTCCTCGGCACTTCGGCGGCCTATACGCATCTGATTCCCCGTCTGGGCGGCCCGGCCATGAACGGCTTCATCGCCGCGCACACCGTCGCGCACCCGTACCTGGACGACGCCCAGCAGAACGTGCGTTTCTGGGCCTCCAAGTACAAGACCAAGTTCAACGAGGATCCGGACGTGTTCTCGGTCTACGGTTACACGATCATGGACAACGTGATCAACGTCATCTCCAAGGCCGGCAAGAACCTGACCACCGATGGACTAATCAAGGCGCTTGATTCGCTGACTGTGCCAACTGACATGTTCGGCGGCGACACCATGACCTTCACCCCTACCAAGCACCTGGGGTCGAACAAGTCGCGCCTGTCCGAGATCAAGGACGGCAAGTGGACGGTGATCTCGGGATACGTCGAGCCCTGAGCCAACCAAGCCTGCTGTAGTAGTCGAGCCCGCACGAGAGTGCGGGCTTTTTCTTGTCCCCAGGGAGACAAATGTGAACAAACGCGATTTCCTGCGCGCCGCCGGCAGCGCCGCGCTGGCCGGCACGACTACACCGCTGGCCGCCCAGACCTGGCCTTCCAAACCCATCGTACTGGTCTGCCCGCAAGCCGCCGGTGGTACCTCCGACATCCTTTCGCGTCTGATGGCCGAGCGCCTCGCGCCTCGCCTTGGCCAGCCGGTTGTGGTGGAGAACCGCGTCGGCGCCGGCGGCAACCTGGGCACTGGTCAGGTTGCGCAGGCCACGCCCGATGGCCACACCCTGGTGCTGGGTTACGTCGGCACATTCGCGGTCAACCCCGCGCTCTACCCCTCGGTCCCCTTCGATCCGGTCGAGAGCTTCAGCCATATCGTGGGCTTGGCTGACGTGCCGCTGATGCTGGTCGTGCGCGCCGATTCACCGGCCAAAACCCTTGACGAACTGGTCGCGATCGCGCGCGGCAAATCCCTCAACTACGGCTCGGCGGGCAACGGCACCATGAATCACATGGCCGGCGAACTCGTGAATCAGGTAGGTAAGGTCAAGGTCACCCATGTGCCCTACCGCGGCGTCGCCGCCTCGGTGACCGATCTGGTCGGCGGTTCGGTCGATTTCGTCTTCGCGTCCCTGCCGTCGACCATCGGCCACATCAGGAGCGGCCGCCTGCGCGCGCTCGCCGTCACCAGCCCGCAACGCTCGCGAGCCCTACCTGAGGTGCCGACCATGCTCGAGTCCAGGACCGCGCAAGGCACCGTGATGACCTGGTACTCGCTGGCCGGGCCGAAGGGCATGGCGGCCGCAGTGGTCAGCCGCATTCAGACCGAGACCGTGCGCATCCTCGAATCGCCGGACGTGCGCGACCGCCTGGAGACCATGGGCGCGGTACCGTGGACGCCGGGACCAACCGAACTGGTCGCCGCAGTGCGCTCCGACCTGGCGCGCTGGACGCCGATCGTCAAGGCGTCAGGGGCGAAGATCGACTGAAAGGTGGTGCGACGCAGGCGATTCGCGCCGCCTAATCGATCACCCTGTCGGCCCGCAAGAGAAGCGACTGCGGCACCTTGATGTTGAGGGCTTTCGCAGTTCTCAGGTTGATCACCAGGTTGTAGACAGTGGGGTTTTCGACCGGAGTCTCGGCCGCCTTCGCGCCCCGCAGGAGGCTGACAGCGATGTCGGCGGCCCTCGCCGCCAACTTCGGCTGGTCCGGGGCGAAATTGAGTACAAACGACAATGCGTCATCCCACAAATTGGGGGTCGAGACAGCCAGTCCCAGTTTCAGTGCCGTCGCAGAAATCCTGACGCGCAGGTCTGCCAGGTGTGGCGATGAGGTGAGCATCAGCGCGTCGATCCGCTGCTGGCGATACTTGGTCAGCACCGCCTCGATATCATAAGGCGGTGCGCCAAAAGTCTCCGCGACAACCTCAACGCCTAAACGCCGCCCGGCTTGAACAACGGCATCGAGCTGATCCTTCGAGAAGGTGTCGCCGAGAGCCAGATAGCGCCTCGCAGCAGGCAACATTTCGTGCATGATTTCCATGCGCTTTGCGGCGAGTTCGAGCTGCGTAACACCGATGCCGGTGACGTTGCCACCCGGTCGCCGCAAGCTCGCGACGATGCCCGACTTCACCGGGTCATAGTCGTTCGCGATGATAACTGTCGGGACCGGCGATTTCGCGTCGATCAACGCGCGCGCGGCCTGCTCGGCGCCGATCGCGAAGATCAGGTCGCACTTCGCATCGATCAGTTCGCGCGCAAGCGTTGCGAAGCGCTCGGATACGCCGTCCGCAGAGCGGTACTCCAGGACAAGGTTCTTGCCTTCCACATAGCCCAGTTCGCCCAGGCGTTTGATGATCGGCGGCCAGAAGATCGAGATCTTTCGCCCGACCAGAGCCCCGACGCGCACGGATCGCTGCTGGGCGTGTGCGAGCTGCGTGGCTGTCAGGAGTGCAGCTAATGCGAGTACGACCTTACGTCGATTCACCGGAATCCTTAAGCACGATGCACATGCGCCGGCGGCGGCGCATGTTTGACTTTCTGTGGCAACAAGGAGCCGATCAGCATACCCGCGATCGCCGCGACGAAGCCGACGATCTGCGCCAGCCAGATTTCGCTCTTGACGAAAATTTCGCAGGAAAGCCACACCGAGATGCCCAGGGTCATCGCAAAGTATGCGCCCTGGGTGGTGGCGCGCTTCCAGTAGAGCCCGAAGACCAGCGGCACGAAGGCGGTGACGAGCGTGACCTTGTAGGCGCTCTCGACCATCTGGAAGATGGTGAGCTTGCTGTTGATCGCAACGAAGAGCACGATCAGGGCAAATCCTACGAGCGAGCAGCGCATGACGAGCAGGAAGCGCCGGTCGCTCATGTTCGGGTAGAAGCCGCGCACGATGTTTTCCGAGAACGCGACCGAGGGCGCCAGCAGAGTCGCCGAGGAGCAACTCATGATCGCTGAGAGCAGCGCGCCGAAGAAGATAACCTGCGCGAACACCGGCGTATGGGTGAGGATCAAGGTCGGCAGGACAAGTTGCGAGTCGGTCTTGACCAATTCGCCGAATTTTGCCGGGTCGATCATGGTCGCCGCGTAGGCCAGGAACATGGGCACGAAGGCGAAGGCGAAGTAGATCGATCCGCCCAAAACCGAGCCGCGCACCGCGGTCTTCTCGTTCTTGGCCGAGGTGATGCGCTGGAACACGTCCTGCTGCGGGATCGATCCCAGCATCATGGTGAGCCCCGCGCCGATGAATGGCACCCAGGCGACGAGCGTCGCCTCGGCAGGGAAGAAGGCGAGCTTGCCGGCCTCACTCGCGTGCGCGATGACCGGCGCCACGCCACCGGTCAGGTCGCTGATGATCCAGGCGATGATGATGAGCCCGCACATCACGACCATCATCTGGATGAAGTCGAGGAAGGCCACCGAGAACATGCCGCCGAAGGTGGTGTAGGTGAGCACGATGGCCGCGCCCAGCACCATGCCCCACTCATTCGTAATGGCGCCGTTGGTAACGATGTTGAATACAAGCCCAAGGGCTTTGATCTGCGCCGCGACCCAACCCAGGTAAGAGATCACGATCGCAATCGAGGTGATCACCTCCACCGGGCGGCTGTAGCGCACGCGGTAATAGTCGCCAATGGTGAGCAAACCCATGCGATAGAGCTTGGGCGCGAAAAAAAGCCCGGCCAGGATCAGGCACATCGAGGCGCCGAAGGGGTCGGCCACCACCGCACCCATGCCGTCCTTGACGAAGGTGGCCGACACGCCGAGCACGGTCTCGGCGCCAAACCAGGTCGCAAACACCGTCGCGGTGACCACCGGCAGGGGCAGGCTGCGTCCGGCGACGGCGAAGTCCTTGGCGGTATGCACGCGGGTCGCGGCGTACAGGCCGATGCCGACCGA
>JBJXGS010000337.1:0-6174 GCA_046160545.1 Burkholderiales bacterium
TGTTCGGCGTGCATACCTGGGTCGCAGTGAAGCCGGAGAATGCCGCGACCTATACGGTGTACGAAGTCATTGGCTGGCGTTTGCGCTGGTCCGGTTCCGCGGTGTCCATCGGCCAGCGCCATGCGGATGCGCGCTGGTTCGGCGCCGAGCCAGAGCTCTACGCCGACAAGCGCGGGGCGGAGGCCGCGGCGCTCATCCCGCGCGTGGAGGCGGCGGCGAAGTCCTATCCCTATGCGAACGAATACAGCGCCTGGCCGGGACCGAACTCCAACACCTTTGTGGCGTGGATCACGCGCGCGGTGCCGGAGCTGGGCGCGCACCTGCCGCCCACTGCGATCGGCAAGGACTACCTGGGCGACAGCGTGGTGGGCGCGGCCCCCAGTGGGCGCGGCGGGCAGCTGTCGCTCGGCGGCGTGCTCGGGCTGACCCTGAGCAGCGTCGAGGGGCTGGAGTTGAACGTGCTTGGCCTCACCTTCGGCCTGGACCCGCTGCGTCCGGCGCTCAAGCTGCCGATGATCGGGCGCATCGGGGTGCCGCCGTATTGAGGTCGTATGCTAATATGCGTTTATGCGCACCACACTCGACCTGCCGGATGACCTGTTCCGAGCCCTGAAGGCGCAGGCGGCGCTCGAGGACACCACGCTCAAGGAGTTGGTGCCGAGGCTGGTTCGCGCCGGTCTCGCCACGGCTGGGCGCGGCGCCGAACAGCGGGTGCCTAGCCCGCTTCCCGCGCCCGTGCGGGGCGGGCGGCGCAAGCTCAAGGCGACCAGCAACGCCGATCTCGCCGCGCTTGCCGATTCGCTCACCGACCGGTAGCGCCCGGGCCGGCGAGCCGCCGGCGCGCGCCTACCTGCGCGCGGGGGATCTGCCCGACCTGAACGTCTGGATCGCGTTGTCGGTGGATAACCATGTTCATCACGCCCGCGCGCGGCGTTACTGGCGCGAGGAGGGCGCGCAGGCCCCTGCGATCCATTTTTGTCGCCACACCATGCTGGGATTCCTGAGGTTGCTCACGCAGCCGAAGCTCATGGGCGCCGCGGCGTGTACGCCGTCGCAGGCTGCGGCCCACTACGCGGCGCTGCGCGCCTTGCCGGAGGTGGCGCTCGCGGCGGAGCCTTCAGGGTGCGAAGCCGCATTCCTCGGTTACGCACGCGCGCCCGGATTCTCAGCGCGTCTGTGGAGCGACGCCTACCTGGCTGCTTTCGCCAGCTGCGCGCATCTTCGCCTGGTGACGTTCGATGCCGACTTTGCGCGCTTCGAGGGGTTGGAACGACTCAGGCTCGATTGAATCGCAGGCGCCGCGGTAATTGGCGGTCGATCGCTAGTCGATCAGTTTGCCCCTGGCGTCGTGGAACGGATGCGGCCCCGCGAACTCACCGATGACCGCGGTGTGCGTCACCAGGCCTTCACCTTCGATCCAGGCGTGCAGCTGGAAGCCGGGCGGTTCGAGCACGAACGCCGATGGCCCCTGCGGGGACAGGTCCAGGGCGACCTGGTGGCAGGGCGCGGGGCAGGTCGAGGCCACGGTGTGCGAGAAGCGGCGATGGATGGCGCGATGCAGGTGGCCGCAGATGATGCGTTCCACCTGAGGGTGGCGCGCAATCACGGTCTTCAGGGCGTCCCTGCCTTCCAGCCCGATCCGGTCCATGTGCGCGATGCCGGTGGCGAACGGCGGGTGGTGCATCATGACCACGGTCGGCCGTCCCGGCTCGGCTGCCAGCGTGCGCTCCAGCCACTCCAGGCGCCGCGCGCAGAGCGCGCCGCCGCCCTTGCCGGGGACGATCGTGTCGAGCGCCACGAGCCTGAGCGGTCCCGCGTCCATGTCGTATTGCAGGAATTCGCCCTGCGGCAGGTAGTCATGCTCCGGGAATGCTTCACGCAGCGCACTGCGCTCATCGTGATTGCCGGGCAGGAGCAGGTAGGGGAACCGGAGCGGCGCGAGAAGCGCGCGCAAGCGCGCGTACTCGGCTGGCGTGCCGAAATCGACCAGGTCCCCGGTGAGCGCGACGTAACCGGGCAGCGGGTCGAGGGCGTTGAGCGCGGCCACCGCGCGCTCGAGCGCCGCGCCGGTGTCGACCTTGCGATACGCGAGCCTGCCTGCTTCGCGGACATGCAAGTCGGTGAGTTGCGCGAGGATCATGCTTCCTCCTTCAGCCAAAGCAACGAAGCGGGATCAATGGCGAGGCGAACCGCGTCGCCGCGCGCGTAGTCGCGCCGGTCCGGCACCTCGACGGTCACCGGCTGCCCGGCGCAGTCGAGCACGAGCCGCGTGCGGTCGCCCATGAAGAACGCGGCGCTGACCGTGGCCGCGAGGACCCCGTTTTCGTCTACACGGACGGACTCCGGCCGGAACCGGGCTTCGGTTGCCTGCGCCGGCGCATCCGGCCAGTCGAGCGTGCCTGCGGCCGTGGCGAAGCGCGAGCGGCCCCCGGCCTGCTCGACCCGACCGTTGAGGCGGTTCATCGTGCCGATGAATCCCGCGACGAAGGCGTTCGCCGGCGCGCGGTAGATTTCGCGCGGCGTGCCCGATTGGGCAACCCTCCCATGGGACATGACCACGATGCGGTCCCCGAGCGCCATCGCCTCGGCCTGGTCATGCGTGACGTAAATCGCGGTGATGCCGAGGCGGCGAAGGAGCGAATCGATCTCCACGCGCAACTGGTCGCGCAGCTTCGCGTCCAGGGCGGTGAGCGGCTCGTCCAGCAGCAGCGCCCGCGGCCGCACGGCCAGCGCGCGAGCAAGCGCAACGCGCTGGCGCTGCCCGCCAGAGAGCTGGTCGATGCGGCGGGCTGCCAGCGACTCGATGCGCATCATCGCGAGCAATTCGTCGACGCGCGCATTGCGCTCGGCGGGCGCCATGCCCCGGATGCGCAGGCCATACGAAATGTTGCCGCGCACGTCCATGTTCGGGAACAGGGCGTAGGACTGGAACACGAGCCCGACGTTGCGCCGTTCGACCGGCAGGCGTGTCACGTCGTCGCCGTCGAACAGCACCCGGCCGCCTGGGTCGGGTTCGTCCAGCCCGGCAATGAGCCGCAGCGTGGTCGTCTTGCCGCAGCCTGATGGGCCCAGAAGCACCACGGTCTCGCCGGCGCCGATCTCGAGGTCCAGCGGCTCAAGTGCCCGCGTGCCGTCCGCAAAGGTCTTGGCGCAGGCCTGCAGCCGGATCGCCACCGGTGCGCTCCCGCTCATCGGGAAGCCGCCGATGCGTGAATGGGGCCCGAGAGCAGCTGGATCATGACCAGCAGCGGCACGATCATGATGAAGAACACCAGCGTGTAGGCGCTGCCCACCTCGAGGCGCAGCGACGCGTAGGCGTCCGCCAGTCCCACCGGCAAGGTCTTCGTGAGCGGCGTGTGCAGCAGCCAGGTGAGGTTGAATTCACCCATCGAGAGCGTGACCACCATCAGCGATCCGGCCAGGATCCCGGAGCGGCAATTGGGCAGCACGACGCCGAAGAAGCGTTGTCGGAAGCCGGCGCCTAGGCTCGACGCGGCCTCCTCCAGGGTGCGCAGGTCCACCGCGCCCATCACCGCCAGCACCGCCCGCACCATGAACGGAAGCGTGAACAGTACGTGGCCGACCAGGATGAACGTCCAGGAGGTCCGGAATCCGCCGAGCGTGTTGTAGGTGACGATCAACGCCATGGCGGTGGCGAGGCCCGGGATGGCCACCGGCATCACCAGCAGTTCCTCGATGGCGCGGGTGAACGCGTTCTGGCGCCGCGCCAGCACATAGGCGGCGGGTACGCCGAGAACCAGCGTGCAGGCAAGGCAGGCCAGTGCGATGCCGATGGAACGGAAGATGGTGTCGTGGTAGCCCTCCCAGACCTGCGTCACCCAGCGCAGCGTGACGCCGCTGCTGATCCCGCTCTGGTAGTTGACGGTGATGCCGGCCAGCATCGACATCGCGATCGGCACGATCAGGAAGGCGCAGACGAGCAGCGTGAACGCGAGCAGCAGCCAGAACGAGGGACCGCGGCGGCGCATGCTCAGCCGGCCGCGGCCACAGTGGAGCCGGCCGCAGTGCGCGCCAGCGCCAGCACCAGCCAGGTGAGCAGGCCCAGCACGAACGACAATGCCGCCGCCGCGGCGATGTTTGCCTGCTCGGTGAACACGCCGTAGATCGTCACCGGCAGCACGTTGATGCGCGTGGCGAGCGTGAACGCGGTGCCGAAGGCGCCCATCGCAGTGGCGAAGCAGATCGCGCCCGCGGAGAGCAGCGCCGGCTTCAGGCCCGGCACGATGACGTCGGCGACCACACGGGCCGGCCCCGCGCCCAGCGAGCGCGCCGCCTCCTCCAGCCGGGGGTCGAGTTTCTCCGCCGCTGCCATCACCGTGACCAGGGTGCGGGGGATGGAGAAGTAGACGTAGCCCAGGAACAGGCCCGCCATCGAGTAGGCGAACACGATGCGCTCGCCCCCGAGCCATTCCAGCAGGTCGCCGATCGCACCCTGCCGGCCGGCGAGCATGATCACCATGAAGCCGATCACGACGCCGGGGAACGCGAGCGGAAAGGTCAGCATCGCCACCAGCACGGCGCGCCCGCGGAAATGATTGCGCGAAAGGAATACGCCGGTGACGCCGGAGATGACCAGCGTCACGGCGGTGACGCCCGCGGCCAGCGCCGTGGTCGACAGCAGGCTCTGGAAGTACGAGCGATTGGTTACGATCGAGGCGTAGGCCGCGATGCCGTCCTTGCCGCTGGCGCCGATCACGAACAACTGCCCGAGCGGGACCAGGAAGAACGCGGCGAAAACGATCGCCGCGGGCAGGATCAGCAGGTACAGCCCGCCGTCGCCGCGCGCCAGGCGCGCGGCGAGGGATGCCATCGTCAGTTCACTTCCTTGTAGCGCTCCACGATCGCCTTCTGTGCGGCGGACAGCCGCTTGAGGTCGATCGGCCTGGCGCGCGCATAGTCTGCATCGGGCAGGAACTTCGCCTTCGCCTCGGCCGAGAGTTTCTCGGCGAACACCGGTCGGAGGTAGGCGTTGCCCCACATCGTCTGGCTCTCGTCCGAGAGCACGAAGTCGAGCACCTTGCGGCCGTTGTCGGCGTTAGGCCCGTTGGCGACCAGACCCATGATGTAGGGGAACACCACGGTGCCTTCCCGGGGGATGACGAATCGCACCGGCGCCTTGTCGGTGTGCTGGCCGCGATAGGCGTTGAAATCGTAGTCGAACAGGATCGGGATCTCGCCCGAGATCACGCGCGCGTACGAGGTCTGCTTGGGGACGATGGGCTGGTTCTTCTGCAGCTCCTTGAAGAACCGGATCGCGGGCTCGAGGTTGTCGTAGGTTCCGCCCAGCGCCAGGTTCACCGCCATCACGCCGACCTGGCCCACAGCCGCGCTCGTGGGATCGAGGTAGCCCACCATGCCGCGGTAGTCGGGCTTGAGCAGGTCCGCCCAGCTCTGCGGCACCGGCTTGCCTTTGAGCGCGGCGGTGTTGACGAACAGGCCAAGGGTGCCGGCATGGATCGTGAACCAATAGCCGTCGGCATCCTTCAGGTCGGCCGGGATGCGCTCCCAGCCCTTGGGGCGGTAGGCCGCGAGCACGCCGGCGCCGCGGGCCGGCTCGCCGAAGGTGCCGCCGAAGTAGGCGACGTCGGCGACGGGCTTGGACTTCTCGGCGATCAGCGCCGACAGCGCCTGGCCGGAGTTCTTGTTGTCCGGCGGCACCGCGATGCCGATGCGGGACTGGATTGCCTTCAGCTGCGAACCCCAGTCGGCCCACTCTGGCGGGCAGTTGTAGCAGATCGCGCGCGATTGCGCGGCGGCGAAGCCGGATGCGGCGGCGAAAGCGGTACCGAATGCGAGGGCAATGAACGTGCGGCGAATCATGGAAGGCCTCTTGAGGATCATGGGAAGAACGCGCGGAGCCGCGCGCATGCTGTCAGAGGGTAAGGCGCAAATGTTACAGGAAACCGACAGGCCGCGGCCGACCGCCGAGGATCGCGCGCTTGATGGTCATGCCGGTTGGGCCCGGGGCGGCGCGACCCGCGCCTCCCGGATCGGCAGGTGCACCGCGGCGGCGAACAGGCACAGCGCGATGTCGATCCACCACATCCAGTCGAAGCTGCCGGTGGCCTCGTAGGCCTGGCCGCCGAGCCAGGCGCCGAGGAAGCCGCCGACCTGGTGGGACATCATGACGATGCCGAACAGCGTCGCCATGTA
>JBJXGS010000338.1:0-17624 GCA_046160545.1 Burkholderiales bacterium
CCGAACCAGAAGCGCAACACTTGCGCGGGGCTCCCGCTATCCGGCGGGATCGGGAATGTCGATGCGGCTAGAATCATCGCTCCATCCTATTACATCTTGGCCCATGCCCTCACCGCTATTCGACCTGACCGGCAAGTCCGCGCTCATCACCGGATCGACCAAAGGCATAGGCCGCGCCATCGCCCGACAGCTGGCATTGGCCGGCGCGCGCGTGGTCATCTCCAGCCGCAAGGCGGAAGCCTGCGCCCAGGTCAAGGCGGATTTCGATGCCGAAGGACTGGCGTCGATCGCCCAGCCCTGCAATGTGGCGCGCAAGGAGGAACTGGAAGCACTGGTCAAGGCAACCCTGGGTGCCTACGGCGGCATCGACATCCTGGTCTGCAATGCCGCGACCAATCCGGTGTTCGGGCCGACCGCGGCGGCATCCGACGAGGCCTTCGACAAGATCATGGGCACCAACGTGCGCGGGGTCTGGCAACTTTGCAACATGGTCGCCCCGCAGATGGCCGAGCGCGGCGGCGGCGCCATCATCATCGTCTCTTCCATCGCCGCGCTGCGTGGCAATGGCGTCATCGGTCTGTATGGAGTGTCAAAGGCGGCAGACGCCGCGCTGGCACGCAACCTGGCCGTCGAATGGGGCCCGAAGAACATTCGCGTCAATGCCATCCTGCCCGGGCTGGTGCGCACCGATTTCGCGCGCGCCCTGTGGGAGGACGAGCGCAACCGCAAGGCGCGCGAGGCTCAGACGCCGCTCCGGCGCCTGGGCGATCCCGACGACATTGCCGGCATTGCCGTGATGCTGGCCGGCCCCGCCGGGGCGTTCATCACCGGCCAGACCATCGTCGCCGACGGTGGCGTGACCATCGGCTGATCCCGATCCCAAGTCGGTCATGGGCCTGATCGCGCTTCTGGCCGTCGTCGCAGCCCTTGGCCTGGCGGTGGCACTGTTCGTGGTTGAGCGCCGCAAGCGTTCACTTGAGGCACTGCAGCGGCTGGGGCCGCTGACTCTGGCGCAGGTCGGCGATGCCGATGACAACGCGCGCCTGATCCATGCCGGCTGGGCGCAGGTGTTTCAGCAGCTCATCTATTCCGGCCATGACGTGTTCTGGGAGACCGATGCCAACCTCGCATACTCGCGCATCCTGTATCGCGATCGCATTGAAGCGCGCTTTGACTTTGACCCCCTGGTCGCCCGCACGCCCTGGGACTCGCCTTCGATCGGCGTGAGCGCGGCGCAGTGGGAAGAGTTCAGGCGCACCCTGCGCGAACGGCGTCCGCTGCATGACTTCATTGTCGGACGCATCGACGCGCAGGGCACGCTGCGCTACAGCGCCATGAGTGGCGTGCCGGTGTTCGATGGCAGCGGCGGATTCGTCGGCTATCGCGGCGCCAGCCGCGATCACACCGCGGTCCACCAGACCAAGGTGCAACTGGAGATCAACGACGCCGTCACAGGGGTCCTGGCCAGCGCCGCGCGGCTGTCGGAAGCCCTGCCGGGCATTCTCGAGGCGGTGTGCAAGCCGCTCGGCTGGCAGTTTGGTGCGCGCTGGATGCGCGATACCCGCAACAACACGCTCCTGTGCGGCGAGGTGTGGGCGGCGGATGCTGCGGCACCTCTGGCCGATGCTTCACGCGCACGCCGCTTTCCGGTCGCACCGCACGACCTGGTATCGCGCGCCTGGACCGAGCAGACCCTCATTGCGATGCGCGACATTGCGCTGGAGCCGGACTTCAGTCGCCGCGATGCAGCGCTGGCAGCAAATCTTCATGCGGCCTTCGCCTTTCCGGTGGTGGTGCAAGGCGAGGTCGTCTGCGTACTCGAATTCCTCTCGCCGCACCGACAAAGAATTGACGAGTCGATCGAGCTGCTGGCGCGCTCGCTGGGCGGGCAGATTGCCCTGTTCTGGTTGCGCCGCGAGGCCGAGGCACGCCTGACCTACGCGGCGACGCACGACGCCCTGACCGGGCTGCGCAATCGGCTCTCGTTCAACGCGGAACTCGAACGCGCCATCCAGCGCGCCAAGCGCAACGGCTGGCGCCTGGGGCTGATGTTCATCGATCTGGATGGCTTCAAGCAGGTCAACGACCGCCTCGGGCACCAGGCCGGCGACACGCTCCTGATCGACATCGCCAAGCGCCTGAAGAACAGCCTGCGTTCCTCGGACACGCTGGCGCGCATGGGCGGGGACGAATTCGTGGTCCTGCTCGAACAGACTGGCACTGACGGCGAGATCGCCGACATCGCGCACAAGCTCCTGGCCGTCATCAAGTCGCCCTACCCCGCGCTTGGTGGCGAGTCGCCAGTCGCGGCTTCATTCGGCGTGGCCATCTACCCGGTCGATGCACAGGACCAGCAGACCCTGCTGGCGCATGCCGACGCTGCGATGTATCGCTCCAAGCAATCGCCCGAGAATCGCGTGGTCTTCTACCGGCCACCGGCATCCGAGGTTCCGGTCTTCAATCGTGCCCTTGATGTGAGCCAGGCGATCGAGGAAGCGCGCGCGTCGCTGCCCGCCACCAACGCCCCGAGCCGGACGTCCTGAAATACTCGGATGCCACGGCAGTGACCAGCGGCTCGATCAGCGCGCGTCCAGCCCCAGCTTGAGTTCGACCTGCTTGCCCCCGCCTGCATCCGGCTGTGGCTTACCGGCGGCGATGCGCGCTGCGTCAACGCCGGCTTCGCGCAGCGCAGCCGTAACGGTGGCGGCGCGCTCGGACGCAAGCTTTGCCAGCGCATCGGCGGGCAGCGGCTGACTGGCGGAGAGTCGCTCGGCGATCGCACCGTAGTAGGCGCCGGGATCGGCCACCTGCGGCTCGCCCTGCACCATGTTGATGGCCCGCCGCCACACCGGTGGCGCCTGCGGCTTGCCACTCTTGGTGTCACCCAACGTGCCGCGCTCGGCCTCGTCCTTCAACTTTTCGAGAGCCGGTGCGCCGTGCCGGGCCACGAAAATCTCGCGTAGTGCCGCGCGCTGCGCCCGATCCTGCGGATCCAGCGGCCCCGGGCTTTCGCCATCGGCAAGCTTGAGCCCGGCACGCCTCAAAATCTCCACGCGCGCGGCACGTTCGCGCAGCGCCGGCGCATCCAGCGCCTCGTCGAACCCAGCCGGAATCGCAAGTTTCAGTTGCGGGCGCTTGGCCAGCACCTGGGCCACCTGACGCAGCTTCTCGCGTTCCGGCGGGGCCACCTGCGCCGAGCCGCCTTCGAAGGCGATCGCCTCCAGGCGCGCACCGTCGCCGCCGAACAGCGAACCCAGCGCGCGAAACGGCGCGGTGACCACCCGGGTCAACACATTGACGACCGCCTTCCAGACCAGCGCGCCATAACTGAACTGCGGATCGTCCAGGCTGCCCGAGATCGGCAGCCCCAGGTCGATGCGCCCGTCGCTATCCTTGAGAACGGCGATCGCCAGGGCCAGGGGCAGTCGGATCGCGTCCGGACTGTCGACCCGCTCGCCCAAAGTCAGCTGGTCGATCACGACCTTGTTGTCGCCTTCCAGCCGGTTCTCGCGCACCTTGTAGCCCAGGTCCAGCGAAATCCTGCCTGACGCGATGCGGTAGCCCGCGAACTTCATCGCGTAGGGCGTGGCGGTGGTCATGTCGACATTGCGAAACACCATCGCGACATCGGTGGACAGGCGCGGGAAGAATGGGTTCAACTCGCCGCGAATGCGCGCCGAACCGAACTCGTCGACCCGCCCATCGAGCTCGATTCGGCTGCGCGAGGAGGGGCTGGTCGAAAGCCCGGTGATGACACCGTTGAGCTCATGGATCTTCGCGCCGAATTGCGGGCGCAGGCTCAAATCCTGAAAATCGAGCTTGCCGTCGTTGATGCGCACGCGCCGTAGCGCGATCGGTGGCAGGCCCGTCGCGGCTGCGCCGGTGCCCGCAGCAGTCGCAGGCGGCGGCCCTGCACCTCCGGCTGCGGTCGTCGACGGTGCAGCGCTTCCGCCTGATGGTGCGCCCGGCGGCGCCCCTGCGGGCGCGGCCACGAGGAGGCGCACCGCGTTCAAGGTCCGATCGGCGTCAATGAAGAGCTGTGCCTGTGGACCATCCAGTCGCAATTCGGGGATCTCGATCGCATCGGGCTTGAGCTGTACGTCCATGCCGTCGCCGCCGCCGAACTTGAGCGCGGCAAACTGCTTGCCGTCTTCCTCGTTGAGCAGCAGGTCAGCGACCCCCGCCGCGCCGGTGTAGCGCAGCCAGGGCCCATCGCCGCCGATGGCAAGCCTGCCCTGCGCACTGGCCGTGCCGCTGGCGATCTTCAGGCGGATCACCTTCGCGATGAATGGCTGGGCGATCGCCAGCGCCAATTGCTCGACCTTGACCTCCGCGTCGACCGCACCGGTGGCTGCGACGGCCTTGCCGCGCGCGGACAACACGCCCCCCTCGCGCAGGCGCAACCCGGCATCAAAACCGATCGCACGTTTGGGATCACCTGTCAGATCGGTCAGACGGGCACGGACATCCTCGGCGCGCAGCTTGAGGCCCAGGGCGCGTGCGTCGATGTCAGCCACCATGCCGCCCAAGTCCACGCTCGCCACGCGCAGGCCGCCTGGCTGCCTGGCCTCGGCGTTAAGCCCCGCCAACCGGAGGCGCGCCCCTTGCGCGCGCACCTGTGCGGCGGGATGCATGGCATCTGCGGTGACTCCCTCGAATTCGACCGACTTGACCTGCACGCCCGTTCCTGCGGTGATGGAGCCGACCTTGGCTCGCGCGATCTGCGCAGCGACCTGGGCCTGGTTGGAACGGTCATTGACATCCAGCGTCACGCGCTCGAAGTCCACTGCGCTCACCGTCACGGCGAAAGGAGCGGCTGCCGGCGCTGCCGCTTTGGCCTGCGTAGCCGCTGTCGGCAGCATGTCCAGCAGGTCGACTCGCCCCTTGTCATCGACCGCCACCTTGGCTGCGATCGGACCAAGCGCAACACGCTCGACAGCCAGGGAGCGGGCCCCAAGGTCCAGGGTGGCGCCACTCACGTTCAGGCTCGCCAGCCTGATTGGCGGAGCCGCGCGCGGCCCGAGCGCGATATCGGCCAGGCCCAAGGTCGCAACGCTTGCCCTCACGACCCCGGCGGCCAGGCCGGCCGAGGCCATAAGACCGATCTTTCCAACGACGACACCGAGCGGTTGCGCGGCGGATGCATCGGCAAACTCGGCGGAAAAATCGTCAACGCGCAGACTCTGGAGCACGACCTCCCAGCCGGGATCAGGCGCCGTGGATACCGGGGCCGCAGCACTGTTTGGCGCGGCCGGCACGGTTGCCGATGGCGCGGCAGTTGTTGCAAGCGCAATGGACGGCGCAATACCCGGCTCGCGCGCAACCGGCTTGACCAGCGCGGCGAGATCAATCTCCCCTTTGGCATCGCGCTTGACCGCAATGCGCCCTCCCGCCACCTTGATCCCCGCGATGCTCGCCTTGCGCGTCTTCAGAATCGCGTCCACCCCTTCGATCGCGACCGACGGCAGTGTGATCAGGGGTGCGCCTCCAGCATGTGTGACGGCAAGTGACTCGATATTCACGCTGGCCTTCTTGAGCTCTGCCCCCACCTTGCCACCCGCATAGGCGAAGCCATAGGGCAGGCGCAGCGCCAGGCGACCATCGGTCACCACGGCCACGAGGTAATCCTTGAAGTACGGCTGCAGCGCGGCCAGGGCCAGTGCTTCGACAACGACTTCACCACTGCCGGCGATGGGGGTCAAGGACGCCGTCCCTTTCCAGCGCACCGATCCTCCATTGGCGGTGCGCGCCGTCAGGGTGTGCTGACCATTGTGCTCCGGCAGGGTGGAGAGGTCAGCAAGCTGGAAATCGATCGGCGCCAACGCATTGCTGACGCCTGCCTGCCGATCGTTGAAATCCACGCGCCCGGCCGTGACCTTGACTTCTTCCAGAAGCATGCGCGGCAGGCGCTTATCCGGGTCCGGCGGCTCGCGATTGAGTGCGTCGATCAGATCGGCGAAGTTGAGTCGCCCGGTCTGGCTGATCTCCAGATTGACGCGCGGCTCACCGATGCGCACGTGGGCAAACGACCAGGCACGCCGCGTAATCGACGCCCAATCAAGCTTGACCGCCAGGTGCTTGATGGAGATGAGCGCGCCGCCCCGGGTGTCGGCCAGGCTCAGGTCATTGGCCGCGAATTCCAGGCGGAAAGGATCGAAGCGCACCTCGCTAACCCGTGCCTGGTGCTGCAACTCCTTGGCTGCGTACTTGGGCAGTTCGCGCTTTATAAGCCAGGGCACCAGTTTATAACCGGCAAGTGCGTAGCAAGCCAGTAGCGCCACTGCCACCGCGAACACAATGAGGATGCGCCGCTTGGCCTTGCCCGGCCGCGCCTGCTGGCCCGAATCCACCGTCTGGTCAGCCATTTTCATACCGCCTCAGTCTTCAGACATGAGGCATTGTGCCCGAGGCTCGGAGGAGCAAGCGACTAGGAGTTTCCAACATCCTGGACCCGGCCAGACAAGGCCGTGGAACGATCTGATGCAGCCTGACATGACAGCCGCCCCATCACGCGGTCGCCGCCGGGCATGCACAACAGCAAGGACGATGCGCCGGAGGGTCAAGGCAGAGCCGGACGCCTCCGCCGGCACAATGCCGGCAATTCAGTCCGTTCGCGGGCTGAAGTCACCAGCGCCACAATCTCATCTCCTCGACACGTGATTCGCCACACGCACGCCCTTTGAATCAGGTACCGGGCACAGACAAAAAACCCCGCCGAAGCGGGGTTGTTGCCGATCACGAACCCTGATGAGGCAATGGCAACTACCGGCGGCGGCGCGAAAAACCCAAGCCCGCCAAACCCAGGGCCAACAACGCCAACGACGCCGGCTCCGGAACAGTCGTCACGCCGCCAACCACGACATTGAAAGTGTTGTTGCCGAAAGTGTACGAAAAGGTGCCATCTGTCAGACCGAGGTCCGCCAGCGTCTGCCCCGCCCAGGTGGCACTGTTCGCCAGATCGTCCCCGGAGACATAGCCCACGGGTACGTAGATCCGGTTGACCTGCGTCCAAATGCCCACCTGATCGCCCGAAAAAGAGGTCGCGTTAACCTGACCGCCGGTCCCAAAAACCCCCGGTCCGGTCATCGCCAGATCGAAAAAGAAAAAGTTCCCGCTTCCAAAGAGGAAGAAGCCAAGCTGTGACCAGATACGGTTTTCCTGAGGGCCGCTAAATCCCGCGATCATTCCTGTGAGATCGAACTCTCCAGCGCCGGTGGCGACGACGTCGCTTCCAACTTGCTGGAATGTGGTGGTGTAAATGGCCGCGTTGGCGCCCAATGAGGCGATGGCAAGTACGCCCGCTGCAAAGAAAGCCGAGATTCTGGTCATGGTTTTACCCCTTTTGGTTGAATGCACTCAGAGCTCAGGATCAGGATTGACAATCTGCCCAAATCACCTCACTTAGGTAATTATCAGCTAGCAAACATCAGGCCATGATTTCAATTCATTGATTTTGTGTGTTTTTTTATTTACCGCCCGCAGAGATGTAAAATTATTCGACACGTTTATCAGCGCGGGCATCGTCGCGGCATTACGCGGGTTCGCGGGACGGCGTGAAGTTATCGAAGAGCGGAAAGAGCGGTGTCAGGCTCTTGCATTCCAAGGAGCAGTCGCAGGAGACTTCGCCTTCCCGAGGATCGGTTTTTTCCCGTTCTCCGTGTCAGTGCGCAAGGGCAGAGCCGTTCCGATGGAACAGCATGCCATGCCCATTAAACCTTAGCGCATCGGGGACAACCCCGGGCAACTCGAGACCCGGCCGGGCAGGCGCCCTGGGCCAGGGGCTTCCAGGGGCCGGAGACCCGCGCCGGCGGCAGTTCGGCCGCCACGTTTTCCCGGAAACCACCGGCCCGGGGCACCCGCCCCGGAACGACAGGATGAAGCCTGCGATCAGGCGCCGACGAGCGCGATCGCCAACACCAGCGACCCTGCCGCCAGTGCGGTAGCGAGGCCTGCGCCTACTGCCAAGCCCAGCGCCAACAGCATGTCGCGTGCAAGTTGGGGGCGGGCAATCGCGGCGGTTTTCATGGTTGTTCCTTGAACAAGTGGTGCATGCATTGCAACGCGTCCTGCTGACCGTTCGGCGAATCAGCTTGTCATCATGCCGATAAAATCTGGCGCAAATATGGCAGCAGGTTGCGGCCGCCGCGCCAGCGCTCTGCCCTGGAGTATTCATTCATGCAAGTCGACGCGCCGGAAGACTCGAATCGCAGCCCCAACGCGGACATCCACAGCGTCGCCAGAGGACGCCGGATATTCCTCGGCAGCACGCTGTCGACCGCTCTTGCACGCGTATTCGCACCATCCACGGTATTGCTGATGGGCGGCTGCGCGGCGGCGCGTCTGTCCGATGCGCCGTTTCGCTTCACCGCCGTGGCGCCGGACGCACGCGACGCGCTGATCGTCCCGCCCGGCTACCGTGCCCAGGTGATTTTTCGCTGGGGCGATGCGGTAGGCATCCCCGGCGACCTGCCCGCCTATCACAGTGATGCTTCCAACTCGGCTGCGGAGCAGGCGGCGCAAGGCGGCATGCACCACGACGGCATGCATTTCTACCCGCTTGCGCCCGGGCGTGCGCTCTTGGTCATGAACCACGAGTACACCGACGAGGGTCTTCTGCACACTGACGGTCACAAGGTGCAGACCGCCGAGAAGGTTGCCAAGTCGCAAGCCGCGCACGGCGTCTCGGTCATCGAAATCGAGCGCGGCGCGGGCGGCTGGCAAATGGTGCGGCCGTCGCGCTATGCGCGGCGCATCACGGCGCGCACTCCGATCGATGTCGCCGGCCCGGCCGCGGGCCATCGGCTGCTCACGACAGCGCTCGATCCGACCGGCCGGCGCGTACTCGGCACCTATAACAATTGCGGCAGCGGCATGACTCCCTGGGGTACCTATCTCACTTGCGAGGAAAACACCGCCTTCTACTTTCGCGCGCCGGAAAAACGTGATGCGCACCAGACACGCTGGGGCGTACCCAAGCAGCCGTTCTTTGCGTGGGCAGAGCACGACGAGCGCTTCGACCTTGGCCGCCATCCAAATGAGCTCAATCGCTTTGGCTGGGTGGTCGAGATCGATCCGCTGGACCCGCTGTCGACCCCGGTCAAGCGCACCGCGCTGGGCCGCGCCGCCCGCGAAGGCGCGACCACCGTTCTGACCCAGGACGGCCGTGCCGTGGTCTACATGGGCGAGGACGCGCGCTTTGAGTACATCTACAAGTTCGTCTCGCGCGACGCCGTGCGTAGCGGCGGCGCGGCAGCCAACCGCGCGCTG
Organism: Burkholderiales bacterium; assembly: GCA_046160545.1. Lineage (GTDB taxonomy): Bacteria > Pseudomonadota > Gammaproteobacteria > Burkholderiales > JAEUOS01 > JAEUOS01. The sequence continues at coordinate 9,268 of JBJXGS010000338.1, forward strand.
CTCGATCACGGCACGCTCCACGTGGCGCGCTTCAACGCCGACGGGCGCGGAGTCTGGCTGCCTTTGGTGCACGGGCAGGGCCCGCTCAGTGCGGCCAACGGCTTTGCGGACCAGGGTGAAGTGCTCGTCAAGACGCGCCAGGCCAGCGACCTCCTTGGCGGCACGCCGATGGACCGTCCGGAGTGGGTCGCCGTCGATCCGCATTCGGGTTGGGTGTATTGCACGCTGACCAACAACAGTTCGCGCGGCAAGGATGGGTTTGCCGCGCCTGACGCAGCCAATCCGCGTGCCGGCAACGTAATGGGTCAGATCGTGCGCTGGAAAGAGTCAGCCGGCTTCGACGCCCTGACCTTCGACTGGAACCTGCTGGTTCTGGCAGGCGATCCGGCGAGCAAGAAACCTGATTCCGTCGGCAACATCAAGGGCGACATGTTCGCCTGTCCCGACGGCCTCGCCTTTGACGCACGCGGAGTCTTGTGGGTGCAGACCGACATGCACGCCTCGCAGATGTACAAGGGCGAACTGGAGCGCATAGGCAACAATCAGATGCTGGCCTGCAACCCGCGCACCGGGGAATTCAGGCGTTTCATGACCGGACCGGTGAATTGCGAAGTGACCGGCGCGGTCATGGCGCCGGACTGCCGCACGCTGTTTGTCAACATCCAGCACCCGGGTGAATTCCCGGGCGATCGCGCCGACCCTGCCAACCCGACTCGTTACTCGGCCTGGCCGGATGGCCACGGCCGGCCGCGCAGCGCCACTGTGGTGATCACCCGCGCCGACGGCGGGATCGTCGGCGAATAGGGGACGCCAAATCGGGCGCAGCCAGGCGTGAATCTGGCAGCGGCATGATTTTTGGTTGCGGCCTGTCGCGTTCCGGCCTGCTTCTGCTATCGTCACCGCACCCTGTCCTCCCGCGAGACCCGCATGACCAAACGCATCGCCCTGGTCGAAGACGACGCCGCCATCCGCGCCAACTACGCCGACGCCCTCAAGCGCCACGGCTACGAGGTGACCACCTTCGCCGCGCGACCCGAGGCCTCGGCGGCATTTCGACTGCGCCTGCCGGAACTGGCGATCGTCGACATCGGTCTGGGGGCAGAACCCGACGGCGGTTTCACCCTGTGCCGCGAGTTGCGCGCCGCATCCGCCGCGTTGCCGATCATCTTCCTTTCCGCCCGCGACTCCGATTTCGACATCGTCTCCGGACTGCGCCTGGGTGCAGATGATTACCTGACCAAAGACGTGTCCTTGCCACACCTGCTGGCGCGCATCGCGGCACTGTTTCGCCGCGCAGAGCTCGCCGGTGCGCCGCAGGGGGTGGATGAGCTGGTCGAACGCGGCGACCTGACCCTGGACATGAAGCGCTTTCTGGCGCGCTGGAAGTCGCACGAGGTGGACCTCACGCTGACCGAATTCTGGATGGTGCACGCGTTGGCCAAGTTTCCCGGCCACGTCAAGAACCGCGACCAGTTGATGGGGGATGCCAAGATCGTCGTAGACGACGGCACCATCACTTCGCACATCAAGCGCATCCGGCGCAAGTTCCAGACGTTCGACGCGGATTTCGACGCCATCGACACGGTCTACGGCATGGGTTACCGCTGGCGCGAATAGCGCCAATAAGGTGCCATCAGCCCGTGGGCGGGGATGCCGCGCGGTTCGGGTAGCCTTCGGCCATGCCACGCATAGGACTGCGCTCCAAACTGCTTTTGGCCACGGCCGCCCTCGCAGCCCTGCCCCTGGTGGGCGTGGCCTACGTGCGCGAGTTCGAGGCGCTTCTGCGTACCCAGCAGGAAGAAGCCCTGCTCGCGGCAGCTCGAGCGATTGCCACGACACTGCACGATCGACCAGCAGTGCTGCGACTGCGGCCCGAGCCACCCAAGCCTCCGGCCCCCACGCCTACGCCTGCACCTGCAGCCCCGTCTGCCGAAGCGCCGCCCGCGCTCGTCCCGTCGCAGGACGGCGATGAAGCGCAGCGCGCGACCGCCGCGCAACCTGCCGCTCTGCCAGCGTTACCCCTTGCCCCCCCGCCCGCGGCTGCGCAGGAGTCGGTCGGCGACGAAGTCACGCGCATCGTCGGCGGCCTCAACCGCAGCGCCAGTCGTGTCTGGGTGGTGGATCGCAAACGCCGCCTGCTGGCGCTTGCAGGCAGCCTGACCTTACCCAGGAGCGGGGTCGACGCTGCGCCGCCATCGGCCTGGGAGCGCGTCGAGTCGACACTCCTGCGCCCGCTTTACGCACGCTTGCTCACACGCCCCGGCACGGATTTCGACGACAGCCTTGCCGAGTCCGTCATCTCGGGGGCCATTGAAGTCGAGCGCGCGCTGACCGGCATCGCCACGGTGGGCAAGCGCTTGAGCGTGGACGAGCGCGCCGAGATCGTCTCGGCTGCGCATCCGGTTTTCGCCGGCAACGATGTCATCGGTGCGGTAGTCGTCGAGGAGACCACCAATGCGATCGCGTCCTTCGCGACCCGCGCGCTGGAAAAGCTCATCACCGCGACCCTGGCGGCGACCCTGGTCACGGCCATCGTGCTGCTGCTGGTCGCCTCGTCGATCACGCGCCGCGTGGTGCGACTCTCCGACGACGCGCTGGCGGCGCTCGATACCGAGCGGCGCCGCATCGCTCCCGAGCGCCTGCGCGCCATCGAGCGAGCCGGGCGCTCCGGCGACGAGATTGGCGACCTGTCGCGCAGCTTCGCGACGCTGCTCGGACGCATCGCCCAGCAGCACGACTATCTCGAAAAACTCGGCACGCGCCTAGCCCACGAGCTGCGCACACCCATCGCGGTGGTGCGTTCCTCGCTGGACAACCTGCGCGAAGGCTCCTTGAACGCCGCCGCCATGGTGTACCTGAAGCGTGCCGAGGAAGGCGTTTCGCGCCTGTCGGCCATGCTCTCGCGCATGAGCGAGGCGCGGCGTGTCGAAGAGGCCGTCGGCGCATCGCCGCGCGAGGCCTACGACGCGCGTCAGGTCGTCGCGGGCTGCGTCGAGGGCTATCGCGACGCCGCTCCGGGGCGCCATTTCGACCTGCGCCTGCCCGAAGCGCCGCTGCGTGTGTCGGGCTCGCCGGACCTGCTTGCCCAGGCACTCGACAAACTGGTCAGCAATGCGCTCGATTTCGCGCGCGCGGGATCGCCAATTTCCGTCGCGCTTGACCGTGCGGGGACGTCGGCGGTCGTCTCGGTGACAAACCAGGGACCGCCGCTCGCAGAAGCGGTCAGGGACAGCCTGTTCGATTCGATGGTTTCGGCGCGCGACGCCGACGGCACTGCCGAGCCGCATCTCGGGCTGGGGCTATTCATTGTCCGCCTGGTCGCCGAGTTCCACGGCGGACACGCCGCGGCAGTCGAGCTGCCTGACGGCGTGCGCTTCGAGATGCGCCTGCCCGAGGCCGCTGCCGCCTGACTATTTCTTGGGTGGCACCACGTAGAGGTACAAATACGCAGTGTCCATGCCGTGCGCCTGCACCTTGAGGGGCTCGCGCAGCGCCTGATAGTCCACATGCTTCCAGTCCGGCATCGGGTAGTCGTGCACGACGATGCGCGTGCCGGGCTTGAGTTCGGCCAGAAGCTTCTCCTTCAAGCGCGGCATGATGGAGGGCAGCAGGTATACCGTCACCACGGTGGCCTTGGATGTGTCGAACTTCCACAGGTCCTGGTTGACGAAGCGGGCGCGCTGGGCGACACCTTCGCGCGCCGCCTCGTCGTTGGCCATCTTGACCAGGCGCTCGTCGATGTCCACGCCGACCCCCGACGCGCCGAGGCGGCGTGCCGCAGTGCGCACGATGCGCCCGTCGCCTGATCCCAGGTCAATGACATAGTCATTCGCCCCGACCTTGCCCATGGCGAGCATGGCGTCGACGATCGATTGTGGCGTTGGCACGTACGGGCCGGCATCCGGAGCGGGTACCTGGGACCAGGCCGGTGCAGCGGCAACGAGGCAGGCAAGGAGGGCAAGGCAACTCAGGAATCGGCGGGTCATGGTCAATGAAGCAGGAATGGGCAAGTAGAGGAATATACGCGTGCCCCGACCATCGCGAAAACTGCCCCCGAAAGCGGGTTCTGATCTTCAGACCGGCAAGGCTGCGTTCGCGACAAGATGCACCATCGCCGCAGTTCGTCGGAGAACGTCATGCCCCCTGCAATCGAACACCAACGGTCATCCAGCCATCTTTTGCCCTTGATGCAACTGGCCGAGCGTCACATCGAATCGGTCCTGCGTTCTACCGGACCCGACGCGTTGACCACCGCACGCGCGGCAGTGAGTTACGAGCTGGCCATGCTGGCCTACGGCTATCGCGGCAAGATGTCGCCGCACAATGCCGCGATGACCGCAGCCGAACTGCTCTACATTGCCGCGCGCCTGGAACGTGACGGCCAGGGGGAGGCGCGCGAGCCGGAGCAATTGCCGCCCAAACGTGATCCGGGTTCCCTGGACCGCGACGCCGGCAAGTTTGCCGAGCCCGCGCAGGCTCTGACTCAGAACGATGTCGCCACCGCACTGTCCCACTTTCGCCAGGCCGTCGAAGCCCAGGGCATCGATTTGGCATCTTCCCTGGCCGACGAAGTTGATCCGCGCCGTTCCGACGAGGCTGCCGAGATACCGCCTGCCTTCATGCTGCCGCGCGGTTCGCGCTTCGCACGGACCTGATTGTCGGGTCGCGCCGAGGCGCCCCCTGATCAGTCGCGATACTTGCGGTCGAATTCGGCGATTTCGCCGAATCCCATCATCGCGCTCATGGCCTGGAATTCAAGTAGTGGCTGCTTGAGTCCGGCGCTGGAACGCTCTTGCCGGAGCTCGCCGAAGGCGCCACGCATGGCGGCCGAAGCAGAGAGAAACCCCAGCGCGGGGAAAATTGCCAAGCGGTAGCCGATGCGCTGCAACTGGTCTGCCGGGAGCACCGGCGTGCGCCCGCCCTCCACCATGTTGGCCACCAGCGGCAGCGACAACGATTTCCCGATACGTTCCATCTCCGCCACGGATTCCGGACTCTCGACGAAAAGCAGATCGGCGCCGGCCCGCGCATAGGCCTCCGCACGGCGCAAGGCTTCGTCCAGCCCCATTGCGGTTCGCGCGTCGGTACGCGCGATGATGAGGAAATTGCGGTCCGAGCGGGCATCGACGGCCACACGGATCTTGCCGACCATGTCCTCAACCGGCACCACCCGGCGGCCCAGCATGTGGCCACACTTCTTGGGGAACTCCTGGTCCTCCAGCTGGATGGCACACGCGCCGGCCGCCTCGTAACCGCGCACCGTGTGGTGCACATTCAGGAGACCGCCGTAGCCGGTATCGGCATCAGCGATCAGCGGCGTCGTGGTAATGCCAGCGATGCACTCGACCCGCCCGACCATGTCGTTGTAGGTGGCGATACCGGCATCCGGCAACCCGAGATGGGATGCCACCACGCCGTAGCCGGTCATGTAGAGCGCCGGGAAGCCCATGCCGTCGGCGACCTTGGCCGAGATGCCATCGTAGACCCCGGGGGCGATCACGAGCTGGCCGCCGTCGAAGGCAGCCTTGAGCGCCGCACGCTTTTGCGTTGCGCTCACTTGCGGGTTTCCCGCACTGTGAGCCTGTCGGCGATTTCACGCAGGTTTTCAATCTCACGCACTACGCCGTCCCGCCACGAAGAGTTGGTGCCAGCAGCGCCGGGGTAGTCACGCAGGCGCTCGGCGTTGCGCAATGCCAGCCGGGCAATGGGCTCGCGCTGCGGCATGGCCGCAAGCATGGCGACGACCAGTTCGGTGAGCACCGCCACTTGCCCGGCCAGCATTTGCAGATCGGCAGCGCCGTCGCTGGCCACTGCTTCTGCACCCTCGGCCTGCGGCATGGCAGCCGGCGACTTCACTACGGGTTGCGCGGCAACCGGCGCTTGCACTGCCGGGCTGACCCGGGTCGCCGACCGCGGCGGCGCCGGTGGGTCAGGCTGCTGCCGCGCCGACGGAGCCGGGCGCACCCTGACCGCCGGCGCGACGCGCGCGGGCGAGTCCGCGCTCGGATCGAAATCCGGCGTTGCATAGCTGTTCCAGTCGACCACCGCGGTGGCCTCGTGCTCGCCCTCGCCGAGCAGTTGCGACGGAGTCGGCCCCTCCGTGCGCGCATTGACCTCGGCGGTCGATACCAATTCGATATCGGGCACGGACGTGTGAGCGACCTCGGTGGTCCCGCCCAGGGCGATATCGGGTGCGTCGGTCGAATGAGATTCCATCGACCCGGTCAAATCAACATCGCCGGTGGAAGAGTGCCTCGGCGTCGCACGACCGCCCTGTGGCAGAGGTTTGCCATCAAACTCAAAATCGAGCGCCATGGATAAAGGCCTCTCCTTGACCAGGAGGGATGATTCTACGCCGCGCACTTTGTCCCGGCCCTCTCAAGAAGGCCCTTATACACCCCGTTGATCGCGCGGTGGGCACCGCGCAGCGCGGATCAGACCCGGCGACGGTACTCGCCAGTGCGGGTATCGATCTCGATCTTGTCGCCTTGCGCAACGAACAAGGGCACACCGACTTCAAAGCCGGTGGCGAGCTTGGCGGGCTTCAACACCTTGCCGGAAGTATCGCCGCGCACCGCAGGCTCGGTGTAGGCAATGACCCGCTCCACCGAGGTCGGCAGTTCGACCGAAATCGCCCGCTCGTTGTAGATGGTCAGTTCACAAGGCATGCCGTCTTCGAGGTAATGGAGCGCGTCGCCCATGCTCTCGGCTTCTACCTCGAACTGGTTGTAGTCAGCATCCATGAAGACATACAAGGGATCGGCGAAGTAGGAATAGGTGACATCCTTCTTCTCCAGCGTCACGGTCTCGAACTTGTCGTCGGCCTTGTAGACGCTCTCGGCGCCCGCCCCGGTGAGGAGGTTCTTGAGCTTCATCTTGACAACGGCGGAGTTGCGGCCGGACTTGTTGTATTCGGCCTTCTGCACGACCATCGCGTCGGCACCGATCATGACGACGTTGCCTGCGCGCAGTTCCTGGGCGATTTTCATTGGTTGGACCTTTGGAGGGCGTGTTGCCGTTTCGTCGGCAACCGGTGACAAAGCCCACGATTATAGCAAGTCGGACGCGACTTTTCCAGCAAATTCAAACAGTTGGCTTGCGAGGTCAGGCGACTCGGCCAAATGCCATGCCCAGGCTTCGGCATGCAAGCGCAACGCAGACTGGTTGGCCGCAAAAAGGCGCCAGCGTTCCGGGAAATCGTTGATCCCCGTGATGCCGCTGTTCCAGGCCTGCATGAAGCGCGCCACCGCGTCGCGCCGGGGCTCGTGCAGGCCATGGCAATAGCGCCACAAAAAGCTGTCCAGCTTGGCCTCGTGAGCGCGTTCGGCCTGCGGATAGATGTGCCACACCAGCGGTCGGCCGGCCCATTGGGCGCGCACGAACGAGTCCTCGCCGCGCACGAAGTTGAGGTCACAGGCCCACAGCAGGCGGTCGTACTCGGCCTGTTCCATGAATGGCACGACCGACAGCGCCAGATTGCCCAGGCGCGCCTGGCTGCCAGGTTCAGCCGGGACGCCGAACCATTCCGCTGCAGCAAGCGCTGCCGGGCCGCGCGGGACGATGAGCCGCGCCGGATGGGGGTGCGCCGTCAAGCCCGTGAGGAGCGCCTCGACGGGTGCACGCGCATAGCAAAAAAGCGAGACGCGCCATTCATGCGGCGGGCCGGGCGGAATGCCAAGCCGGCGCCATAAGTCCGCCTGCATCGCCGTACTGGCCTGGAACGCGTCACGTTCGGCCAGCAAACCGCGCTCCCGCAGCAGACCCCCGGTACTGGCGGTGAATCCGGGAAAGAAAAAATGGCGCTTCAGTCCGGTCTTGGGCTCAATTGAAGGCAAGCCGTGGCAGCCATGGACCCAGTCCTCGGCACTCAGGTATTCCAGGTTGACCCAGACCGGGGCCCGGTCCGCAGCGCGCGCCGCCATCGAGGCAATGAAGTCCTGCGGCGGTTCGCAGCCGAAGGCTTCGACCACGACATCGCCTGGCTGCGCGGCCGACCCTGCGTTGCCGTCGCGCACATCGCGCCGCACTTCGACGCCTGCCAGCGACTGGCGCGCGACCGCCGGGTCAATACGCGGCTCGAGTGCTTCCAGGGGTTCGAGGTCATCGACCCATAAGCGCACCGCCACCCCGTGTTCGGCCGCCAGCTGACGCGCCAGACGCCAGGCGACCCCGATATCGCCGTAGTTGTCGATGACGCGACAAAAGATGTCCCAGTGCCGCAACACTGCATCAATCTCCCAGGCCCGGGTTGCAGCCGATCATTAGAATGCCGCCATGCCTTCGACCGAACCGCGCCAGCCCAGCCAGTGGCGCTGGTTTGCCCGCCGCGCCACCCTGCGCGAATGGCTCATGCTCGC